>JBMOHW010000003.1:0-76133 GCA_049317665.1 Terrimicrobiaceae bacterium | reverse complement strand
AACACGTCAACTGTTCGCGCAAACAAACGCCTCCATGGGTGATGGAGACCGCCAAGAAAATGCATCGACTGATCCACGCTACAAACCATGTTGTGACTTGGCTGTTTAATTGAATCTCGGTCTGCAATATGTTTTGGCATAACTCGAACGCACGCCAAACCCACTATGCAAGCTGCTATCACGGCAAAGAACTGAAGCGCAAGACGACCAGCATCAACTCGGACAGACCAGTCAGCTGTAGCACACGCAGGAGGGACCAGTAAAAACGCATATCCTAAGTTATGAGTCATTTGAGGTCTAGGTGCTGGAAACTCAACATAAGGAGGGAACATGAACATCAAACAAAGGATTGCGCAGATTGTTCCAATGATTAATATATCTGCTTTTGACAGCAATGTATTATTAGGGGTAAATGTAATCGGCAACGGCATAGCAGGGCTTGAGTCGATATCGAGTATGGCTTTTGAAAGTGGCGGAGGAACTGTCGCGTCAAAACCCAACAATTCCAAGCATTCAGATGCGCGCATCCAATTTGAAAGTCCCTCATGCCAAATGTAGATTGTGGACAGTTGATCACCTTTATCAGATAAATAGACTTTTGTATCCGCGAGTGATGCAGTAAAAGATGGCTCACATGGAATCTTAATATGAAGTGTCTGAATGTTCATAAAATGTTTAGGATATGTGTCGAATCGCTTCGCAAATGCGCCGCGCTATTTTAGTGGTTTTGCGAGGATCTGGTATATTAACGAGCACATCGTCAGGATATTCGAACCATTTAAAGCTATATTTCTGAGCCCACATTTCAATAAATAATCGGGAATCGGGTTCGAGTCCAATCTCGCTAAGCGTCCCAACTGTCTCAACGTGTTTGATAAGCGTTAATAAGTTATGCCCAATTCGCTCTTTAATTTGCTCTTGCTTATACCCTTGTTTGGCAAGATAGGACTTAAGCGCTAGCTCTATCGAACGAAATGACAGGAAAATGCATGGAAGCACGGCAAACCCTCTGTATTCCGTTTCATCAATTTGCTCAAGGGCAGCGTCTGCGGCATCAATAAAGCCAGAAGACAGAATCCAGAAAGTATCCGTATCAGGAAAGAGGGGTTTCATTATTAGTTTATTTTGCAAATGTCCTGATACTAGACGATTAGTTCCACTTATCAGAAAGTGAAATTGTGGCGGCTTTTCTTGCAGTGGAGAGAAGCGTGGTAGTCCATGGAAATGGTCGCAGTAAGCTCGGCCTCTGTATTCTTTTTCAACGCTTGGCTCCATGGTCCGCAACCGCGTGGAATCCCGACATATTCTTTGGCGGTAGATGTCGCGTTCAAGAACGGTAATGTGCCAAGCCATATATTTTTGGCGAACGTATTGTAGGATTGCGTGTTGCGTTATTGCAGTATCGTGATATCATTCTATTTCATGATCAGGGAGCCATCACATATTGCTGCAAAACGAATGGGGTCAGCGAGATGGGACGAGTGTTGGCTGCGGTTCCGAATGGCTTTGAAGGAGCGGGGAGTCGAGCCGAGGTTTCAGGAATACTACCGTGCATGGTTGCTGGGTTTCTTCAGTTTTATTCGGCCGCGGAAATTTGATGCGTCGAGTGCGGATGACGTGAGGGGGTTTTTAGAGAAGCTGGCGAGGGAGGGCAAGAAGGAATGGCAAATGAGGCAGGCGGAGGAGGGGTTGAAGGTGTTTTTCCAAGAAGTTGAGCCCTTGAAATGGGCGCGGGATTGGGCATCATTTTTGGATGAGTTGGGGGGAGGTCCGACGGGCTGGAAATCGAGATTGGATTCGCTGGATCCGGCGGACGTGGGCCGGGGCCCGACGGAGGGGAGGGTTTCACGGGAATTCGCCGGGCGGGAGGATACCGGGGAGGTTCCGCCGCGATATGAGTCGTTCCTTGAGGAAGTGACGGAGGCCTTGCGGGTGGCGCGGTATGCGTATCGGACGGAGCAGAGCTATTTGGAATGGGTTCGGAGGTTTTTGATCTTCACGCAGCCGAAGTCGCGTGATGAGATTCGTTGGTGGCAGGCGAAGGAGTATCTGGATTACCTGACGCTGAAACGTCGCGTATCGAGCTCGACACAGAACCAAGCCTTGAGTGCGCTCCAGTTTTTGTTTCGCGGAGTTCTCAAGCGTGGAGGTGGGGGATTGGAAGATGTCAGGCGGGCGGCTCAGACTCAGCATCTGCCGACGGTGCTTTCGCGGGAGGAGGTGAGCGATTTGTTGGAGTTGATGGAGGGGCAGGGGAAGTTGATGGCGGAGTTGATGTATGGCTCGGGCTTGAGGGTGATGGAGTGTGTGCGTCTGCGGGTGAAGGACGTGGATTTTGGAAATCGGTATATCGTGGTGCGCTCGGGAAAGGGGGCGAAGGATCGGAGGGTTCCGCTTCCGAAGAAGAGCATTCCGGCGCTCGAGGCGCAGATCGAGGTGGCGAGGGAGCGATGGACCAAGGACCGGGAGATGGGTGTGGAGGGCGTTTTTCTGCCGGAGGCGCTGTCGGTCAAGTATGTCAATGCGGAGAGTGAGTGGAGTTGGTATTGGTTGTTTCCGGCGGACGGACTCTCGACGGATCCGTGGACAAAAAAAATCCGGAGACACCATGTTGGAGAGAACGGGCTACAGCAACTCGTGAGGCGTGTGGCGCGGAGGGCGGGTCTGACGAAACCGGTGACGCCGCACACATTGAGGCATTCGTTTGCTACGCATCTGCTGGAAGGGGGTGCCGATATTCGCACGGTGCAGGAGTTGCTGGGGCATAGCGATGTGTCGACGACGATGATCTACACGCATGTCCTCGGGCACCCGGAAGTGGCGACGGTGTCGCCGTTGGATCGATAGCCAGCAGATGCTCCGGTTGTGCTCCCTGCACCAAACGCTCGACTTGGTCCCTTGGTAAGGAGCGCTATCGCGCTGGTTTTGCTACGCATCTGCTGGAGTCCGGGGCGGATATTCGCACGGTGCAAGAACTGTTGGGCCATAGCGATGTGTCGACAACGATGATCTACACGCACGTTCTCGGACGCCCCGGTATTGTGACGGCTTCGCCGCTGGATCGATAGCCAGCAGATGCTCCGGTTGTGCTCCCTGCACCAAACGCTCGACTTGGTCCCTTGGTAAGGAGCGCTATCGCGCTGGTTTTGCTACGCATCTGCTGGAGTCCGGGGCGGATATTCGCACGGTGCAAGAACTGTTGGGCCATAGCGATGTGTCGACAACGATGATCTACACGCACGTCCTCGGACGCCCCGGTATTGGGACGGCTTCGCCGTTGGATCGATAAGCCAGCAAATGCTCCGTTTGCCCACCCTGGGCCAGACATTCGGGTCGATCCCGATACAACCCGAAAACAGCAGAAGAGGCCCGCGAATCATGCAAATCCTCGCGAATGTAAAGGAACTATAGCGAGGAAACCGCGATAGGTTTTCTTCCGGGTTATCTTGTCCGGTCACTTTGATTTCAATTGCGTTCATCAGCTTGATTCGCGGGCAAAATCCGAATCCGGGACTAACGAGGCGCTTGCGCTAGTTTATTCTTGAGAAGCTGCCGCCTTTGGTCGTTTCGGCGAGCAAACGATCAATGGGTGAAAAGTTGGATTTTTCTCCGCCAAGATACGACGAATGGCTCGGAGGGTTTGATACACGCTGGAAGCGGTGTTGGGAATGGCGGATTCGGATTTTTCCCAATGATTTTTCCCGAAATTCCGCGGCTGCCTTGCACCATGTGATTCCGAGCACGACGGCCAGACTTACGAACGAAGCGACCGTGCTCATCGCGATGGCCCCGGCGGCGAGGGCCTCGTCGCCGCCCATTTGGCTCGCCATGGTGTAGGTGACGGCGGCGGTGGGACAGGCGCAGAAAATCAGCACGATTCGGGAGTCGGCTGGGTCGAGGTTGAGTGTTCGGCAGATCACCCAAGCGATGAGGGGAAACACGATGACCTGCAAGGCTGAGGCGCATGCGATCCACGAGATCCGTCCGCGCAGAGGAGTCATTTCGAGCGAGCCTCCGATCGAAATCAATGCCAATGGCACCGCGGTCGCGCCGAGAGTTCGGAGCACGTCGTCGAAAACATAGGGCACGGACAAGCCGGTCATCCCGTAGCCGATCCCCAAACAACCGGCGATCACAATCGGGTTTGTCACGATGAGACGGACGAGTCCGCGGATTTCAAACCGCTCTTTCCTAAAAAGAGATGCCGCGAGCGCGTTGTTGAAAACGGTCATTCCCGTCATGGCTATCAACGCGGTTGCGAGCAGCTCAGGAGAATCGCCGAGTGCGACGGGGCCGAGGCTATGAGCGAGGATCGGCAGCCCGATATAGGCGAGATTTCCGAAGAACGAGGAGGCAACAAATGTGCCTCGCGACGAGGAGGGAATTCGGATCCCGGCTGCGACAGCCCACGCCACTGCGACGGTGAGAAGAGTCGCCGCGGTGATCACGCCGACAAAAACCAGGGATTGCATCGAGGGGCTCCCGGCGTGTGCCGCTGCGCGGAAAATGAGCGAAGGCAAGGCTACCCAGAACGCCAGCTTGTTTAACTCTCCAATGAACGGTTTGCCCAAAAATCGAATCCAGCCCAGCCATGCTCCGAGCGCGATCATCGCCATCGTTGGTGCCAGAACGTCGAAGATGTGCATTGGCTGGTTATTTCTAGGGATCCGAATGCCTTCTCCCGCGCGGGCCGGCTACAACGCGCAGGCGGCGTCGATGGCCGAGGATTCCTCCGGGGAAAACGAGGCGCGGGTGGCGGCCTCGACGTTTTCTTCGATCTGTTCCTTCCGGCTGGCTCCGATGAGCACGGATGTCACGAACGCGCGGGAAAGGACCCAGGAGAGCGACATTTGAGCCAGCGACTGGCCGCGAGCGAGCGCGATCTCGTTGAGGGCCCGGACACGCCGCATTGTTTCCTCGACAATCTGGGCGGCTTTGAGGAATCCGTGTTCTTTGCTGGCTCGGGAGCCGGGGGAAATGCCGTCGAGGTATCGGTTGGTGAGCAAACCCTGAGCAAGCGGGCAAAATGCAATGCAGCCGATGCCTTCCTCGCACAGGACATCGGACAAACCTTGCTCCACGCGACGCTCGAGCAGATTAAAGCGCGGCTGGTGAATGAGGAGCGGCATGCCCGCACTGCGGAGGAGGTCGGCGGCGAGGCGGGTCATCTCGGGTGGGTAGTTTGAAACCCCGGCGTAGAGTGCTTTTCCGGAGCGGACGGCGTGGACCAAGGCACCGACGGTTTCCTCGAGCGGAGTCTGGGGATCCGGGCGGTGGCTGTAAAAAACGTCCACGTATTCGATCCCCATCCGGCGGAGGCTTTGATCGAGGCTGGCCAGGAGGTATTTGCGTGAGCCCCACTCTCCGTAGGGTCCGGGCCACATGCGATATCCGGCTTTTGAGGAAACAATGAGCTCGTCGCGGTAGGGAGCGAGATCGTCGCGGAGGATCTTGCCGAATGTCGTCTCAGCGCTGCCGGGCGGGGGTCCGTAGTTGTTTGCGAGGTCGAAATGGGTGATTCCGAGATCGAACGATCGGAGGACCATGGATCGGGAATTTTCAAAATCGTCGATGCCGCCAAAATTGTGCCAGAGGCCAAGCGAGACCGACGGCAAATGAAGCCCGCTTCGGCCCGAGCGTCGGTATTCCATTTTTTCGTAGCGATGCGGGTCCGGGATGTGGGCCATGAACTTACGTTGTGTGGCAGGGAGAAATTTCGTCAAGCCTTGATACGACCTGCGTTGACCCGATTGTGGAGCGGTGATAGATAATCGTTGTCTTATGAAGGTCCACTTGCGCCAGATTCCCCAGGGCGAAACTCTGCACTTGGAGGGCGAGGAGGATGCGGGGGCCCTCGGGCTTGCAGAAGCCGACTCGGAGGCCGTGTCGCCTTTGAGATACTCGATCGATGTCGGGATGAGCGATGGCGGGCTCTTTGGGAGCGGATCGCTGGCGCTCCGTGTGCGCCAGCGGTGCGTGTGCTGCCTGGGGGATTTCGAGCATGAGATCGTCATCGACCCGTTTGGCTTCCAAATCGAACTCACAGGAAATGAACTGATGGACTTGACCCCGGCGATCCGGGAGGATATTCATCTCGTCCTGCCTCCACACCCGCGATGCGATGCTGTGGGCAGCAACAAGAAATGTCCGGCCGCATACGAAAGCGTGTCCCGCGCTTCCCGGTTTGCACCCGGGAAGGCAGGCTCGGCATTTGATGTGTTGGATAAATTGAAACCGATATCAGAATAAAAATATGGGAGTTCCCAAAAGAAAAACTTCAAAGATGCGCCTACGGACACGCAAGGCGGCAAACCGGTGGCAGGCTCCGAAGCTGAGCAAGTGCCCTCAATGCGGCGCAGCCGTGCTCGCTCACATCGCCTGTCCGTCCTGCGGCTACTATAACAAACGTCAGGTATTGACGATTGACGCCGATTGATCTGACGGGTTGGGCATTTCCCGCATGAAGATTGCCCTTGATGCGATGGGTGGGGATTTCGCGCCGCGGAATCCCGTGGCCGGTGCTGTGGCAGCGTTGAGGGATTTTCCGGACATCACGGTCATATTTGTTGGTGACGAGACGAAGATCCGGCAAGAACTCGCCTCGCACGATGTCTCGTCGCTGACGGGGCGGATCGAGTTTCACCCGGCGTCCCAAGTCGTCGACATGACCGACAGCGGGATCGATAGCGTCCGGAAAAAAAAGGACTCATCGGTCAGTCGCGCGGTGGATTTGGTCAAGAACGGTGAAGCCGATGCCGTTGTCTCGGCGGGTCACACAGGTGCGCTGGTGGCGGCTTCGACGATCAAGCTTCGCACACTCCCCGGGATCGACCGGGCGGGACTGGCGGTCTTGATACCGGGCGAGGGCGGGGTTTTTCTTTTGATCGATGGCGGCGCGAACATCGACCCGACGCCCGAGCACATTGTGGGCTTCGCGATCATGGGGACGATTTACACCCGGGAGTTGCTCGGGTGCGCCAACCCTCGAGTCGGCCTGCTGAATATCGGCACCGAGCCCGGGAAGGGAACGGAATTCAGCCAGGAGTGCTACCGGCTCCTGAGCGCGGCCCCGATTCAATTTGCAGGGAACGTCGAGGGACACGGGCTCTTCAAGCGGCCTGTGGAGGTCGTCGTGTGCGATGGGTTCACCGGGAATATCTTGCTGAAGACGATCGAAGGACTGGCGAAGTCGATTTTTTCGTGGCTGAAGACTGAGCTCAAGTCCTCGCCAATCCGAATGCTCGGTGCCTGGTTGGCGAAGGGGGCGTTTATCGCGATCCGGAATCGCACGAATACCGACGAATATGGCGGCACCCCGCTACTGGGAGTCAACGGCATCTGCATCAAGGCCCACGGCAACTCCTCGCCACGAGCGATGCGGAATGCGATTCGGGTGGCCCGATTGGCAGTCGAGCAGAAGATTAACAGCCGGATCATCGAGGCGATCCAACCGATTCATGAAGAAGTATCCACGCCCCAAAGAGCGCCAGCCTAACCGCACCGTCTCCATCATTGGAACCGGCAGCTACGTGCCGGAGCGGGTTCTGACAAATGCCGATCTTGAGGCGATGGTTGAGACATCCGACCAGTGGATCATTGATCGCACGGGAATCCGTGAGCGGCGAATCGCGGCCGAGGGCGAGTTCACCAGCCACTTGGCGGCGGCCGCAGCGAAGAAGGCGATGGAGGACGCCAACGTGACGCCGGATGAGGTTGACATGATCCTCGTCGCGACGATTACGCCGGATACATTTTTTCCATCCACGGCGTGTCACGTCCAGCGCTTGATTGGAGCCAAGAATGCGGCCTGCATGGACGTCAACGCCGCGTGTTCCGGCTTTCTTTACTGTGTCGAGATCGCCCAGCAATTCATAGCTAACCATACTTACAGCACGGTCCTTGTCATCGGTGCCGACAAGCTCAGTTCCATCGTCAACTGGACGGATCGCAACACGTGTGTGCTCTTCGGCGATGGCGCTGGTGCCGCGGTCCTGCGCTACAGGCCGGGCTCGCATGGCGTGATCGCGACCTATATGGGCAGTGATGGAAACTATGGTGATATCCTTCACATGCCGGGCGGTGGATGCGCGATTCCGATCACGAAGGAAAACGCCGACGATAAACTCAATACTCTCCACATGAATGGCCGGGAAACGTTCAAACAGGCCGTGATCTCGATGATGCAGGCCGCCCGGCGTGCGCTCGATGACAGCGGACTCACCACGGATGATCTGAAATGCATCATCCCGCATCAGGCGAACATTCGCATCATCGAGGCCATGGCGGATCGTCTCGATGTTCCGCTGAGCAAGTTTCACATCAACTTGGACAAGTATGGAAACACGTCGGCCGCCGCCGTGGCGATCGCTCTCGATGAGGCGAATCGTATGGGCCGTTTCGAAGTCGGCGACTACATTCTGCTCGTCGTGTTCGGCGGGGGGCTCACTTACGCGAGTTCGGTGATTCAGTGGTGATACTTTTCGCGGAAGTTTCTCCCCTCATCGCCCCAACGGCTTGACAACCGTCGCTCCTGGCGCCGGCGCAAATTCAAAATCGGTCGATCCGGCCGGGACGACCTTCTCGTCAAAATAGGATGTTTCAATGCGGTCACCCGCGCTCCCGACCAACTTGGTCGAACGCAGGCGTAGCGAGCGGTCGAGTTGGAGGGTGATCTCGCCAATCATTTTTCGCAGCGAGCCAGAGCGAGGTAAGAGGTGCAGTTGATAACCGTCCGGAGTTCGCGTGGCCGTGGCCCGGAATTGTCGTTCGACATCCTTCAGTTCGAAGATTTGCGTGAGCATCGAGAAGAGTGCGCCCGGTCCGCCGCCTTTATCCAGTGGGTATTGTTCAACCTGAGAAAATGCCGGGTAATACATCCACAGCGTGGTTCCATTACTGACGGCGAGATTTCCATCCTGAGTGCGGCGGAGAAACTTGCCCGGGGGTTCGAAAGCGATGGTGCCGTGCTCGAAGATGGGCTCCGTCATCATCGGCAGGATTTTCTTTTCTTCGAAGCGAGCGGTCAAAGCCTTGCCCGCGCGGGCGTCGGTGAGCTTTCTGAGAAGTGCGCTGGTCTCGGCCGCATCAAGTTCGCTCGGGATGGCGGCGTGAATTGCCGTCAGAAAAAACAAGCCGGTGAGAAGAATGGCTTTCATGTTGTTGAAACACCGACGGGCACGAATTGATACCATTGGAGTGGGTCTTGCCGAAATCCCTCGAGGAGGTCGGATGCGACTTGGCGTGTGCATTTGGCAATCGCCTCGTTACGGGGAAGCGTGGTGTCGCAACGGACCGGCTCACCGGCACGGATTGCATACTTTCCCGCTTTTGTTTTTCTCACGTCGACAGGCACAACCGCGCATCCACTCATCCAGGCGAGTATGGCCGGGGCGCTGGAAAACGGGATCCGTCCGCCCGGAAGATCGACATCCACGGTCCGGCCGCCGACTGGCCGGTCGACGAGCATCGCGGTGAATCGCCCGCGTTCGAGTGCCTCGTTCACTCGAAGCGAGGAGAAGGCATCCGCCGCCAGTTCGATTGTTTCGGCTCCCCATCGCAACCGATAATCTGCGCGCCAGCGGGTCAATGCGGGGGACGGTTCGGGAAATGTGACGACGGAAACCGGGAATCCCATTTGCCCGAGGACAAGTGCCCCCAACTCGAAGAATCCGTAGTGTCCGGTGGCAAGGATCGCGCCCTTCCCGCTGGCCAATGCACTTTGCAAGCGATCCAAGCCGCCACTGAATTCCACAAGCGAAAATCCGACATCCGGCTTCCTCGATCCAAGCCAGAGATAGTCTGCGAGTGTTTCGCCATAGTTCACAAAAACCTGCGAGGCCTCGTCAGGGGAAAAAGCCCGGCCTTTGAGGAGCGAAAGGTTTTTCCGCACCACGTCAACGACCCCAGGTTGGGTGACGGCATAAGATCGCCCGACAATCCTCCCTATAGATCGACTCACATTCCGACCAAGCATGCGACCCAAGCCGAGGAGCGCGCGGAATGCCGGAGATGTGTAACCGAAGCGGTAGAGAAACCGCTCGCTGTGAGATCTCGCGGCGCTCATGAAATGACATTCCGCGCTTCCGGAACAATGCATCGGAAGCCGCGCTCATCCAGACGCTCGAGGAGGAGGTCCACTGTCTCAACGACACGCCGACCAGGTCCCTCGTGAAGGACAATGATTCCGCCGGGTTCGAGCTGCCGCATGATTCGTGCGACGACATCCTGCGGATGCGCACCGGGCCGTCCATCGAGTCCCGCCGCCGACCATCCCGCCACGCGCAACCAGGACCGGGCGGCCGCAGGATGCACGCAGGCATTTGTCATCCCTACGGGCGAACGAAACCACCCGGGGCTCACCCCGGCGGCAACGTGGATCGAATGATTACAACGAACGATCTCCTCGCGCATCGCACAACTCGGAAGAGACCAGAAAAGCGCCGACGGGTGAGAATACGTGTGGTTTTCGAGTGTGTGGCCTTCCGAGACAATCCGCCGACAAAGGGACCGGTTCCAATCGACCCGATTTCCTATCGCGAAAAATGATGCCTTCGCCGAGTGTGCCGCCAGCTTGTCGAGGACGCGTGGGGTTTGTTCAGGGTGCGGCCCATCATCGATTGTAAGCCAAACCTCCCGGCCGTCCGTGCGGAAACTTTTGGCGACCGGGCCATACCAGTCATTGTTCCGGAGGATTGAAGGCCCGATCCGAAGCACCTCATGCAATGTCCATGAGAGAACACGGGCACGCCCCGGAAGAACGACCGTCGCAACTGCAGCGAGCGTGCGAGCGGCAAAGAGTTTTCTACGTTTGGTCAAGGACATCGCAGCGAGAGCAATCGGGGGATATGCGTCGGCATCTCAAAAAACAAGCCCGCATGTCTTTTTGCGAGCAGGACGTTGTCTCGCACGTATTGGAAATGTGTGACCCCGCCAACGGAAGCGGCTGGATACTTCACTGGCACCGAGTGATTGAGCGTCGGCACACCGGACCATGCGAGCCGAACCGCGAGGACGGTATCGAAGTCAAACCGGCGTCCAGTCGATGTCGCCTCAAGAATCCGGATGGTTGGTTCGATCGGATAAACACGGAATCCAAAAAGCGAATCCTTCGCACCGCGGCCGATCGTCTCGATCTTGGCCAGCGTGTTTCCGACACGCCGTCCTGCGACCCGCTCGCGAGGTGCATCTGGCCCGAAGATAGGCACGCCGGCGATGAGGCATCCGGGATTTTTTTCCGAGAGATCAAAGAACGTCCGAATGAATTCGACGGGATGCTGACCGTCAGCGTCCATGACCAGCGCATGGTCGAAGCCGCGGGCGCTTGCCTCAAGAAACGCCGCGAGCACCGCGCCGCCTTTCCCGACATTTTTCGACAGATGGATTACGCGAGCGCCATCGATCCCGAGCCGTTCCGCGTCCTTGCCGCTGCCATCCGTGCTTCCATCGATCACCGCCCACACGGGAGCCCACTCCGCGGCGACTTGCGAAAGAGTGCTGAGCAGTTGCGAACCGCTATTGTAGCTCGGGAGGATAACAAGCTGCCGCCGGGAGGAAACAGGGTTCAAGGCAGGGATGCGGGCCTCGACTGAATCCCGTCTCCCGTGTTGATGATCTGCGACCGAAACCAACTCTCGAGGCGGGCGGTCAGTGCCCGCGCGCTCTCCCCCGGCTCGGGCACGAACTGCCGGCCGGGACGAATTTTGAAACGCAATGGTAACGATGCCGGTAGAAACAGCCCGGATCCCTTCGTCAGATGATGGCCTTCGCGTTCAATGATCACCGTCTGCACCGGCGCTCCCGCTTTGACGGCAACTAGGGCGAAGCCGGACTTGAACGAGTTCACCGCATGGTGCCTCGTGCGGGTGCCTTCCGGAAAAATGAGAAGATTCCCTCCTTCTCGAATCTTCTCAATCCCCTGACGAACCAACGTGGAGCCAGAATCATTCGTCACGTAGCCCGCCAGCAAAGCACAGCCGGAGAGCACAGGATTGCGGAGGAGATTTGCACGCATCACGCAAGCGGTTCTGGGTTGAAGCGCTACGAGAAAGAACGCATCCAACAACCCCGGATGGTTTGCCGCAATGACTGTGCCACGAAGTTTGCGGAGCGTCTCCTCGCCTTCGATCTCAAGAACGAGGCACCGCGAAAAACGAAGCCATGCGACATACCACCGGAAAAGGTGGTGCAGGATCCACTGGCCGTCCGCATAAGAGATCCATCGTCCGGCCACCCGGCGGAGCATCCAGCAAATGGGCGAAACCATTAACCCGCCGAGAAAAAACAAGCCGGTCGCCACGATCTGCCTGAAGTAATCGCCGACCCGGAAGGAAAAACGCGACCGTTGGTCAGACAATTGTAGCGATTCGACAAAACGCTCACCGGCTTCAAGAGAAGGCATCGTCAAGTGGGTCTACCACAACCTCCAGGCGGAATCGAGTAACTTCTCAAACCGGAACCCGGAACGCGGAAAACATCCGGAGTTGCATGTCCGGATAGGCCCGCTAGATTGCTCACTCCCGTCGGCGTGTCTATGAAAACGGAGAAAACTCACTTCCCTGTCCCGCAGATCCTCCGCGCCGCCTCGATCCTTTGTTTGATCGCAACCGTCGCCACATGGTTCGCGCTGGGCGCCCACCTCGGCTGGACGAAGACCTCGGTCGCGACACAAAAAATCGACGAAATCACCGGAATTGAGTATCCGGTTTTCGAAAATCGCTTCGTTCCCGGAGTGGAGTTTCTTGCTGCCGGGATCGGCCTCTCTTTCGCACTTGCAGTCGTTGCTTTTCTTCCCATATTCCCGAAATCCCAACCATGAAAACATCACTCCTCACCGTCGCCGCCACAATCGCCCTCAGCTCCGCCATCCACGCCGAGCCGCTCACATTCGATTTCAAGGACCCGAAAGGCGTCAATAACATCGTCTTCAAACTCGATGCCCCGCTCGAGTCCATCAACGGAACCGCGAACGGGATTTCCGGCACCGTCACGGCGGATCCCGCCAATCCGGCTGATATCAAGGGGACCATCACGGTCGATGCAGCCACCCTGCACGTTCCTAATCCCGTGATGAAGGAACACATGCATGGCGAAAAGTGGCTCAACGTCACTGCCCATCCCAACATTTCCTTCGAACTCAAGAGCGTCACGAACGTCAAACGCGATGGCAACGCGGGCACCGCCGACGCGACAGGCGTGTTCACGTTGAAAGGAATCAAGAAAGAACTGACCGTGCCCGTGAGTGTTACCTATCTTCCCGGGAAGCTCAAAGCTCGCGGCGGGGATATCGACGGAGACTTGCTCGTCATTCGCGCGAACTTCCAAATCAACCGCAGCGATTTCGAGGTCCAAGCCGGCCAATCGACCGACAAAGTGGCCGAGCAAATCGATATCTCGCTCAGCATTGCTGGCGGTGCCCCGACCAAGGGGTAGGTTTGCGGTTACGATAATTTTTCCGCTAACCGAAAAAGTAGCGCCACAGCACTTCGACGCCGGCGCGGCCCACGAGGACTATGCCGGCGACATAGATCGCTGCCAGCGCCGTCAACGCGTAACCCGCCAAGACCAGCACGCCGTCGCGCTCGAGGGTCCCAAGGCAAAGAAGGATGATGGCAAAACCCGGGATCGTATTTGTCAGTGGGAAGGGTGGGGGAATCGGCAGGCTGAGGAAAAATGCCGCCAGGGCAATGCAGAATCCCGCGGCCAATGTGCCTGCGTGGGAATCGACCAACCCGGTGAGTCTCGGGCGAAGAAACCGCTCAAGTTTTCCGTGAACTCCGATTCCGATCCCGAGCATTTTTTCCAGGACGGGATACGGGATGCTTTTGGAGAGCACGATTTTTGGAAGCCACGGCCCGTGCCGGAATGCGATTCGCAGCCCGCAGATCGCAATCGCAACTCCAAACGGAACCGAGAGAAACGGAACTGAGACCGGGGATAGGAATGGAAGGCAGAGGATAATCGCGATTGTCTGCAGGCCCCGCCCCTGCGTGTGATCGAGGATCTCGCGGACCGGCATCGCTCGCCCATTGGCTGCCGCGAGGAGGGCTTTTAGGTCATCTGATAGTCGACGCGGCACGGTTGCTTCGGGCATGAGAAGCCTTCCCATAGCCTGATCTTCCCGGCGGTGCAAATTTTGTTCGCCTTGCATCCCGGGGGCATTCTCTGTGAAAGTGTTCGGATGACTGAAGAACTCACGCAGGCTGTTGAAAGTGGACGCCTCGATAACAAGACCGCCGCCACCCTCAATCTCCTCGCGCCCGGAGCCTACTGCCTCCACAAAAGCTGGGGATTCGGACGCGTGGCAGAGTGGAATCTTTTGGCTGGCCAGATTTTTATCGATTTCGGTCCGAAGAAAGCTCACCCGATGCAGGCCCAGTATGCCGCCGAGGCTTTGACGCCCATCGCGGACAACCACGTCCTCGCGCGGAAAGCGAGTGACCCCTCGGCCCTCAAGTCGCTGGCGACATCGGATCCTCTCGGACTCGCCCGGCAGATCCTCACCGACCTCGGAGGCAAGGCCACGACCGAACAGGTGGTGGCTGCGCTTCAGCCGGAGGTCTTTGACGCTGCCGGAGCCAAAAAGTGGTGGGAAGCCACGAAGAAAAAAATGAAAGCCGATGGTCACTTTCAGATTCCCACCAAGAAATCCGACCCCGTCGTGCTCCTTGAGGTTGCCGTCAGTCCGGGCCAGGGCCTTGTTGAGCAATTTCGAAATGCCCGCCATTCGAAGGATCAAATCCTTGCCCTCGACCAGATCACTAAGGCCCTCGACGACCTTGCTGGCGAAGTCGCCGAGTTGGAAACTGTCGTTACGCAGATCGAAGACGCCGCCCAGAAAGGCCGCAAGCTCCAGCCCGCCGCCGTCGTCGAGATGCTCATTGCCCGCGATGAGATCCTTGCGCGACACGACGCGCTCAAGCCGGGACCCAACGCCCCCGGGGTGGCCGACATTCTCGTCGGCGAGGAAACGCGATTGCCGGCGCTTTTTCTGGCCCTTCCGGCTTCGAAGCATCGCCGGGTTCTCGACACATTCGAGGCGGCCTTCGCGGCGCGTTGGACCGACAAGGCCCTCCGCCTCATGCAAGAAGCCGGAGCTCGCCTGGTAGTGGAAATCTTCCGCCTTTTCGAGCGCGCCGGTCGGCTTGATGTAATCCATGCGACCCTCGCGCGCTGGGTCAGCGAACGCTCGATCTCGTCGGAGATCTTGATCTGGCTCTGCCGCGAACGCGGGGCCGCATTTCAAGATCTCTTCAACGCAGAATTGCTTGCGGCTGTTTTCAGCACTCTCGAGCGGGATCAGCTCGCCGAGAAGCGAGGATCCCGCCTCCAGGATCTCCTCGTGGACGACCGCACTCTTCTGGGTGAACTGATCGCCGGCGCGGATCGCGACACGGTTCGCGATATCATGCGCAAGCTTCTCCTCACGCCGGTCTTCGACGATCTGAGCAAACGCTCGCTCATGGCCCGCATCGTGAAGCTCCATCCGGATACGCAAAACTTGATCACCGGAGACGCACCGGAGGAGCGCAACGAGTCGCTCACCGTCTCTTGGGCCAGCTTGGAGAAGCGCAAAGCCGACTACGAACACCTCGTCCAAAAAGAAATCCCGCAGAACCTTCGCGATATTAACACCGCCCGCGAAGAGGGTGACCTCCGCGAAAACTTCGGCTTCAAGTCCGCCAAGGAATACCAACGCGTCCTCCAGCGCCGCAAAGCCGAGGCCGAGCAGGACCTCACTTCGGCTCGCGGGACGGAT
The DNA here is from genome assembly GCA_049317665.1 of Terrimicrobiaceae bacterium. Classification (GTDB taxonomy): domain Bacteria; phylum Verrucomicrobiota; class Verrucomicrobiia; order Chthoniobacterales; family Terrimicrobiaceae; genus JBBRHN01. Next base: position 60,379 of record JBMOHW010000003.1, on the reverse strand, counting down.
TTTGAGAATCCGGATATCTCACAGGTTTCGATCGGAACGACTGTAACGCTAACCTCCGATCTCGGCACCGAGGTCTACAGCATTCTCGGAGCGTGGGACAGCGCCAACGAGCTGGGAATCGTCTCCTACAAAGCCGTCATCGGACAAAACCTCATCGGCCACAAGCCCGGAGACTCCGTCGAGCTTCCGTCCGAGTCCGGCACGCGTCAGGCGACCATCGTCAGCATTGTGCCATTCACGGACATCGAGATCCTTCGCGAGAAGGTTCACATCATCAAGCCGCTATCGTAGGGCGTCGAGCTACAGGATCTCGGCGGCGATTTCGTCCGCCACCATCCGACCTTGGCGAGTCAGGAAAATCCGGTCTCCGCTGCGCTCGGCGAGTGCGTTGTTCAGGAGGGCTGCGGCCTTTACGGCGGGAACTAATTTCTCCGGAATGCCCCGGTTCGTTCGGAGGGCAAAAGCAAGCGACTCGGATTCCCTCGTGGCCCGGTCGACCGGCTCCTCAAAGTCATGCCACGGTAGTCCGGATTCCACACGGCGAACGAACTCCGACGTATCTGCAACAGCGCGGCGGCGAACTTCTCCACGTGTCGAAAAGGCACTCGGCCCGAGGCCCTCGTAGTCGGCGCCCAGCCAGTAAGCCAGATTGTGCCGACACTCGCGCCCCGGTTGGGCATAGTTGGAGATCTCGTATTGCACGAATCCCGCCGCTTCGAGTTCCATCATTGCGATTTCAAAAAAATCCGCATCCCGACCTTCGTCGGGCGACATCTCACCACGCTGGAACCGCCGGAAAAACTCCGTGTCCTCCTCGTAAGTCAGGCAATAGGCTGAGACATGGTCCGGCTCGAGATCGATCGTTCTCCGCAGCGAATCCCGCCACGCCATCTCGGTCTGACCCGGGATCCCGAAGATCAGATCAAGGTTGATATTCTTCACACCCGCAGCGCGCAGGATTTCGAAGCTCCTCCGCGCCTGCTCGGCACTGTGAACGCGGCCCAGGGTGAGAAGGAGTCCGGGGTCCCAGGACTGCACACCCATGCTCACACGGTTGACTCCGAGTTCTAGCAGGGCCTGAGCTTTTTCGAGGGAGACCGTCGCGGGATTCATCTCCACGGTAAACTCCGCAAGGTCCGAAAAATCGATTCGCTCCCGCAGTCCGCGGATGAGAAATTGCAATTGTGTGGTCGAGAGCGCAGTCGGTGTTCCTCCCCCGAAGAAAATTGTCCGGGGCCGGAGGCCGTTGGCACCAACCTGCGCGGTCTTCAGGACGGCGTCCAAAAATTTCTGCGTCTTGTTCCGGTCGCTTGCTTCCTTGTAAAAACTGCAATACGGACACACCTTCGGACAAAACGGAATGTGGACGTAAAGGTGGCGAACCATTGGATGATCATAGGTTGGAGAGGCACTCGGTGCAAAGCGCGAACGCTCGTTGCAGCGTGCGCCCTGCTCGTTTCCACCTCCTTCGCCGCCGCTCCGGTTACGCCACCGAAGCGCAGTGCGGTCTTCGTCGCGACGGAGCAGGGCGTCCTCCGCCCCGGGCGTCAGCTGAGCACACCGGTTGTCCAGCGCATGGTCGACCGTCTGGTGATGAAAGCGACTGGAAAACCCACCCCCGCGGCGGCGTGGCGCTCGCTGGTCGAAAAGGACGACCGCGTGGGCATCAAGGTCTCGGCCTCCGGCGGAGCGATCAGTGGGACGAATCCCGAGGTCGTCGAGGCCGTCGTCGCCGGACTCTCGTCCGCTGGCATTTCCTCGAAAAACATCATCGTCTGGGACCGCAACCTTCCGGATCTTCTCGCCGCAGGGTATCGGCGGGATAGCCCGCTCTATCAGCTTCGGTGGATCGATCCGCGCGACGGATACGACAAAAATGCGCAAGTCAGCGCACCGGTTCTGGGAAAGTTGATCTGGGGCGATAGTGCATTCGGCGACAAGGCCGGCACGAGATTCGTCGATTTTCTCTCGGCCGGGGATCAGTTGAGCACCCGGAGTTTTTACTCGAAGGTTCTCTCGTCCCAAGTCACAAAAATCATCAACATCCCTTCGCTGACCGATAGCTTCCTCACCGGCATCAACGGGGCGATCTCGAACGTAACCCTCGCCAATCTCGACAACTGGCGGCGTTTTACCAAGCCCCCGTCGTTCGGCGATCCGTATATTGTCGAGCTCTACACCGATCCGATCATTCGCGATAAGATTGTCTTCACGATTCTCGATGCGATCGTCCTCCAGTATGCTGGTGGCCCGTCGGCCAATCCGGGATTCCTCGCCGACTACGTCACCCTCTTCGCAGGATTCGACCCGGTTGCGATCGATTCGACGGCCGTTAGGATCCTCGACGAATTCCGAAAATCCTCCAAACTTCCCTCGCTCGGCCCCATGACCAGCTGGCTCCAAAGCGCGAAGGTCGCCGGACTCGGAAACCCTGACGAATCCGAAATCGATCTCATCCCGGTGGGCACCGAAAGTTCGTCTCCGCGTTGAAAAAGAGCGTGGGATGCTAGGTCTCCGACGGAGGAGCCAAGACGCGGAGCTTGTGATCGGAGAATCCGAACCGGCACGGAAGTGTTCCTGTGAGCTCTCCATCGAGCTCCACGGGGATGTCCTCACCACCTCGCACCATCATGGATCGAGTCTGGAAATATTCAACATCCGGGAGTTCGACATGGCTCCCGAAGGCGATAGCCTGAAAATACCGCACGACATCCCAGTGGCTCTGGTTCTTAAACACCAGCACGTCGAGGAGCCCGTCGTCGGGCTTGGCGTCTTGGAAGAGCGTGAACGGACCACCGTAGAGCCGACCATTTCCCACCAAAACAAAACTTCCGGTCCGCACCGCCGAGTCGATGGGCTCGATTTCGATTTTTGGCGGCTGATCGGCGGCCACCTGGGCGAGCGTGATGAGGTAGCTGATCGGGCCGAGGGCCTTCTTCGAGTCGAGGGTCGTTCGCCGCACGACCTCGGCATCGAGGCCGATTCCCGCGAGTTGAACGAAATGATCGTCGTTTGCCGTGGGCAGATCCAGTTCCCGAACGTGTCCAGCCTCGATCACATTCCAGGCCCGCTCGAGATTTCCGGTCGGAATTCCCAACTCAGAGGCAAAGACGTTCATTGTGCCAACCGGCAGGATGCCGAAATTCACTTCTGATCCGGCCAGCCCGTTGGCGACTTCATTGACCGTTCCATCGCCTCCGGCCGCAACGATCGTCTCGAATCCATCGATCACGGCCTGCCGGGCCATCTCGCGGGCGTCGCCGATGTTCGAGGTCAGCCGGACAACACATCGGATGGAGAGGGCCTCGATTTTTTCTTTCAGGGCTCGTGCGCGATCCCCGCGGGCCGCCGGATTTAAAATGATTGGGATTTTATTCACGCTTCACATTCAGGGTAGGTCGCGTAACTTCCCCCCGTGCGGAAATTTGCCAAGCCAATTCTGATCACCCTGGGTGCAATCGTCGCCCTTTATGCCTTTGCGATCGCCGGAGTGAACCTCTACCTGCAATCCAAAGGTGTCCAAGAGAGAATCCGTATCGCCTCGTCGGAAGCCGCTGGCGTCCCGGTGGAAATTCGAAGCACTTGCTACCTTCCATGGTCCGGGCTGCGGGTCTCGGGAGTTGCCGTCCCGCACGATGGGGGTGGCAGGCTTCCGCTGCTTCACGTGGGGTCGATCTCCGTTCAGTTCCAACTCCTCGCTCTCCTCCAAGGCCGGTTCGGGGTCAAGGAGATCCTGGTTGACCACCCGACTCTGATGACCTTTCAGAAAAAAGACGGCACGTGGTCGCGCCCGGCGACTTACGCTCGTGATCGACCTGCGGTCCCTTCGGCAAGTCCGCTGCCGGGAGACGTGGTGAGCCCATCGGCGAGTCCCGCTCCCGAAGCGACCCCGCCGTCGTTCGTGGCGCCTCCCGCGCGGCCTGCGGTCTCTCTCGAACGCGTGCGGATCCGGAATGGAACGGTTTCGTTGAATGACTCGCTGGGTCGGCGGATGGGGTTTTTTGATGGGATCGAGGTCACCATCAAGCCGGCTCCGGATGGAACGGCCTCGGGGAAGTTCAAAATCCGGGAGTCATCCTGGCTCGATAAAATTGTGGTTCAGGACATCCGGGGAACGTTTTTCTGGCGGCGGGATCATTTCGAGATCCTTGGCTTCGAGGGAAAATGGGCCGAGGGCTCGTTGAGTGGGCGGCTCGCGATGGACTGGGGCTCGGATCCGCGGTTTAGTGCTTCCGCGAAGGTGGCCGATGTGTCGCTGAGGACTCTGGCGGAAGATGCCGGAATGAGGACCGATGGGACGGAAGGTACGCTCTTCGGGTCAGGCGAACTCGCGGGCTCGACCGGACGGCCCGAAACATTCGCCGGCGGAGCGCAGATCGAATTGAAGTCCGCGCGCTTCGAGCCGGTGGATTTTGTTCGTCAGATCGGGGATCTGATGTCGATCGAGGAATTGCAGATGCTCGAGCTCAAGGAAGCGAAGGCGGACTTCTCCGTCGCCGACGAGCGCGTGATGGCAAAAAAAATCGTCTTGGAATCCAAGAATCTCGCGATCGAGGCGAGCGGACCTGCGGGCTTTGATGGCAAGCTGGCTCTGGAGGCGCGTCTTTTGGTCAATGACAAGCTCCGCCGGGACCTTCGGGCGTTAATTGGCAAGAGCCTTGTGGCCTCAGATCGTCAGGGCTACATGTCGCTTCCGTTTTCTGTCACTGGCACCGTGTCCCGTCCGGAATCCAATCTCCTCGACAAAATCGCCGGTGTAAAAATCAGTCGCGATGTTGGCAACCTCTTGCAGAATCTCCTGCGCCTGCCCGCTGCGAAAACACAAAAAGCTCCGGCCCCGGATGTGGCGCAACCCAAGGCCGAGTAGGGAAGCCCATGCGAATCATTGCCGGCTCCGCGGGCGGCCGTCCGCTCCAAGCACCGCCCGAGGGAGTGCGCCCGACGATGGACCGGGTCAAGGGCGCTATTTTTTCGAGCCTCGGAGACCTCGTCCCCGGAGCCGTCGTGCTCGACCTTTTCGCCGGATCGGGAGGGATGGGAGTCGAGGCACTCAGCCGAGGCGCTGAGTCTGCGACATTCGTGGACTCGCTGGATCGCTGCACCCGATGCGTGCGGGAAAATCTCCGTCGCGCGGACGTGACGGGAATTGTGCAGACGATGGATGCCTTTCGCTTTGTGGATCTCTACGCTGGGGAGGAGGCTTTCGATCTGATCTTCGCCGACCCTCCGTATGCAAAATACCCCGGCGATCCCGATCATGCCGCGGCTCTGGTCGCCTCGGAGAAACTTGCCGCCGCGCTCCGTCCCGGTGGAATTTTCGTGCTGGAGAAGGCTTCCGGCACCAAACTCACCGATGGTCCGCTATCGCTGGTGAAGTCGAAACGTTACGGCGGAAGCGAGATTCTTTATTTTTCCAGACGATGATTTTTCTCGTGCGGTTTTTCTACAACCTCCTGTTCCCGGTCGTTCTCGTCGTTCTTCTCCCGGGATTCCTGCTCCGGATGCTTCGCCGGGGAAAATACCGCCACAAGTTCTGGCAGCGATTTGGTATTTATTCTGCCGGGGTCCGGCAACGGCTGGGAGACGGGCGGGTCTGGGTTCATGCCGTAAGCGTGGGCGAGGTGATGATCGCGCTGAAGCTGATCCGGGCGATGAGAGATCGCGAGCCCGACGTCCGGTTCGTCCTCTCGACGACGACATCGACGGGGTTCAAACTCGCTGCCCGGGCCAAGTCTCCGTGGCTGGAGCCGATTTACAACCCGCTCGATTTTTTCTTTACTGCGAGGAGTGCCGTCCGTGCGATCCGGCCCCGCCAGCTCATTCTTGTGGAGGCCGAAGCCTGGCCGAATATCCTCGCCGAGGTTCGCGCCCGTGGCGCGAAGATCGTGATGGTCAATACGCGTCTTTCCGCCCGGTCCGAAAAGCGCTATCGGCTCGTGCGTTTCCTCGCCGCCCCGGTCTTCAACCAAATCCATTGTTTCTGTCTCCAGGAGCCCGGAGATATCCAACGCTGGACCGCGATGGGCGTCGATTCGAGCAAGCTGGTGGTGACGGGCAGTATCAAGTTCGACGAGGAGGCCGCTGGACCGCGGGCGGCAAGGGATTTTCGTCCGATCCTTCGGGCGCTTGGTGTCCCGGACGAGGCGCCGATTCTTCTTGGCGGAAGCACATTTGACGGGGAGGAAAGCCTGCTTGCAAGGGTGTTTCAGAATCTCCGCCGACTGCATCCGGATCTTTTCTTGATCGTTGTTCCGCGGCATTTTGAACGCTCGGCCGATGTTGCCCGAGATCTCTTCGATCTTGGGTTGCGCGTGGCGCGACGGACAACGGGGTCGACGAGTGCGGTGCCGGATGTTCTCCTGGTTGATACGACCGGGGAGCTGCGGGATTGGTATTCGTGCGCGACGGTCGCGTTTATGGGAAAGAGCCTTCTCGCAAAGGGTGGTCAGAATCCCGCCGAGCCCGTCGCGGCGGGCGTCCCTGTCGTTTTCGGGCCCAACATGCAAAACTTCGCCTCGCTCTCCCGACAACTCCTCGAGGCCGGGGGCGCGATCGAGGTGTCTGACGAGGCCGAGCTCTTCGGAGCCTTGGATCGCCTTTTCGCTGAGCCGATCCTCCGCTCGGAAATGATCCAGAAAGCCAGGGGATCGCTCGATGTCCATCGCGGTGCCACGGCTCGGACGTGCGAGTGGCTGGCGAAATTCTGATGTCCGGCCATGTCTTCGGATATTGATCAATTTCTGATGTATCTGGCCACAGAGCGCGGGCTCTCGATTCGTTATCAATGGAATGTCCAGCGGTCGTTGGAATCTTTTGCTGCGTGGTTGGCGGGAAAGTCGGTTCAGCAATTTGCCTCCGTCACACCCCTTCAGATCACGGATTTCCTCGCCTCGCGAAGGCGGGCAGGACTTCAGGCGGCCACGGTGCGGCTTGATGCGGTGGCGATCCGGATTTTTTTTCGATTCCTGACCGGGCGTCAGAACTGGGCGACCAACCCCGCCGAGACGTTGTCCCTGCCGCGACCGGAGAAGCATCTGCCGGAGACACTACATCCGGGTGACGTTCAAAAGTTGATTGAGAGTGTGAATGGGAACGATCCACTTGGCTTGCGGGATCGTGCGATGCTGGAGCTTCTTTATTCGAGTGGACTCCGGGTGGCGGAGCTGTGTGATGCCCGCTTGGAGAATCTCGATCTGGAGGGGGGAGTCGTGCGGGTCACCGGCAAGGGCGCGAAAACCAGACTCGTGCCGGTGGGAGCGCCCGCGCTGGAGGCAATTCGGAACTACCTCGGCAGCGAGCGACCGGCCTTGGTCTCGAAGCGGAGCGGGGCTGAGATTTTTCTTTCGATTCGCGGACGCAAGCTCACGCCACAGAGAGTCTGGCAGCTCGTTAAGCAGTATGCCGGCCGCGCCGGACTTGAGGCAAATATCTATCCGCACCTCATGCGACACAGCTTTGCCACCCATCTGCTGGCGGGCGGGGCGGACCTCCGAATCATTCAAGAAATGCTTGGCCACTCCGACATTTCGACGACACAGATCTACACGCACGTCGAGAAGAGCGGATTACGGAATGTCCTCAACAAATTTCACCCACGGGCCTGATCCCGTTTCAGGTTCAGCGATCAGGGCTTAGGCTGTTCGCTCAATGTCGGGGCCACATCAGCAATGACGACCGGCGTGCCGATCTTGGTGATCCCGAAGAGCTGGACCGCCACATCGCGTTTCAAACGGATGCAGCCGTGGGAGGCCGGCCGACCGGGGATGTAGCCGACATGCAGGCCGCCCCCGGTATTTGTCAATCGCATCCAGTAAGGCATCTTCGCCGGAACGAACGTCGCCCCCTCGGGGATCACGTCGGTTCGTGTATCGGCGTCCGCGACAAGAACCGTTCCTGCGGCATCGACGATTTTTCCATACAGATTGGATCCATAATCTTTTTGCTTCCCGATCACAGTGAACGATCCGGTCGGTGTTGGATGAGAGCGCTTCCCCGTCGCGACGGGAAAATCCATCGCGATCAATCCATCGACCAGCAGGAGTCCGCGCTGCTCCTTGAGGGCGATTTCGATTTGAGAATTCTCAGAGTTCGCGAGGGCGATGAGGGCGGGATTACGGTAAGTCTTGGATTTCCAACCGGCGCTCGAACGCCAGGCTGCATGGGTGGCGAGCGACTCGGCGCGCAGGGCTGCGATTCGTTTTTCCTCGGCCCGCCGCTCGCTTCCAACACGGATTCCGTCCACGACCGCGCAGCCGGGAAAGATCGATAGGATCGCAAGGCAGAAAGCGATCCGGACGAGCCGGATTTTTCGGGACGAGATGGGATGATATGCCTTCATTATTCCGGGTTGGTTCTAAATCTCGACATCCGAATCGTCTTCGACAACGACGGGCTTCGGTGCCCGGGGTGTCACGAGGACCTTGTCAATCCGCTGCCGATCCATGTCGATGACTTCAAACTCAAAGTTCCCCCACTGGAACTTCTCGGCTTCGCGTGGAATGTGGCCGAGTCGGGAAAGGATGAAGCCACCCAATGTGGAAAATCGATTCTCGCCTTCGCCCGGAAGGTCGATATCGATTCCCAGGCTGGATTTTGCCTCATCGATGTCGAGCATGGCATCGACCAGCCAGGTCCCGTCCTGCCGTAAGATGGCCTTGGGATCATGTCGCTGCTCGCGCTCGGGCAGGTTGCCGACAATCGCCATCATCACGTCATTGAGCGTGACCAAGCCCTGCAGACCGCCGAACTCGTCCACGACCAGCGTAATGTGTTTTCCGGATTTCTTGAACTCCTCGATGAGCTTGCCGGCCGGCATCTCGGTCGGGACGTAGAGTGGCGGAGTGACGAGGGCGCGAAGTTCGACCCGCCCGGCTAGCGAAAGATTGGCCCAGAGGGACTTCACCGAGACCATGCCGATGACGTTGTCCCGTGTGCCTTGATAGACGGGAAAATGCGAGTGCCCGCTTCCGGCGATCCGGCGCCAGTTTTCCTCGTCGGAATCGTCGAGCGAGAGCCAGATCATCCGGGCCCGGGGCGTCATGAGGTCGCCGGCCGTCTGTTCATCGAGCTCAAAAACTCCCTCGACCATGTCCTTTTCGGTCTTCTTGAAGATTCCGGCGCTGAGGCCTTCGTCGATCAGGACCCGGACTTCTTCCTCGGAGACGGACGAGGTTTTTGTTTTTCGGACCCCGAGCAACGCCATCAGAAAGTCGCTGGAACGGTTGAGAAGGTTGACGACGGGCGAGAACGCGGATGCGATCGCATTCATTGGCCGCGCGAGGGCGGAGGCAATTTTTTCGGGATTGCTCAAGGCGAGACGCTTGGGCACCAGCTCGCCGATGATGACTGAGAAATAGGTGATGATCGCCACCACAATGAAGAGCGAAATGTAGTGTGAGGGACCACCGGCGAGGCCAGGGATCTTGTCGACTTGGAGAGACAGCGTCTCAGCAATGCGGGCGCCGCCAAACGCACCGGCGAGGGTGCCGACGAGGGTGATACCGACTTGCACGGTCGATAGAAATTTACCCGGCGATACCGCCAGATCGTGCGCGAGTTTCGCCCCGGTGTGGCCGGAGTCTGCGAGAGTTTTGAGCTTCGCCTTTCGGGACGCGACGAGGGCGATCTCGGCCATGGCAAAAACGCCGTTGGCCAGGAGCAGAATGAAGATGAGGATGACCTCGAGTGTGATTCCAGACATTTTTCGAATCTCGAGAGTATCTCATAAGCCCGTCCCTAGCAAACGGAACCTCAGGCGCTGTGCCGCTCAAGCCCGCCCGACCTCTGCCAACCAACGGTCTCGCGCCGTCTCGAGGTCTTCGCGTTTCGTTCGAGGCGAGAGCTCCAATACATAAGCACACCGTTCGGGGAGAAGCGGCAGGAGTTTCTTGTAATCGATCTCCCCGGAGAACGGCGGGGAGTGGTCGCGGAAGGGCCATTGCACATCATGAAGATGGCTCCCCAACGCCAGCGGGCCAATCGTCGCGAGCCACTGCGCGTGATCGAGCAGTCCGAGGTTGTGCTTGATCTGGGCGTGCCCGAAGTCGTGCCAATAGCCGACGTGCGCGGAATCCAGCCGACGGAGGAAGGAAACAAACTCACGCTCGCTCGGGACGGCTTCGTAATACTCGCGATTCTCGATCCCCAGCTTGACTCCCAGTGTCCCGGCGTAATCGGCGATTTCGACAAGACAATCCAGCACCCGCTGGACAAAAACATCAGCGTTTTCTTCGCGTTTTCGGACGCTTTCCATCATCGTCCGAACATACTCGCGGCTGAACATCCCGCCGTCCTCTACGATCTTGCGCAGCGGGGCCGTGAGGCGGAGTGGCACCCGTCCGCAATGGACGACGACAAAGGGCGCCCCGAGCCGCGCTGCCCACTCGATGGTTTGCCTCGAGAGGCGAATCGCGCGAGCCCGGTCGCTCGAGCGATGCGAACTGAACTCATAACAATCCGGAGCGTCGGCAAGCACCTCAACTGGCATCGGCAGGAAGTTGTGAACGCTGGAGACAGAAAAGTGATACCGCTCTTTTGCAGCGAGAATTCCTTCGAGCATCGGAGACTGGATCCCGTGGCTCAGCTCAATCGAGCGGAATCCCAGAGACAGAATCTCTTCGACCATCGCCCGTCCGCAAGTGTGACGTCGGGAGTTCCAGCATGTTGAGAGCGAGAGCTTCATATCCAGCCAAGCTGGGGACGGCGGGCGGGGTCCGGCGTCGAGGTGGGAACGTCGTTGGACAAGCGCATCATGCTTAAGCGTTATCGCCCCCGCCTGCATCAGGGTCAAGAATACCCATGCATGGCCTGCTGTGTTAGTCGCCGGGGTGAGCCGTTCCAGCCTTGTTCCTGGGAGCCAACTTTCAATCACACTGGCCGGCAGCGATTTTTCCGGAATCCAAGGCGGATTGAATGCTCGCCCCGGTCGCCCAATCTCCGGCAAAAAGAACATTGGGTGGCGAACTTATTCGTTGGACACGGCCGGCAAAGCCCGGGGGTTGGATTGGGATGGCGTAGGGCACTCGGACCGTTGCGAGGTGGGCCAGTTGCGGGTCTGGAAAAACCTCGGCGATCTCACGAGTGGCGATCTCGGCGATATCGCTTCCAGCGCGGGGATCGAGAACGGTCGCCGAGATGAGATGCCAGCCCTCGGGTGCGAACTCGGGAGCAACGTTTGTGACTTGTGCAAAATGCCGGACCGTTCGGTTTTTCCCCTCCGGGAGAACGAGAAAGCCTCCGCGATAAAGCGATCTGCGAGTTTTGAAATACACAACCGATACCGACCGTCCCGGTCGCGCCGTGCCGCCAAGGACCGTAGCCAAGGAGGGCTCGTCGAGCGCGAGCACGATAGAGGTCGCGGAGAATTTCGTCCCGTCTTCAAAAGTGAGGTTCCCGGTGCCGTCCCGGCTTCCTGAAATCGAACGGACGCGCATTCCATAGCGAATGGAATCCCGTGGAAGCGAATCGGCCATGGCTCGCGGAAATGCCCCGATTCCTCCAGCTGGGATCCAGGCCCTCCCGGTCGCAAATTTTTTCAGATAGTATCGAAAAAGTCCGGCACTCGTCGTGAGCTCATTGTCGATGAGAACTCCCCCAAAAAACGGCTGGAGGAAGCGACTCACGAATCTCCCGCTGAATCCACGCGTCGCAGCCCACTCTGCTACGCTTTGATCACTGGCAGACCCGCAGGCCGCGATGAACGAGGCGTCCTGCGTCAACACGAGTCGGCTCAGTTCCAAGGCCAGCCGAACTTTATCCCCAATCGGGATGACCGGGCAGAACAACGCGTCGAGGAAAGCCCTCGGACCGGAGAATGGACTTGCGAGTCGTGTCAGGCGTCCGGAATTCCAGAGCAATGCTCCTTGCTCAAAATAGCGCGGCTGGAGGGCCGGTATGTTCACGGCTTTTTCAACAGCCGGATAAGAGCTCAGAATCACTTGAAACCCCCGATCAAGGGTGAATCCGTCAACGTGCTCACTCCGGACGCGCCCCCCCGGCTCGTCATCGGCCTCGAATACCGCAAACTCCCGGCCACGGCGCTGAAGTTCCTGAGCGCAGGAAAGACCAGCCAGCCCAGCTCCGACTATTGCGATCATGGATTCCGGGTGATCAAACGCATGTCGTTATCCATCGTGACGAGGGCGAGCACAGAATTTCTGCCCACTTCAAAAATTGATCGGTGCCGGTGCGGGAAGCTGAAGGACGGGGGCATCCATCGGAGAATCGAGCGGTTGCACGGCCTCGGCTTTTCGAACCTCCGGCTCCGCGGCTGGCTCGGAGGTGGCGTCCGCCGATGCCGTTTCCGACGTGGTCGGATCCGGAGTGGGTTCTGTGGCTGGAGGATTGACCGCGATCGCTTTTGCAACCGGGATGCTCTCGTCGTTGAGACGACCGCCGCCGGGGCGCACCGATTGGTAGACATCGTTGAATCCGAGTAATGTTGGCGCAACAACGCTCACCGGTCGGATCGTGCTGAGGTCGACGGCGGCTGCGGCACGTGGCCATTCGGCTTCATCAAATTGTTTCGCAAAATTCCGGACGCCACCCCCATGAACATCACAGCGGATTTGTGGTGCCTGCTTCTCGGTTGCGTATTCGAGGTAGGCGAGACTTTGTGAGGAGGCAATCCCGCTCGTCGGGTCTTTGTATTCCAGCCGACAGCCCGGAGTCGCCAGGAGTCCGGAGGTCTGGCAAATCTCGATCTCTTTCAAATCCGGCGGCATGGCAAATGCCTTGGCGGGAAATTCCTCCACCGAGGAATTCATGATCTTTGCCCAAATCGGCAGCGCGAGGTCCTTGCCAAAGGCGCCTCGGAAAATCTTCGTGGGCTTGTCAAATCCCACCCACACTCCGCACGTCACGGACGTGGAATAACCCAGAAAATACGTGTCCGTAAAGTTGTAGGCCGTTCCGGATTTTCCCGCGACCGGAAACGCGCCGAGCCCGAACTCCCGCGTCGCCAGCGAGCCAACTCCCTCCCGCATGATGTCAGCCAGGGCGGAGTGAGTCTGGAATGCCGCAGCGGGAGAGATCGCATTCACCCGCTTGCGCGGAGCTTCATACATGACGGTTCCATCGGACCGGACGATTCGTTTGATAATGTAAAGCTCTGCCGGTCGGGCACCAAGATTCGGGAAAACCGAATAGGCGAGCGCGAGTTCATCCAGCGTGACTTCGCTGTTCCCGAGGAAACTGTTGGCGTAATCGCGGACCGGGGACGAAATGCCCATGGCGGCCACCGTTTTCTTGAACGCTTCCAGCCCGACCTGCATGCCGAGGCGGACGGTGGCGGCATTTTTGCCTTTGACGAGCGCTTCCCTTGTCGTCATCGGCCCCTCGTAGTCGTTCTCGACCTTCTCGACGCCCCACTCCCCGAGAATCCCGGTTTCGCCTCCGACCATCACATAGCGATTGTCGATACAGGCATCCTGAACGATTTCTCCCGGGAAGATCCCCCTTTCGTAGGCAGCCGCGAAAACGAATGGGGTGAAAGCGGTGCCCGCCGGGCGCCGGCCTTGGAAAGCGCGGTTGTATTCGCTGTGTTTGAAGTCCCGCCCGCCAACCATCGCGAGGATGCCGCCGTTTTCGTTCTCAAATGCCACGGCGGCGGCCTGGAGATACTTCGGCTCCGGAAACTTAACGGTCATGTTCCCCTTGTTGATGGCGTCTTCAATCGCCTTCACATTCTCGCGATACTGGCCAAATGTCGGATGGCTGTAACCCGCGGCGGATTCCGTCTTCGAAAGACTGTCCCGAACCGAACGTTCAGCCGTGCGCTGCATCTCCATGGCAAGGGTCGTTTCAATGCGAAACCCGCCGTTCATGGCCTTCTGAAATCCGAGGGCTTTGATCGCCTGTTGGCGAATCATATCGACGGCGTAGGAGACCTTGAACGGATTCGTGCGACGCATCGCGTAGAGTTTGAGTTCCGACTCTTCGCGGAGTTGATCGCGGGAGATGAATCCCTGGTCGCGCATGCGACCGAGGACGAAGTTTCGCGCCTCGGTGGCTCCGGCGATATTGTTCCAGGGCGAGAGGGCTTGGGGGCTTTTGAGTAGTCCCGCGAGCATCGCGCATTGTCCGATACTGAGATCCTTGGCGGGCTTGCCAAAGTATCCGCGCGCCGCTGCCTCGGCCCCGTAGAATCCGCTGCCGAAGTAAACGCGATTCAGATAATGCTCCATGATCTGCTGCTTCGTGAAGCTCTTTTCGATCCTCCACGACAGGAACATCTCGATGATTTTCCGCTCGTAGGTTCTCTCGCGAAGCTCAAACGAGTTTCGTGCCAACTGCTGGGTTACCGTGCTGGCTCCCTGCGAGATTCGTCCGCGACGGTAGTTGGCGATCGCGGCGCGAAGGATCCCCATGTAGTCGACCCCATCGTGTTCGTAAAACTTGTTGTCCTCGGCCGCAATGACGGCCTTCACGAGCATCGGCGGCAACTTTTCGAAGGGGACTGGCTGACGGTCCTGAATGAAAAGTTTTCCAAATTCCTTCCCGTCGCGGTCGTAGAGAATCGACGCGGATTCCATCTGTCCGACTTGGGAGAGATCAAATTCGGCCGCCCGCTTCTCGTAGTGAATGGAGAAAATCCCAACTCCCACCCAGCCGGCAAACGCCAGGACGGCAAGCGCGACCAGCGGAATCCAGAGCCATTTCCATGAAATGAACCGCCTCCGCCCGCGCTTGTCCCGCTTCTCCCAACTGTAATATCGCTTTCCGATGGGGATGTATTTCCCATGGACTGGGCCGCAGCGCAAACCGGAAAATCATCAGATGTTTCCTGTCCCGGCAGGGAGTTGTCTGATATTCCCCTGAGTTCAGATGCCGTTTCCAGCCCTGCATAACCGCACCCTTCGGCTTCTGATAATCTCTGTCTCGACCGCAGGCGCGCTGGCGACGATCATCGGGTCGGCCACTCTGTCGTATCGCCAAGCGCGGGAGGAAGCCCTGCTCGCGCTGGAGGGAAAGACTGAGACTTGGGCGGAGGCGGCGGGATCCCTGATCCAGAGGTCGCGCGCCGGGCTCGGAGCTCTGGACCTCGCGACTCAGGGGACGAGTTCCCCGGCGACGGCAGAGGCTCTCCGACGATTTGTGGGCGCTAGCCCCCTCTACCGCAGTGCTCTCCTGATCGACTCGGGACAGATTACCTGCACATACGTCAATGTGGTCTATCCATCGATCCCGGCTAGCCCAGAGTATCTCGAACTCGGTCTACCGGGTGACATCAAACTCGTCCGAGTGCCCTCGAACGGTCGTGCGTTGGATGAACTTGTCATTAATTACAATGCGGGGGCCAATCATTCCTACAGCCTCATTATCGCCAGCCCGGGGCTCGGTGAACTTATGCGATACGGAGATCGGAAATCCGACATTATGGTTTATCTGACCAGCGCCGATGGATCCGTTTTCGAGAGATCGGTCAACGCAGTCTCTCACTTCCAAATGCCCGGGGAACGATTGGAAGCCGGTCGCGCGGAAACTCCGTTCGCGCTCACCTTTACTCGTGCGATTCCCGGTTACCCCTACTTTGTCACGGCTGTCTTGCCGAGGGATGCGCTCCTGAAAATCTGGGCGCGCAATATCCCGCTTTACGGCGCCTTGGCCGTTGCGCTCGCTGCATGTTTTCTTGTTGCGGCTTGGGTCGCGAGTGCTCAGACCCGCTCGCTCGAGTCGGAACTCCGGGAAGCCGCCCGGCTCAATCAAGTCGTCGCCCATTACCAGCCGATCCTCAATCTCCAGACCGGCCACTGCGCCGGCGTCGAGGTGCTCATGAGGTGGAGTCATCCCGAACGAGGTCTCATTCCACCCCTGTCATTCATCCCGGAAGCCGAGCGCACGGGGGTCATCACCCAGCTGACCGAATGTCTGATGGTCAAGGCGATGCGCGAACTCGAAACCCTCCTCAATGAGCGTCCAGACTTTCACGCGGCGATCAACATTCCCGTGCAGACGCTGACAAATCCGGCGTTCCCGGCCCATGTGGACCGGCTTATTCAACGAAGGTTCAACTACAAGCAAATCTGTTTCGAGCTTACCGAGAGCACGTCGCTCAACGACGCGGCACTTGTCCAACTGGCGGCCATGAAGGATCTCGGTGTGCGGTTGGCGGTCGACGATTTCGGGACCGGCTATTCGAACCTCCGCTACCTCTCGGTCTTCCCGTTCGACTTTCTCAAAATCGACAAAGCCTTCGTCGACGGGATCTCCCCGGATAGCAAAGGCACGGGCTTCGTGGATCAAATCGTCTCCATCGGTCGGGCCTGTGGCCTGGGTCTCATCGCCGAGGGAATCGAGCATGGCGAGCAGGCCGAGTATCTGAAAAAACTTGGCGTGGAATTCGGGCAAGGCTTTTTCTTTGCCGCACCGATGCCGATTTCCGCTCTGGAGGCCTGGCTGAAAACAAACGCGAAGTTGTAGAACCCGTTCTTCCCATTCCGCCGCGTTCGAGCCATTCTTCCCGCGTGAAAAAAGGTGTTTGTTATCTCGTGGGAGCCGGCCCGGGCGATCCCGGACTCCTCACTCTCAAGGGGCGCGATTGTCTGGAGAAGGCGGAGCTTGTGGTCTTCGATTACCTCTGCAGCCCGGAGATTCTGAAGTGGATTCCCGAGGCTTCGGAGCGGATTTTTGCTGGCAAAAAAGCGGGCGATCACGCCATGACCCAGACGGACATCAACGCCCTTCTCGTCAAGGAGACGTCGAAAGGTCGATGCGTCGTTCGACTCAAAGGGGGAGATCCCTTCCTCTTCGGACGCGGAGGGGAAGAGGCTGCAGCCCTCGCCTCGGCCGGGTGCCGGTTTGAGATTGTGCCCGGAGTCACCTCGGCGATTGCGGGCCCCGCCTACGCTGGAATCCCCGTCACCCATCGCGCTCACAACACGGTGCTCACGATTTTCACCGGCCATGAAGATCCCACGAAACCCGGCTCGTCGATGGACTACTCGGCGATCGCGCGAGCTCCGGGCACGAAAGTCATGCTCATGGGAATCGAGCGCCTCGCGGTGATCACGTCGGGACTGGCAGCGGCCGGTATGGCAAACGATACCCCGGTTGCTCTTGTGCGTTGGGCCACAACCGGCGGGCAGGAGACGATCGTCGGCACACTGAGCGACATCGCCGAGCGTGCCGAAAGCGCCGGGTTCAAAGCGCCGGCAGTCGCTGTTTTTGGTGAGGTCGTGAACCTCCGAAACGATCTGAATTGGTTTGAATCGCTGCCGCTTTTCGGAAAACGCATCGCGGTGACCCGGACGCGTGACCAAGCTGGTGAACTCGTCCATCGCCTCCGCGAACTCGGGGCCGACGCCTTCGAGATGCCGACCATCCGCATCGAGCCCGCCCCGAACAAACGGGAATTCTACGAACTCGTCGTGGACGCCCCGCAATACGACTGGATCATATTCACAAGCCCGAATGGCGTGGATGCGTTCTTCCGTGCTTTTTTCGAGATCTATCGCGACGCCCGCAGCATCGGCGGGGCGCGGATCGCTGCCATCGGACCCGCCACCGCGGCTCGCGTCGCCGCCTTCCACCTCGCGGTCGACGTCCAACCTGAGAAATACATAGCCGAAGAGATCGTCAAAGCCCTTCAGAAGGAGACCAGCGTTGAGAATCTCAAATTTCTTTTAGCACGCGCCGAGGGAGCCCGCGATGTGCTGGCTACAGAGCTCACGCGGCTCGGAGCCATCGTCGACGAGGCTGTTGCTTATCGCACCGTGCCCGAAACCCGCGATGTTTCCGGAGGACTAAAACGCTTCCGGGAAACGGGCGCCGACATGGTCACGTTTACGAGTTCCTCGACGGCGGAAAATTTTCAGGCACTCGATTTGCCTGTCCCGGCGGGGCTCGTTCGAGCCAGCATCGGGCCGGTCACCTCGAAAACCCTCCAGAAACTCGGCACACCACCCGACCTGGAAGCAAAGGTTCACGACATCCCGGGCCTGGTCGATGCGATCGTGCGTTTCTATAAACCTCGTTGACAAAGTGCATCCCGCCCTTGAACTTCAGCGTAATGGCTCTTGATGAAAGTGTTCAAAGGATGATCGCAGACTTGGAAAATCTTGGAGGACTTGGATCCGATGATAAAAATTTGGATAATTCGAGTCTGCCCGAGTCGGTTCGACAAAAAGTGCTGACTCAAATCGAGGCGGCCCGTCCATGCGTGGTTACCGACGCCTCTGGTCGCATCCTGGAGATCAATCCAGCCTTCTCTGGCCTCTGCGGGTTTTCGTTTTCTGAGATTGTCGGACGAACTCCTGGATCATTTCTTCAGGGAAAAGACACGGAGGAAGCCAGCGTTGAAGTCCTTCGCTGGGCGATCCGCGAGGGAGCCGCGTGCGAAGTTGAAATCTACAACTACCACAAGGACGGCACACGATACCGTGTTCGCATTCAGGTCGTTCCCCTTCGCGACGCGTCTGGCCATCTCACTGGCTTCCGAGCCACCGAGACGAAGTTGCGTTAGAGCAACCTCGCTCGAAAAGGACTCGAAATGTTCGCAGGGCTCTGACCCGGAACAGCAAAAATGGCGCCGTCCGGATTTTACCGAACTGGCGCCATGATTGGGTTTCCGGGAAGAGTGGAGATTAGATTGCGCTGACGTGAGTCGAGACGAGTTTGGTCATCTCGAACATGCTCACCTGCTTCTTGCCACCGAAGACAACTTTGAGAGCGTCGTCTGCGTTGATGAGCGTTTTCTTTTTCTCGTCTTGAAGACCGTTCTTCTTGATGTAATCCCAGAGCTTTTTGGTCATCTCGCTGCGTGGAAGCGGCTTTGAGCCAACGATGGCAGCAAGTGCTGCATCAGGCTGAACGGGTTTCATCAGGGCGGGGTTCGGTTTACGTGCTGTTTTTGGTTTTGCGGTTGCCATCCCCAAACGATTACCGAAGTCGCCCGTCGAAATCGAGCGAAATAATGCACCCCCGAAAAACCGTCGCTTGATATCCCGGGCCGCAGGTGCTCAAATCTAATGCTCAAGCCGGTGTGGCGGAATTGGCAGACGCGCACGACTCAAAATCGTGTTCCTTCGGGAGTGTGGGTTCGAGACCCTCCGCCGGTAATTTTCTTGAGCAGTCTAGTCTGCCGGGCGGTTCAAAATCCCGGTGGCGGGACGAGGGAGCAGCTCGGCAAGGGAGTATTCTTCGACGCGGCCCCGGAGGTTCGCGATTAGAATTCTCAGCGACGGATGGAATTCGGCCATCACCTGTCGACAGGCGCCACAGGGACTAACTGGCTCGTCGGTGTCTGCAGCAATCGCAATGCATCGAAAGACCGAAGCCCCGGCCGTTATCGCGGAGAAAATGGCCACCCGCTCCGCGCAGCACGTTAACCCGAAGCTCAGGTTCTCAATATTGGCACCGGGAAAAATCCGACCGTCCCCGCACTCAATGGCCGCACCGACGGCAAACCCCGAATACGGCGAATAGGCCCTCTGCCGGGCGGAAATCGCTGTTTGGATCAGTTGGGCGTCGTCCATCAGAGTCAGCTTGGCGCACCGGCAAGGATGAGTCGATTGGAATCTCTGAAACCCTCTCTTGTGCCGCAGGGGCATCTGTGCTTGATTACGGGACCGATGAAAGCCGATCAGGCAACTGAGGCGTCCCCGACGAAGTCCCTTCTGGAGGAACTCGATTCGTTTCGAGTTCTTTTGCGAGACTCCGTCAAGGGCTATGCATCCCGACTCGATAAAGAAATGGCGGTCGTGAGGGGAAGGGTTGCAGAGATGAGAGACGTCGAGGCGATCCCACCCGCCAAGTTACGCGACATCCGCGAGATGCTCACGCTCCTCCGGCACGTGGAAGTCAAACCGGAAAAGGGTCGGCGCAAAGATTTGAAAAAACTGGACTCCGTCATAGGTGATCTTGCGATTTTGGTAGAGAACTGGTGACAGACGACATTCTGGTGTATGTTCGCTGATGAAAAAATGGATCCTCGCGTCGCTCCTCGCTTTGGGAGCGCTCCCTGTTATGGCTGAAGAATACGCAGTTCTCGGAGGTGGTTGCTTCTGGTGTGTCGAGGCGGTCTATCAAGGCCAGCCGGGCATCAATTCCGTCGTGAGCGGATACGCGGGCGGACAAAATCCGAACCCCACCTACGAGCAGGTTTGCTCCGGTCGATCCGGGCATGCCGAGGTCGTGAAGATTTCTTTCGACCCGGAGAAAATCACCTATGACAAGGTGCTCAATCTCTTCTGGGATGCGCATGACCCGACGACACTGAACCGCCAGGGTGCAGACTCGGGCACACAATACCGCTCGATCATTGTCGCTCAGAACGACGTTCAAAAAGCCGCTGCCGAGAAGTCGAAGGCGACCGCACAAGCCCATTTTAAGGATCCGATCGTGACGGAGATTGTCACGGGGGCGGAGTTTTTCCCAGCAGAAGCCTACCATCAGGATTACTCGCAGCGGAATCCGAACAATCCCTATGTTCAGGCCGTCATTGTTCCGAAGCTGGAGAAGTTGAAAAAGGCCTCTGGGAATTAGGCAGCGTCGGGCGCAGAGACGATCGAATGCACCGTCCCGTCGGAGAATCGCGTGGTTAGACGATCTCCCGGGCTGACATTCTCCGCAGATCGGATGCTCCGACCGTCGCTCGTCAGGGTGATCGTGTAGCCACGCGCCATGGCCGCTTCGGGATTGAGGGCGGCGAGAATGCCGGAGGACTTTTCAACCCGGGACCGGAGGTCGCTTGCCGAGCGTCGGCAGGAGTTTTCCAGCCGCTCGATGACGATGCGAAGTTGGCCCAGGGTTTCGGCAATTCGTTTCTCGGGATTCCGGGCCGTCATCGTCGCGTTGGCAAGAGCGACCGCTCTTTGCCGACTCTGGAGCCAATTTTCAGCACCGCGTCGGAGATCGTCTCCCGCGCGGTCGAGCGTTTGCCATCCGTCCCGCACGGCCCGTGCTGGCTCGAGGAAAAGTGCCGTCCGAGGCAGCGAATCGATGGTGTCCCTGAGCGCCGAAAGCTTCGCAACGACGGGTTGGCGAAGATTCGCCGCCAGTCGGTCGAGACGATCCAAAAGATCCTCGCGATCGGCAGAAAGGATCTCGGCCGCCGCACTCGGTGTCGGAGCCCGCAGGTCGGCCGCGAAGTCGGAAATCGTAAAGTCGATCTCATGCCCGATGGCACTCACGACGGGAATCGGTGATGCCGCGATCGCGCGAGCGACCACTTCTTCGTTAAACTCCCAAAGATCCTCCAGGCTTCCGCCCCCGCGTGTCACAACGATTACATCGACCTGGCCGGGAAAATCTGGACACCCGAAGTCTTCGATCGCCCTCGCGATCTCGGAGGCCGCTCCGCGGCCTTGCACACGCACCGGATGAATCACGACAGAAATGCCCCGATGGCGCCGGTGAAGAACGTTGAGAAAATCACGAATCGCCGCCCCGGTCGGAGACGTCACCACGCCAATTCGCTGCGGGAACTTTGGCAACGGCCGCTTTCGATCCGCATCAAACAATCCCTCCGCAGCGAGGCGGCGCTTAAGCTCCTCGAACTTCGCCTGCAACGCCCCGGCACCCCGCTCGCGAACCTTCCTCACGATCATCTGATACTGGCCGCGCTGCTCATAAACCGTGATCCCGCCAAAGACCTGAACCTGCAACCCGTCGGCGAAGGCCATCCCACGAAGTTGCGCGGCCTGCCCGGCGAACAGGACACACGCAAGCTGGGACGACGAGTCTTTCAGCGTGAAGTAGACATGCCCGGAGCTCTGCCGGCGGACGTTCGAGACCTCGCCCTCGACCCAGATCTCTCCGATCTCCGACTCCAGCAATCCGCGCACGCGGCGGGTCAACCCGGAGACCGTCAGAACGTCGGGTTCGGGCGTCCGATCCTTCGGTGGGCCTTGGAGGTCAAAGTCCAACTGACTCACGCGACGGCTCCCGATGGATCCGATGTCGAGCAAACCGGGCAGAAACCAAAAAACTCGAGCGAGTGCGTCAGATCCCGGAATCCGTAGCGCTCCGCGATATCTTTCTCCGCCGCACGAAGAGGGCAGGGGATGTCGAGAAGCACAACATCTCCGCAAGACTTGCAGACAAGGTGGTCGTAGTGCTTGCGCGGATCATTCAACTCGTAGTAGCTGCACGATCTTTGCAGGCTGACCTTGTGGACGAGGTGGAGCTTTTCCATGAGCGCGATCATACGAAAAACCGTGGCGTAGTCGGGTTGTGGCCCGCCGTTCTCCGCGGCGGCGGCTTGGATCTCCTGCAAAGTCATTGGGGTCTTCGCCCGGAAAAGGCTCTTCACGATCTCGAGCCGGCCTTTCGTGATGCGCAGCTTTTCCTGACGGAGCAAATCCACCACGGTCTCCATCGTAAAAGTTCCTTCCTTTACTGGCATGGGGAGAATCTACCCTCTGATTACGGGATCTCAATCCGCAAATCGAGCACGCACCGGCAGTCCCCGCGCGGCCAGGCAGGCCTTGGCGTCATCGACCGTGAACGTCCCAAAATGAAAAATGCTGGCAGCGAGCACGGCATCCGCACCGCCGGACTCCAGCACATCGGCGAGGTGGGCCAGTTCGCCGGCCCCTCCGCTGGCGATTACGGGGATCCCGACCGAATGGCTGACCGCGCGGGTGAGTTCGAGATCGTATCCGCCACACGTTCCGTCCGCATCCATGCTGGTGAGCAAGATTTCTCCGGCGCCCAGACGTGCCGATTCGACCGCCCACTCGACCGCATCGCGTTCGGTCGCACGGCGGCCTCCGTGAGTGTAAACCCGCCACTTTCCGGGTCCATCGCGTTTCGCATCGATCGCCACCACAACGCACTGCGTGCCAAAAGCGTCCGCTGCCTCGCGGATCAATGCCGGTCGCTCGAGGGCCGAAGTATTAATGCTGACCTTGTCTGCTCCAGCGCGGAGCATCGTGCGGAAATCTTCGCGGGACCGGATGCCGCCGCCCACCGTGAGCGGCATAAAGCACTGCTCGGCTGTCTGCTCGACCACCGAGACCATCGTGGCGCGGCCATCGCTGGATGCCGTGATGTCCAGAAAAACCAATTCGTCCGCGCCCTGCCGGTCATACTCTTTTGCACACTCGACCGGATCTCCCGCATCGCGGAGTTGGAGGAATTTTGTCCCCTTGACGACACGTCCGTCGGTAACGTCCAAGCAGGGGATGACACGCTTTGCCAGCATCCCGGAAGTTTATCCACGCACAGACGTGAGGAAATCGAGACTAAAATGATTGCCTCACGCGTTCTCGTTCTTATCTTCACAGGGATCGAGCGGAAGATTTGACACATCCGCGACTGGGAAACGCATGGAAAAATTTAATGTCGTAATCAGAACCCTCCGGAGAGCTCAATGCCGCATTGTGGCAATGGCCCTCTGTGCCACAGGCCTCCTGTGGCTGACCGGTTGCGAATCTACCGGCGGGAGACGCTATGGGCCCGGAGCGGGACATTTTGATACCATCGTCGTCGATGCCGGGCACGGCGGTCACGATACGGGAGCTCGGGCTCGAACCGGCTCGAACGAAAAAGTTCTCGCCCTTGATACCGCCAAACGTCTCTCCGCGATCCTTCGCAAGAATGGATTCCGTGTGATCGAGAATCGGACCGGTGATTATTTCGTCACGCTGGGCAACCGCGTAAAGCCTTCGAATGCGCGCTCCGCGACCGTGTTCGTGAGCGTTCATTACAATTGGGCGAGGCGACCCGGCGCGCACGGAATCGAGATTTATTATCAGGACCGACGCGCCGCTCGAATGGCTGCCAATGTCCTCCGAGAGACCATCAAGGCCTATCCGACCGATAATCGCGGAATCAAGCAACGCGGGTTCTATGTTTTAAGAAACAACCGTCGTCCGGCCATCCTCTGCGAGTTGGGCTTCGTCTCGAGTCCCCAGGATAACAAATACATTCAGTCTGCCGCCGTCCGGCAGCGCCTCGCCGAAAAGATCGCCGCCGGAATCATCGCCGAACGGAACGGACGCCAGCCCTGAGCGAAAAGTTGGGAGGCCCGTAGGCGTTTGAGAGAGCCGGCACTCGGATTCGAACCGAGGACCGACGGTTTACAAAACCGTTGCTCTACCACTGAGCTATGCCGGCGGGACTCCTCTAAATACTTACTTCCTGCTCTCGTTTCCCTTGCTCGGACAGTAGGTGTGAAGGCGGGAGCGCACAAGCTGAAAAGCAACCGTTTCCAAAGCCCCCGTGGCAGGTGCGTTCCCGGTCCCGCCATCTGCGGCGTGCGAGTCCGCCTCGACAGTTCGCGGCCCTGGTGCTAGTTCCGGCAAGAGAAATAGTCCTACCCTCCCTCGCACCAATGAAACGCTACGGATCCGTCATCGGGCTTCACCCGGAAAAAATCGAGGAATACAAATCCCTGCACGCCGCCGTCTGGCCGGAGATTCTCGGAAAAATTCGAGAATGCAGCATCCAGAATTACTCCATTTTCCTACGTAAGCTGCCGGATGGAAACCATTACCTGTTCAGTTACTTTGAATACACTGGAGACGATATCGCGGCCGACTCCGCCCGCATGGCAGCGGATCCAAAGACGCAGGAGTGGTGGGCCCTCTGCAAACCCTGCCAGGAACCGCTTTCAGACCGGGCAGACGGCGAGTGGTGGGCGGACATGGAAGAGGTTTTCCATTGCGATTAGATTTGTGTCGTTCGGGAGGGGCGGACTTTCACTGAAGGACACCCAGTGAGCGGAGGCGGCCATTTTCCAGCGCAAAAATCTCGCGGCTGACGGGATAGGTGGCCGAGAGGTAGGCGGCGATGATGGCTTCGGCCATTTGCTGATAGGCTTGGTCCTGTCGGGAGAAGACGAAAACCTGGAAGCGGTTGGGCATGGCGACGAGCAGGTCGGGGCCGAGGGTTTTCGAGAATTTCTCGGAAAAGTCGGGCGCAAGGACGGTCGATGCGGTGAGGGGATTTTCGGATTCCAGAAGCGCGTATTCAATAACTCCGCGGCGATCACGGGTGAACGTCGGAGTGAGGCTCTCGAGCGTAGACGAGGCGGACTGTCGGGCCTCATCCAAGATTTGCGCATACGTGATGGGGATGCCCCGTTTTTGTTCGCGAGTGAGGGGAGTGATCTCCTGTCCATCGACCCTGGTGACGGCGAGGATCGTCCGCTGGGAATCCGCGATACTGCGGCGGATTTCGTAGTCCATGAACGAGGGTTCAACCAGGAGTGTCCACCGCGGAGCCTCCGCCCAACCGCAAGCCGGAGAAATCAGCGATGCCATGACAGCGCATTTGAGTTTTGCCACCACTCTGGTATGGATAAGTTTCATAATGATCGCATTTCTTGAGGGAACACTGGCCGAAGCCCTGCCCACGCAGATCGTGGTTAACGTCCAGGGCGTCGGTTATCAAGTGATGATCCCGCTTTCCAGCTTCGAGCGGCTCCCGGCTCCGGGCACGCAGGTGAAGATTTTGACCCATTTGGCCGTGCGGGAAGATGCGCACGTGCTCTACGGATTCTGGACGGCGGGAGAGCGGGATCTTTTTCGTTTGCTGCTGCATCATGTTTCCGGAGTTGGGCCGAAGATCGCGCTCGCGGTGATCAGTGGACTCTCGGTCGAAATGTTCAAGGCGGCGGTCGTGGTCGGTGACGCTGCGGCGATCTCGAAGATCAGCGGTGTGGGGAAAAAAACCGCCGAGCGAATGATTCTCGAACTCAAGGACAAGGTCGGCGTCGCGGCCGAGTGGGAAGCGTCCAGTGCGAAGAATGCCCCGAGCGAGTCCGATTCCCGGCTGCATGATGCGGTCCTGGCGCTGATTTCGCTCGGATACAAACAAGCCGAGGCCCACAAAGCCGTGCGGCGGGCCATCGACATTGCCGGCGAGACCCCGCCGGCCGAGGATTTGATCCGTCAGGCCCTCAAGATCCTGTCATGAGTTCGCTGGATTCTGCCCGCGCCATCCACGCCGCGCTGCCGGAGGGCGGGCTTTTTCACGAAAAGCAATGGAGGATCGCGCCAAATCCCTTTCCGATTTCCGAAGAACTCCACGAAGAAATTGAAAAGCTGGGATATCGCTTGGTCCTGTTCGTGCGGGCTTGCGATCAACTTTACCGCCTTAGCATCAAGGGGCGTCAACCCGGGTGGGTTGCCGATCTTTTGGACCGCGGCAAGCCTCCGGCTCTCGTCGCATTTCAGCGTGAGCACGGCGTTGCTGGAGAGATTCCGCGGGTTCTTCGTCCGGATCTCGTCTTGACCGACGAAGGATTTACCATTGCGGAGATCGATAGCGTCCCGGGGGGAATCGGCCTGACGGCTTGGTTGAATGAAAAATACCATGCGCTGGGTAACAACGTCCTCGGGGGAGTCGATGGGATGCTCGCGGGCTTTTCGTCGATTCTTCCCGGTGGGGACATCATCATTTCCGAAGAAGCCGGGGACTACCGTCCGGAGATGGAGTGGCTGGCCTCGACGTTGAATTCCCGATTTTCGCAGATTGGCGAGTGGCGGGTGTTGGATACATCCGGGCGGGAGGCTTATCGGGAGAATATCTATCGGTTCTTCGAGCTGTTCGATCTCCCGAACGTTCCGTGCGGACGTGCGGTCATGGACGACGTGGCGTCTCGCCAAGTCACGGTCACTCCGCCATTCAAACCGGCCCTCGAAGAGAAACTTTGGTTCGCACTTTTTTGGCTCAAGCCGCTGGAGGATTTCTGGCATCGCGAGCTCGGTGAGAGGGCGTTTCTGGCGCTCCAGAAGGTGATTCCCTATACGTGGCTCATTGATCCGGAGCCGCTCCCGCGCCATGCTGTCTTGCCCCGCCTCGAGGCGCATAGCTGGAAGGAAGTCGCCAAGTTCAGTCAGAAGAAGCGTCAATTCATTTTAAAGATCAGCGGATTTTCCGAGACGGCGTGGGGTTCTCGCGGGGTCGTTGTGGCGTCGGATCTGTCCCAGCACCAGTGGCAATTGGAGCTTGAGTCCGCGTTGGCGGATTTTGCAAATCGTCCGCACATCCTCCAGCAATTCCACTCCGGGCGCTTGGTCGAACACGAATACTGGATTCCCGGGAACAGCGATCTCCAGACGATGCGTGGACGCGTTCGTCTGTGTCCGTATTTCTTCGTCGGGGAGCGTTCCGTCCGGTGTGGTGGAGCGTTGGCAACGATCTGTCCGGATGATAAGAAGCTTCTCCATGGGATGCGCGATGCGATTCTCGCCCCCACGGCGATCGCCGGTTGATCTGCTGTTTTCCTGTGAAGACTTATCGGGCCCGCCTTCTGCTTCCAGTTTGTTCACCGCCGATTTCGGATGGCATAGTGCGAGTCGAGGGCGATTCGATTGTCGAAGTCGGGAGTTATGACGGGTCGGACGCCACCGACCTTGGCGATGTCGTATTGATGCCCGGGCTGATCAATGCCCACTGCCATTTGGATTACACCCTCATGCGGGGGGCAATCCTGCCGAACTCGAGTTTTTCGCGTTGGATACGACGGATCAACGACCTGAAGCGGGTCGTGACCGACGAGGCGTATCTGGATTCGATTGCTGCGGGCTTCGCGGAGTTGGCGGCGAGCGGAACAACAACGGTTCTCAATTTTGAGTCATTCCCGGAACTTATGGTCCGCCTTCCGCCACCTCCGCTGCGGACGTGGTGGTTCTACGAGCTTCTCGACATCCGGAGTCGGATTCATACCGAGGATGTCGTAGCCGGGGCGCTCAGCTTCTTTGAGAGTCGGCCCGGGTGGCCTGGCGGCTTTGGCCTGGCTCCCCACGCGCCCTACACGGCCTCCAGCGACCTCTATCGTCTCGCCCGCTTCTGCTGTGAGAAAAATGGAATGCCCTTCATGACGCACCTTGCGGAGTCCGACGAGGAACTCGCCATGTTCGAGCATGGCAGCGGTCCGCTCCATCAGTTTCTAGCAGGGCTGGGACGCGACATGTCCGATACCGGCGGACGTTCCCCGGTGCAAAAGCTCCTCGAGAGCGAGTCCCTTCCTGATGGAGCGCTCCTCGCGCACATGAATCTTCTGAGTGAGGACGACTGGGCGCGACTCCGAGGGCGTCGATATTCCATCGTCCACTGTCCGGGGTGTCATGAATACTTTGCTCGAGCGCCCTTTCCGATCGAGCGCTTCCTCGCCGAGGGATTCAATGTTTGCCTCGGAACAGACAGCCTCGCCAGCAACCGATGGTTGAACATGTTTGGAGAGATGCGGCTTTTGCGACAGAATCACCCCAACGTTTCTGAAGATCAGATTCTTGACATGACAACGCGGAACGCGGCCGCTGCGATCGGGATGTCCGGGCGTCTCGGCGAGATTCGGACGGGTGCCTTTGCGGATATGATCGCGGTTCGCTATTCCGGAAGCCTTGGCGATGCCGTCGCCGCTGTTCTTGCCCACGAGGGCAATGTCGAGTGGTCGATGGTGGCCGGGCAGCGTGTTATCGGTGTGCCCCCAACCAGTGATTGAGCACCCTTTGCCATCCGGGGGATGCGGTCACTTCGAGAAGCGTGACATTGATCGTCTCGAACGCCGCCAAATCCGGACGCACGGGAATCGCAATGAAGTCCTCCTTAAGCACGGCCGGGGTGAGGTTGAGTCGGACCGGATTCCTCCGGGAGGCCATTTTCCGAACGAGGAACGAAAGCATGATCCGATCCGCGACAACTGCTTCGATTTTTCTTTGACCGAGTTCCTCCAGTGCCTCCTCGACGGAATCGAATGGCTTCGCCGCGACTCCGTGTTGCCGCAGGAACTGCTGCGAGATCGACCCCTCGGTGACTCCGCAAGAAAGTCGCAGCAGGTCGGCCGGACCGCGCACGGTCTGCTCCAAACGTGCGGTTGAAACGCTCGAAGCCACGGCTGCGGTGAATCCCGCGATCAAGAGCACTCCGGCAAACATCCAAATGAATGAGATGATTCGACCGGGCAGAGTCGAGGGAGTTTTGTCCCCGTAACCGACCGTCGTCATCGTGACAGCCGAGAACCAGAGTGCCGAGCCGAAGCCGGTGAGTCCACCCTTGAAGTGGCCGACATGGTGATTCCGTTCGATCCACCAGATGAGAGTGCTGACGATGAGCATTCCGACGAAAATCGAGAGCAGCACGGTTACAAGTGTCCAGTTGAAGAAGTCCCGCGACACCGCACGCCAATCGCTTGCCCACGTGCCGGGAGCAAGGGCGACACCGATGGACGATTGGAGGTAGGGCTGGGTGAAATTGACGGCTCGTTCGTCATCCGAGGTCACCTGCATCTCGCCGATCGCGAGATCGAGAATGCCGTCGCGGACGGCGGGAAGAATCGCCTCGGGAGCCATCTCGACCCACTCGAAGCGGAGTTGCGCCTGC
The DNA here is from genome assembly GCA_049317665.1 of Terrimicrobiaceae bacterium. Lineage (GTDB taxonomy): Bacteria > Verrucomicrobiota > Verrucomicrobiia > Chthoniobacterales > Terrimicrobiaceae > JBBRHN01. Next base: position 31,108 of record JBMOHW010000003.1, on the reverse strand, counting down.
GTCGCGATGTCTTTCCAGAGTTCGACACCGATGCCCGTCCATTCTCCGCTCTCGTCCTTGGTCGAGTAGGGGGGCTTTTCGTGAATCCCCACCCGGAGCACTTCCGGATCCGCTGCCGAGCATATGGAGTTTAGTCCGAGAAGGAAAACGGCGATCAGCGGAAGCCTCATGGAAAAGCCGATCAGCGGGAGGCCGCCCCGGCGATCATGGAGCGAAAGGCCTTCTCTGCTCCGCTCACGAGGGAAGCTGGTCCCGTTAACTTGACAAAAACGTCACCGGACGGACTCTCGAGAATTGCTCCGCGCAAGGCGTAGTCAGCCTTCGGGGTGGGTGGAGTTCCGGGCATTCCACTGAGGAACGTTCCTGAGGCGTCAACGAATGTGACTTTCGTCGAGCCGATCGTTTCCACGCTCTGGTGGGTTTTGGAGTTTTGAAACTGCCCGAACCAGCGATCGACATTCGCTTGAACCCCGCCGCCTTGACCTTGGCCGAAATGGAAAAATGTCACTTCCCCCGGATCGCCCTCGGAGCCGCCGGGTATGCTCAGCTGGGCCTTGCGCATCGACGAAGACGGGATAATCCACTGCCAGCCCTCAGGACGTGAGAAAGTGAACGAACCCACGCCAAATTCGATCGGATCGGCCGTGAAGGCCACCGAGACCGATGCGATCATCCCAGCGAACGCTCCGAAGACGAATCGTCTCATGGGAAAATCGCCGCCGAAAAATGCGTCAGCGTTTCGAGAACTGGAACCGCTTGCGAGCACCGGGCTGGCCGGGCTTTTTGCGTTCCTTCATGCGGGGATCGCGGGTCAGCAGGCCTTCCTGCTTGAGAGGAATTCGGAGGGCCTCATCGACCTGCACCAATGCGCGGCTGATCGCGAGACGCATGGCGCCGGCTTGGCCGTTGATCCCGCCGCCGGTGGTCTTGGCAGTGACGTCGTAGCTGTGCACGGCGTTGGCGATCTCGAGGGGCCGGAGGATCTGGTTTTGAATGGAAATACTGCCGAAGTAATCGGTGAAGTCGCGTCCGTTGACCTTGATGGCCCCGGATCCGCTATTCATGGTAATACTGGCGACCGAGGATTTTCTGCGGCCGGTGGCGAGGATGGAGTTGGCTTGGCTCATTCTGGAAAATTAGACGGGTTGTGGATTCTGTGCGACGTGGGGATGTTCGGATCCCGCATACACTTTCAGCTTCGTGTAGATGGAGCGGCCGAGACGATTGTGTGGGATCATTCCGCGGACGGCGCGTTCGACGAGGAGTTCGGGACGGCGTTCACGGCGGGCGCGGAAGGTTTCGGACTTATGCCCACCAACGTAGCCGGAAAAGCTCATGTAAGTCTTTGCGACCTCTTTCTTGCCGCCGATGGCAACTTGCGAAGCGTTAAGAACGACAACGAAATCGCCGGTGTCGACATGAGGGGTAAAGATGACTTTGTTTTTGCCACGGAGAAGGTTGGCAGCCTTCTCGGCGACACGACCGAGCGGTTGGCCGGCGGCATCAATGACCCACCATGCGCGCTTCACCTCTTCGGCTTTTGCAGAAAATGTTTTCATTTGGTAACTCTTTAGGAACCGAGAAGAATGCCCGGTTGCTGGCCGCTTGTCAAACCTTCAGATAGATTCTTTTTCAGGCGAAGCCTCCGCGACATGGCGGATGAAATTCCGCAGGCTGGTGAGGGCATTGCTGCGATTCGGCGAGATCAGCGAGGTGAGTCCGGTGGGCTCAAAAAAATCCGGCTCGACCCGGAGGATGTCTGATGGCGGCTGGCCGTCGTAGAGACCACACACGGCGGCGGCAATCCCTTTGGAGATGGCCGCCTCGGCATCCATGGCAAAGTAGATCCGGCCGTCACGGATTTCGGGAGCGATCCACAGCCGCGAGATACAGCCCGGGAGAAGGCGTTCGTCGGTCTTCAGGATTTCGTCCATCGCGGGATACTTGCGCCCCAATTGCATCACAAATCTCAACCGTTCCTCGCCGTCGGGGAGGAGGCAAAGGGACTTGATCAGTTTATCCAGCCGTGAACGGATCTCCAACTCGCCAGGCGATTTCTCGTCTGCGGGAGGCATCCTAGTTTGCGGACGGAGCGGAACCGAGCCGTTGCAATTGCGATTGGGCCAACTGACCTGCGTAGGACGCGGGAAAGTCTGAGACCAACGCCTCGAGCGCACGCCGGGCTTCGTCGCGCTTGAGTAAGCGCAATTGGATTTCCGCCGCACTGTAAGCCGCGACCGGGGCTGCGTAGGATTTTGGGTATTTGACGACCACCTGCTGATAGGTCGTGACCGCTTCCTCGGACTTGCCAGCGGCATCGAGGTTTTGTCCCACGCCAAGCAGTGCCCCGCCGGCGAGAACATGCTCGGGGAAGACGCTGAGAAATTTTTGGAATGTCGCCGTCGACTCGTCCAATTTCCGCGCGTCCCGTTGGGCGGCTGCCAGTCGGAAGTAGGCATCCGCGGCGGCGACCGATTTTGGATATTTTGCGATGAGAGCCTCCCACCCTGCGGAGTCGGTGGCGTTTGCCAGCATTTGTTGGGATGCCTCGCTGGCAATCGATTGCGAGACGGTCCAGGCAATGAAGGCTCCGACGGCGAGAACGAGCGCAACGGCTCCGCCGAGGATTTTCGTGCGATGGCGGTGCCAGAAGAGTTCCCACTCTAGCTCGTCGTGCTCGAGGACGGGAGTATCGGTGGCAGGGAGTGGTTTGGGATCGGTCATACTCTAACCTCCAACGGCGGCGCGAGCCTCCTCGGCCAGTGCGGTGCTGAGATAGCGCTCGCCGGTCGAGCAGGCCACGGTGACAATGAGCTTTCCGGCATTTTCCGGACGCTTGGCGATCTCGATTGCGGCGTGGACATTTGCGCCCGAGCTGATGCCTCCGAGGATCCCTTCTTCCTTGGCGAGGCGGCGGGCCATGGCAAAAGCATCATCGTTGCTCACCTGGATACATTCAACGATCTGCGGTTCGCCGTTGGCGCCTTTGAGGTGAAGGTTGTTGGGGACGAATCCCGCACCAGTGCCCTGGATTTTGTGAGGACCGGGCTTGACCGGTTGGCCGGCCAGCGTCTGAGAGATGACCGGTGAATCTTTCGGTTCGACCGCGATCGCTTGAAACGTCGGTTTCCGCTTCTTCAGAGCCTCGACGCACCCTGTGATCGTGCCGCCGGTTCCGACGGCTGAGACGAGAATATCTACGGCGCCATCGGTATCTTCCCAGATCTCCTCGGCGGTGGTCTTCTCGTGGATGGCCGGATTGGCTGGGTTGTTGAACTGTTGGGGCATCCAGGCACCGGGTGTTTCCTGCACGATCGCTTCTGCACGGGCGATGGCGCCTTTCATTCCTTCCGATCCCGGAGTGAGGACCAGCTTTGCTCCGAGCATGGCCAAGAGCGTTCGCCGCTCGACGCTCATTGTTTCGGGCATGGTCAAAATGAGACGGTAGCCTTTCGCCGCAGCGACGAAGGCGAGTGCAATCCCGGTATTTCCACTCGTCGGCTCGACGATGATGGTATCCGGCGTGAGGACTCCGCGTTTCTCGGCATCTTCGATCATTGCGGCCCCAATGCGGTCTTTCACGCTGCCGAGTGGGTTGAAATACTCGCACTTTAAGGCGATGGTTGCAGGGAGCCCGGCGGTGACTCGATTGAGCTTCACCAGCGGGGTGCGGCCAACGGTTTCGACGATGTTGTTGTAGATTTTGCCCATGGGTTTTTAAGAAGGGAGGGAAATCCTACACGGCGCCTGGAAGTCCGGCAACGCGATAATTTAGGCCAAGCGAAGACCGTGTGCGACGAAGGGTTTGAGGTTCGCCCGGTTGTTCACAGCGAGCAGTGCATTTGCGATTTCCCCAAGGAGAGAGGATTCAGGGCAGATCAACCCCGCCGGCATCGATCGCAAGGATGTGGCGGAGGCCGGTTACGTGGAATTCTTCGACGACAGCACCGTTGCTGGAATAGACCGTCACGGAATCGGCGTTGGGTCCCCGCTGCATGAGGCTTCGTTCGCCGCTTGGGCTGACCTCGACAAGCGGGAGGCCGTCAGGCGTCTCGATCCGTGTGCCGTTGTCGTCGGAGACGGAGTGGAGCCTTAGCGTGTGGCTCTGAGCGGTGAGGGGATTTTCCTCGAGGCGAAATTCCAATTCCTTCGGCAGAGCGGCGTCGCCCGTCGAAGAGGGTTGGCCATCGGCGATACCGAATGAGGACACGTCCGCGAGAGAGCGCTCCCACTCGATTTCCCATCCTCCTTCGTCCGAGCGGGACATAACCCGCAGCCGCTGCGCCTTGTCGGATTCCTCGAGCACGGCGAAGATGTCGCCTTGCGGCCAGGTTCGAACGGAGCGGGGAGGCAGTCCGCCGGGCTCCGTTCGAAGAGTCCGCAGCAATTCGCCCGCCTCGCTCAACTGCCCGACGAAGGCCTCGCTTGCGTCGCGAGTCACGAACCAGACGGTCTTTGCCGAGCCAAAGGCCAGCGAGACCGCTTTCACGGGAACATCGAGTTTTTCGAATGCTCCGTCGGCCGGTCGAATAAAAATCTCGCCATTTCCCAGGCCGCCAAGCGATGGCGGTCCGGAGGTCAACTCTGTAAAGGAAACCGGCGTCTCCACGGACGCCTCGGGAAACCCTTGTGGCAGGCTGAGGACCGAAAGCCGCTGGCCGGTCGCAAGGTAAACGCGCGAATCCGAGACGGCCAGGGCACTAATTTCGCCGCCGTCCGATTTGAGGGAAACCCCGCGCTTCGCTCCGGTTTCGGGATCGAATGCCAGCACCTCGGTGCCTTGGGAAACAAAACCTTCGCCGACAACGCGCGGGAAAGTCGCTGCGGGGTCCAACTCATTTCTCCAGATAAAGCGTTTCTCGGGCGAGTATCGCGCAACGATGCGACCGCCAACAACATCGGCCACGAGAAGGACATCCGTCGGGCTGCACATCGCAAAGTCGAGGATCCGTCGGATCGCTGGATCCCCGGATGATTTGATCCAGTCGTTCAAATGAAGTCCGCCCGAGGCCACTTTGACCTCGCCGACAAGGTATCCGCGGACGTGGTAATGCCCTGGCGGCATCGGCTCGCCCGCGTCATTGCGCCCATCCCAACTTGTGATGAGTCCATTGAGTCCGACCTGGAAGTCATTCTCCGTTGAGAGCCTGTGGAGCGCGCGAACGAGGCGTCCGGCGTTGTCAAAAACCCCGAGCGAGATCCGCCCGCTGTCGGGAACCGCAAAGATGATTTTCTGGTCCGCCGCCGCGAGGGAGGAAATGCCAACTGCCAGCGCCAGGAGGCCTCGGAAAAAATGTCTCACCGTTCCGCTCAGAGGTAATGCCTCCAGTTGATGGTCGGGAAAAGGTTGTCCCTCTCTTCGCAGGCCGCGACAAACGTCTCATCCTTGGACCCCGATTCCAAGTCGTCGTAGAGGCGTGAGAAGCGGAGCACGTGGTCTTTCGTGCGCTTCGTTGCGTATTCCTTCGCCGTGCCGGTCTTCATCAGGAATGCCCAGTCGCTCGACTGTGCCAGCAGGAGCTCCCGGGCCATCTGGCGAAGGACTCGGTCCACGAATTTCGACTTCGATTTCTTGAATTTCCTCGCCGAGGCCGTCATCCGCCGGGCGGCTTCGTGCAGGTGGGGGTAGATCCAGGAATTGCACTGGTCGAGCCAGACCTCCCAATACCCCTTGTTTCCCCAGCTCGACGGAGAGGGTGCGACCATCTGTAGGGTCGGATGCGTTGAGAGGTATTCGCTCGGGGTCGTGAGCCGGAATACGTTTTGATCAAAAGCTGCCTTGCGGAGGAGGAGGTCAAGAAATTCGGGGCCTTCAAACCACCAATGACCGAAAAGTTCCGCGTCGAACGGGCTGACGATCAGCGGATCAATCGGAAGGATCGACCGAAGATGCTCGATCTGCCGTTCGCGATTCCGGAGGAAATCACCCGCGTGCGAATCCGCAGCGCCCATCGCCCATTCGCGGTTGTAGAGTTCCTTGTGCTCGCTCCCTGTGATCCGGTGATACTTGATCCCGGTATTCCGGCGATGCCCGATGTTGGGAAAAACCCCGTGGATATAGTCCTCGGGCAGATCATTGCCGATGTCTCGATAGAAATCCCGATAAGCCGGATCGCCGGGGTAGCCGTCTCTTGCACTCCAAACTTGTTTGCTCGACTCCCGGTCCCTCGCAAAAACCGCCGGTCCCGCCGGAGTGAAATATGGCGAGTAGATCGCAAATCGCGGCTGAGGATCCCCATACATCAACCCATGGGCATCCACCACAAACCATCGGATGTTTGCCTCCCGCAGGATCCGGTCGATCCCGGGAACATATCCGCACTCCGGCAACCAAATCCCCTCGGGATCGCGACCAAAGCACTCGCGATACTCATCGCAACCGATCATCACCTGGGCGCGCATCGCCTCGGGAAAAGATTCCATCAGAGGCAAAAACCCATGTGTCGCCGCACACGTGATGATCTCAATGACTCCCTCGCTTTGAAGCTGGGCGAACGCTCCAACGACGTCGCGGTTTAGGACGTCGGTATAGAATGTGTGTGCATCGGAAAACCGACGATGGTAGAATTCCGCCAGTTCCCGCTGCGCGGGCTCGCCCGACGTTCGTTCGATCTCCCTCCGCGCCAGCTCAGCCCCGCGCTCGAGATAACGCTCGGCCCGATCCTGCAAAAGCTTGTCTCGGAGCATCGCACAAAGCGTCGGCGTCATCGTCCACGTCAACCGGGTCGGAATCCCCTCCTCAACATGGCGCCGCAGGATTCGGAGCAACGGCAGGTAGGTCTCCACAATCGCCTCATACAACCAGTCCTCTTCAAAAAACTCTTCATGCTCCGGATGGCGAACCCATGGCAGGTGGGCGTGGAGGAGAAGCGCGAGGGAACCTTGGTGCATCGGCGAAAATCTATCCCTGGCGACGGCTGCGGACAAGCTGTCAATTAGCCGCGACGGGAGGGCGAACCTCCGTGTCAGCCCTATGACATCACGGCTCGGGCGGAGCCTCGCTCTCCCGTTGGGGAACAGCCAACAGGCTTGCGCTGGCGGGAATAACGGCTACTCCTATCGCTAATGCAGTTGTCTATGCGCACAGACTATGCTCTCCGGGCGTTGTTTACCCTCGTGGAGCACGACGGAGGTCAGCCGATTCCCATTGGGGAACTGGCGCGTCGGAATGATGTCCCGAAACGCTTTCTCGAGCACATCATGCTCGAGCTCAAGGAGCGGGGTTGGGTGAGAAGCCATCCCGGAAAGCGCGGCGGCTACGTTCTTTCCCGGAGCCCGGAAAAGATCACCATGGGCGAGGTCGTCCGACACTTCGACGGCTACCTGGCCCCGATCGCCTGCGTTTCGGTCACGGACTACAAGCGCTGCTCGCAGGAGCCTGTCTGCCGGTTTCGACGGGTCATGCTCGATGCCCGAAATATCGTCGCGCAGTTGATGGATACGACGACGCTCGCCAATGTGATGGGAGCTCCCCCGGTAACGGGCGCAGAGGTCGCCGGGCTCGATGGAGACGGGATTTAAAGCGATGAGGAACTGCCTAATTGCGGCCCTTGCCCTGCTCGCCACCCTCGGCAGTCTCTCCGCGCAGGAACCTGGAAGCGACCCCCGGAAGCGAATGATTTTCCAGCCCGGCGAGACGGTGCCCGAGGCCCCGGTTGCCACGCCAACGCCCGTGCCAGTTCGGTCCGGGAAGCCTATCGAGGCGATCCAGGCGTTTTTTCTGGCCCTGAAGACCGGCGAAGTTGATGCGGCCTACGAGGCTCTGGTCCGGGATACCGTGATTTCCGAGCGACGGGAAAACGTCAAAGAGTTGAAGGCCCGCACCCGTCAGGCTCTCGACAGCTACGGTCCCGTCGCGGGATTTGAAGTCATCGGCACCCTCCCTGCCGGCGAGAGCCTCATTCGCTTCACCTGCATTTCTCTAAACAATGACCTCCCGCTACGTTGGAGGTTCTATTTTTATAAAGGCCCCGGAGGTTGGAAACTCGTGGATCTGCGGGTCGATGACGGTTTGGTCGAGCTCTTCGAGGAAGTCGCGCGGGATCAAAAGAATTGATCGGCATTTTATTGCTTTCCGTCTGCGGGATTTTCTCTCAAGTTGAAAGGTTCGAAGTTTTTACGACTGATGGCCAAGCAACAAACGATCCTCCTGGTTGACCGCGAGACAGATTTTCTCGATTGGGCGAAGCACCAACTGACGAGCCCGTCTGCGCGCGTTCTCCTGGAGACGACGGCTGATGCCGCCTACAAGACGTTCTGCATGGAGGAACCCGATTTGGTCCTCGCCGAAATGAACCTTCATCCCTTCACGGGAACCGAGCTTCTGGCACGGATCCGCAAGCATTCGCCGAATGCCATGGTGATCATTACCAGCGCGTTCGGGACCACCCAGTCGGTGATCGAGGCGATGAAAATGGGGGCCTTTGATTTTGTGCGCAAGGAGCAGCTTCCGTTCAACCTGAAAGTCATCGTCGATTCTGCACTCAAGGCTCATGCCGAGTTGCTCAGCGCGAGCGCGTTCAAACCGCAGCTTACGGTCGAGCAGCATCGCGAGGACATTGTGGGCCGCTCGGAGGCGATGCAGCAGGTCTTTAAAATGATCGGGCGGGTTTCCGGCAGCGAAGCGCCGGTGATGGTGACCGGTGAGAGCGGATCGGGCAAGGAACTGGTCGCCCGGGCGATCCACAACTACAGCGCGCGAAGTGCCAAGCAATTCCTGGCGATCAACTGTGCGGCCATTCCGGAGAACCTTCTCGAGAGCGAGCTCTTCGGGCATGAGAGGGGGGCCTTTACCGGAGCCCACAGCCAGCGGATCGGGAGGTTCGAGCAGTGCGACAACGGCACACTTTTCCTCGATGAGATCGGCGAGATGCCGCTTCAGGTGCAGAGCAAAATCCTCAGAGTTTTGCAGGAGGGAGAATTTTCGCGCGTCGGAGGCAACCAGACGCTTCGCACGGATGTCCGAATCGTCTGTGCGACCAACAAGCATTTGGAGGAGGAGGTGGCGCAGCGCCGTTTCCGTGAGGACTTGTTTTATCGGTTAAATGTTGTCCGACTCCACCTGCCTCCGCTCCGGCAACGTGTGGAGGACATCACGCTGCTGGCCGAGTATTTTCTCCAGAAGATCGCCAATCACAAACACCGTCCGCCCCTGAAGCTTTCCGAGGAGGCGATTCGAGGCCTTGAGGCTTATCCCTGGCCCGGCAACGTGCGCGAGTTGGAAAATACGATGCAGCGTGCCGCGGTGCTCGCGACCGCCGACGTGTTGCTGCCAAAAGACATTCCCCTAGGGCAGGTGACGTCCGAGCCTGTTGCCGCCGCAGACGGTGCTCCCCGGGAGATCGGGGTCGGGGAAGCCATCGATGCCCTGCTCCTGGCCGGCGAGGCCGATTCATCCCAGCCTCTGGTGCCTTGGGTCGAGCATCGTCTTGCCCTCCGTGTGCTCGAACGTTCCGGGAACGACGAGGCGAAAGCCGCCAAGGTGCTTGGCCTGACGAAAGCCGCCCTGCGGAAGCATCTCGAGCGCACCGAAACCGCCGGCACCCGGTGAAGACCTGGCGTCTGGACGAAGGTTCCTGGACGCCCGAAGCGACCGTCTCGCCGTGCGACCGGGGGTTTCGCTATGGCATGAGTTTTTTTGAGACCATCGCCATCCATCATCGGCGGGGCATATTTCTTGGCGAGCACCTTAAGCGCCTCGCATCGGCGGTCGATTCCGTCGGCGGGAAGATCGACATGATGATGCTTGGATCGACTATCCCGGAGCTTGTTGTCGACCTGGAGAATGGCGTCTTGCGGGTCTACGTGACGGCCGGGCCGGGAGCATTCGGTGAGGCATTTGCCGGGGAAATTTTTGCAATTTTTGAGGCGATGAAGGTTGGCGGTGAGACGCCGTTGCTCCGCCTCGCGACATCCGCCGCCCCTTATGTGGCGAGGCCCGGTGGATGGAAAACGGGAAACTATTGGCGGAACATCGAGGCGCTTTTGGCCGCTCGTGGGAGCGGTTGCGACGAGGTCCTACTTTTTGATCCGGCGGGCAGCCTGGTCTCGGCGGCGATGGGAAATGTTTTCTTGTGCGTGGATGGACGCTGGGTCACCCCGCCGCTCGGTTCGGGAGCGCGTGACGGCGTGGTGCGGGCCTGGGTGTGCGAACGGTTTTCCTGCTATGAAGACAATCTGGATTTTTCCGATGTCGTCCGATGTTCGGCCGGGGTCGTAACGAATAGCCGTGTGGGAATTCGAATGATGGCAGAGTTGGACGGCAGGCCGCTGGTTCAGGATCCGACTTGGGTGGATACTTATCGCAGAGAGGTTTTGGGTGACTGAGAGCCTTTTCAAACACTGCGAGGGCGGAGTGGCCGGAATGTTCGAACCAGGCCGGGTGGTGTGCGACATCGCGGAGCCGGCTCAAGCGTTTGTTGCCGCTGTCATGGCCAGGTCGCTGGTTCCCGGACGGCTCTGGATCGTGTGCCCCGACGTGCGGCGTCAGGAGGACTTTGCCGCCGAGATGGCCGCGTGGTGCGGAAGGGTCCGGCTTTTTCCCGAGCTGGAGATTCCTGCTGGAGATGCGCTGCCCGATCCGGAGACGGCGTCCGAGCGTTTCGATCTTCTCCAGACGTTAGCCCGCGGGCGCGGTGAGGAGATTGTCGTCATCCATGCAGTGCAATGGGAGTCGGAGGTTCCGAAGCCCACCTCGTTTGTTCGCGATGTGATGCGACTCGAGCAGGGACAGGAGATTTCCATGGAGGAGGTCGTCGGGAAGCTCACGGCAGCCGGCTACGAGCAGGCAGCGCAAATCACCGCGCGCGGGCAGTTTGCGCGGCGGGGCGGAATCCTGGACGTCTTCGCCTGGCAGGCTCCGCGTCCCGTGCGGCTTGAGTGGTTTGACAGCGATATCGAATCCCTGCGAGCTTTCGATCTCGATACCCAGTGCTCGATCGAGCAGGTGGCTGACTGTGAAGTTTTTCTCGGCGGAAGTCGGGCGAAGGCGGCCGGAACACTGCGCGAATTTGTTTCGCGGGGAGATACGGTGCTCACGATCGATGCGGACGAGCCCGGCGAGGGATTCGCCATTTCCTCCGGGCTGGGAGAAAGTGTGTTGCCATTTTATCCACCTCCCTTTTCCGAGCTCGGGGCGGGGGATCTGGTGCTCGATGAAGTGAAGCGCGGGAGGTTTTTCGATCAGCTTCGCGAGTGGTCGGATGGCGGATGGAAGGTTGCATTTGCCTGCAACAACGAGGGCGAGGGCGAGCGATTTCGCGAGCTCGCGGCGGACTTTCATTTTGATGCCTCCGGGCTGGAATTTGTTGCGGTTCCAGCCACGAGGGGATTCGTGTGTCCCGGCTTGAAGTTTGCACTTCTGGCCGATGCCGAAGTGCTTGGTCGATCAGCGAGCCAGCGGGCTCACCGCATCAACCTCCGGCGGGAGCGACTGGCCGCAGCGCGCGGAACGATGGATTTTTCCGAGTTTGCGGAAGACGATTTTGTGGTGCATCTCGACCACGGGATCGGACGCTTTCTCGGCATGCAGACAGAACCCGGCGGGACGAGTGAGGTGCTCGCGGTGGAATTCGCCAACGACGCCCGTCTCTACGTCCCCCTCGACCAGGCCTGGCAGGTGTCGCGTTACGTCGGTCTCGGTAGGAAAACCCCCGAGCTTTCCGAGCTCGGAGATGAACGCTGGCAGCGTGCGAAGGACAAGGCGCACAAGGGAATCTACGACTATGCGGTCCGCATGCTTCAGGTCCTTGCCGAGCGCGAGACCGGCTCCGGCTTTGCGTTTCCACGGGATTCCCGATGGCAGCAGGAGTTTGAAAGGTCGTTCCTTTTTACCGAGACGACAGATCAGGTCCGGGCGATTTCCGAGACGAAAGCTGATATGGAATCCGTGCGGCCGATGGATCGATTGATCTGTGGCGACGTGGGATTTGGTAAAACCGAGGTGGCGATTCGTGCCGCATTCAAAGCCGTGACCGGCGGGCGGCAGGCCGCGCTGATTGCGCCAACGACCGTGCTCGCGCAGCAGCATTTTCAGACCTTCCGCGAGCGGATGAGCGAGTATCCGATCACTATCGAACTTCTCAGTCGCTACCGCACGGCGGCAGAGCAAAAGAAGGTCGTCGCCGCGCTGGCCCGCGGCGAAGTGGACATCGTCATCGGAACCCACCGCATCATTTCGAACGACGTCGCCTTTAAGAACCTCGGACTCGTCATTGTCGATGAGGAACAGCGATTCGGGGTAAAGCACAAAGATGCGCTGAAGGAAAAGTTCCGACTCATCGATGTGCTCACGCTCTCGGCCACACCGATCCCCCGCACTCTCTACCTCTCGCTGATGGGAGCAAGGGACATGTCATTGATCGAGACTCCACCGCCCAACCGACAGCCGGTGGAGACGATTGTCTGCGGCTATGATGAACGGGTGATTCGCGATGCCATTCAACGCGAGCTGGGTCGCGGTGGTCAGGTGTATTTTCTGCACAATCGGGTCCAGACGATTGAGCGCACGGCCGTGCGGATCCGCGAGCTCTGCGATCCGGCGAGGGTGATCGTCGGCCATGGGCAAATGGAGGAAAAGGAGCTCGAGGCGGTGATGCAAGGCTTTGTCAGCGGGCAGGCGGACGTTCTCGTCTCGACGACGATCATCGAGAGCGGGTTGGACATCCCGAACGCAAATACAATCATCATCGACCGGGCCGACCGCTTCGGGCTCGCCGATCTTTATCAACTCCGTGGGCGCGTTGGAAGATCATCCCACAAGGCCTACGCGTATCTCCTCCTGCCCCGGGAATTGATGGCGGTCGGGTCGGCGCGGAAGCGGGTGTCGGCGATCAAGCAGTACTCCGACCTCGGCTCGGGCTTCAAAATTGCGATGCGGGATCTGGAGATTCGGGGCGCCGGGAATCTGCTCGGCACCGCGCAGAGTGGGCACATTGTGGCGATTGGATTCGACCTCTATTGCAAACTGCTCCGGCGGGCGGTCGATTCTCTCAAGGGCGCGCGGGTCGTGGGGGCGACAGCAATTTTGCGTCTGGATTTTTTGAGAACGGACGAGGCGGAATTTCTCGCGTCTCCCGGGACGGCTGGAGCCTTTCTTCCCGCCTCGTATATTGGGGAATCGCGGCTGCGGATCGAGGCTTACCGGCGGATCGCCGAGGCAGTGTCGCGCACGGAGATCGACGGATTGGAGGCGTCTTGGCGTGACCGGTTTGGCCCGTTGCCCCAAGCGGCTGCCAACGCACTTGTGGCGGCAACCATCCGCATCGAAGCCTCGGCGCGTCGTATTTCCGTGGTCGAGGTGCGTGGTGAGAAGCTGATGTTGACCCGCGGGAAGAACTACATCCTGGTTGGCGGACGGTTTCCCCGCTTGACGGCAGGTAGCCCGGATTTTACCCTTCGGCAGGTTCTGTCTATTTTGGAGAAAATGCCCGTTCGATGAGATATTTTGTTTTCAGTTTTGTTTCCGCCCTTTTGCTGGCCTCGGGGATCCCAGCCCGCGCGCAGAAAGCCGAGGTCGTCGACGGTATCGCTGCGATCGTGAATGGCGACGTGGTGACGATTTCGCAGGTTCGCGAGTTGATCGGAGCGCGCGAGCGTGGGCTTCGCGAGGTTTATTCCGGTGCGGATCTGGCTGAGAAGGTGAAGGAAATGCGACTCGCCGCTCTCAAAGATCTCGTGGACCGGCAGTTGATCATCCAGGAGTTTCGCAAGATGCAGGAAAAAGGGGCAAATATCCCGGATTACGTCATCGACGATCGGATCCAATCGATCATCCGTGAGGAATTTGGCGGCGACCGGTCGGCGTTTGTTCGCACACTTCAGGCGCAGGGATTTACGGTCACACGATTCAAGGAAATCGAGCGAGAGAAAATCATCGTCCAGGCGATGAGGCAGTCGAAGGTCAACGAGGATTTCGTCATTTCTCCGACCCAGATCCAGGCCTTCTACAACAAGAACAAGCCAGCCTACTCGCTTCCCGAGCAGATCAAACTCCGGATGATCGTGCTCCGCGAGGGATCGACGAGCGATATTCCCGGGACGGGAAGCAAGGAGCAGATCGCCGACGAGATCCGTCAAAAACTTGTTGAGGGAGCCGAGTTCGACCGCATGGCGCAAATGTATTCCGATGATGAGGGAACGCGGGACACGGGAGGGGATTGGGGCTGGGTCGAGCGGGGAACGCTCAACGAGCAACTCACCAGCGTGGCGTTTGCCCTGCGGCCGGGTCAGGTAAGTCCGACCGTGCGGATTGGAGATTCGTTTTACATCATGCTCGTCGAGGCGAAGAAGAGTGCGGCGGTCAAGCCGATCGCCGAGGTGCGCGATGAGATCGAAAAAAATCTGATCCAGCAGGAGCGCATGAAAGCCCAGCAGCGCTGGCTCGATACCCTGAGGCAAAAAGCTTTCATCAAGATCTTGTCTTAGGGAATCCCGCGCGGCGAAGAACGTCTTCTGAGAAATATCAGCGAGCCAGTAAGCCCGCCATGTCGCTTGGGATTCCGCTCTCCCAAGACAGCGTCTTCCCGTCCCATTCGATGGAAAGCCCGGCGGAGTGGAGTGCGTGGCGGTCGAGTAGGAGTTTTTTCTCGAGCGCACGTGTCCATCCCGACTCGATGAATTCCAGATAGCAGTCCTCGGAAGGTCCGTAAATTTTGTCTCCGACGACCGGATTTCCCAAATGTGCGAGATGGACGCGAATCTGATGAGTGCGACCGGTGAACGGTTGCGCCTCGACCAAGGCAAATCGGCCTGTAGGAAGTTCGTGTCGTGCGATAACGCGGAACCCCGTGCGTGAGGCCGCCCCGGACGGATGGACGGTTCGCTGAAGCCAGATCTTTGAAGCGGCCACCTCGCCGAGCCGGACGATCGGGGCATCCACGGTGAACACGTCGTCCGCTGGCCAACCCCAAACGATCGCCAGATATCGCTTTCGGATTCGGCCCTCCTGCATGGCCATCGCAGCGGCTCGCGCTGCTGCTGCGGTCTTCGCGACGAGGACAATGCCGCTGGTTTCCCGATCCAGGCGATTGATCAGTGAAACCTGCCCACCATTAACAATCTCGTAGCCGAGAAGGTCGCGAAGTCCGTCCCAGAGTGTTCGAGGTCCGTCGGGCTTGCTGGGATGGACGAGCAGTCCGGCGGGTTTGTCCACCACGAGCAAATGTTCTGTCTCGCCGAGGATGGTGAAGTCCACCGGGATGTGGCGCATGCGGGAGAGCGTCTACTCCGCCGCCGGCATGGCAGCCCTTGGTCGCATGTGGGGAAAAAGGATGACATCCCGAATGCTCTCGGCACCCGTCAGCATCATGACCAGACGATCGATGCCGATGCCGATCCCTCCAGCGGGTGGCATCCCGTATTCGAGGGCCTTCAGGAAATCCTCATCGATCTTTTGCGTCTCGCCGCCACTTTGTTGTTCGAGTCGGGCTCGCTGCACGTCGGGGTCGTTGAGTTCGGAGTAACCCGGCGAGATTTCCTGCCCGTTGATCACGAGCTCGTAGACGTCCACAACGGACGGATCGTCCGTGTTTTGTTTTGCCAGAGGCACGAGTTCCTTCGGGCAGTGGGTAACGAAGAGCGGGTTGATCGTCTTTTCTTCGACGAGTTTTTCGAATACGTGTTGGGTGACCTCGAAGTCTTCGGTGCAGTGGCTGATATCGAGGCCGAGTTCGTTGCATTTGGTGCGGCGGGCGACGGAGTCGAGATCGTTCCAACCCGGAATCGCATCGGAGATCAAATCGGCATAACGTTCACGTCGCCACGGGCGCGTGAGATCAATGGTTCGCACGACCGCCCCCTCGGCGTCTTTGTGCTCGATCATCAGGCCACCGCAAATCGTGGCGGCCAAGTGACAGACCATTTCCTCGACAAGACTGGCCATCTCCTCAAAGTCCGCGAAAGCCTGGTAGGCTTCCAACATCGTGAACTCCGGATTGTGCCTGCGGGAGATGCCTTCGTTGCGGAAATTTCGGTTGAGTTCAAAAATTTTTGGAAACCCGCCGACCAACATGCGTTTGAGAAATAGCTCCGGCGCGATTCGCAGGAAGAGGTCGACGCCCAGAGCATTGTGGTGTGTGCGGAATGGCTGCGCGGCGGCTCCGCCGGGGACGACCTGCATCATCGGCGTTTCGACCTCGACGAATCCGCGATCCTCGAGGAACCTCCGGATTTCGCGCACGATGGCAATTCGCTTTTGAAAAATCCCGAGCGATTCCGGATTGGCAATCAGGTCGAGGTAGCGCTGGCGGTATTTGATTTCGGTATCCTGCACGCCGTGCCATTTGTCCGGAAGCGGGCGGAGGGCTTTCGAGAGAACAGTAAAAGAAGTCGCCTTGATGCTCGGTTCCCCGGTCTTGGTCGTGAAGCATGATCCTTCGACACCGAGAAAATCCCCGATGTCCACGTGATCGAAAAGTGCAGCGGCTTCAGGGCCAACTTCTTTTGCATTGAGGTAAACCTGCATCCGGCCACTTTGGTCGGAGAGGTCGAGGAAATGGCTTTTCCCCATGTTCCTGTGGGCTGTGACCCGTCCGGCTGTTCGCACCGGACGGCCCTCGACAAACGACGCCCGGGTTTCTCCCGGACCCGACGTCACATCATACTTTGCTCCAAAAGGATCAAGCCCTGCGGCACGAAGGGCCTCCATTTTATGCCGGCGCACCGCCAGCAATTCATTCGCTGTATTTTCTTCCATGAAAAGATTTCCTCCGACGTATCCGGATCGGGAATGGTCCGGCCTTACGGCGCGACCATCTGCAGGATGAAGAACGTCGCTCCTCCGAACGCCAGGATGCCGATCACCGCAGCGCCAATCAAGACAGCCGCCAAGGGATCTTTGGTCCGGATGTTTTTCGGAATCGGTGACGAACTCTTGAACGCGGATGGGCGCTTGCTCGCCCCGGCGACTTCGGCGGCGGCCGTGGAGGACTCCGGGAGGGGCTGTTCGAGTTGTCCGTCTTCCGAGCTGAACACGGTCTCGATGGCACCAATCCGCAATTCGTCCCCATGTCGGAGGACGGCGTCGGTGACTCTTTCGCCATTGATGAACGTGCCGTTGGTGGATCCGGAGTCGTGAAGATGCCATTCGCCTGCCTCGAAGGTGATTTCGCCATGGTGACTAGAGACCGATGCGTCGTCGATGTGAAGTCCGTTGTCCGCGAGGCGGCCGATCGTGAGAGTTTCTTCGGTCAGGTCACGCACCTGCTGGGTGCCGTCCGGGAGGTAGAGATGGAGCTTCGCCATGTCGCTGTTTATACGCCTGCGGCCTTCGATGTCGCAACTTCTTTGGCAAACTCGGAGAAAAAGTAACCGGCGTCGTGCGGTCCCGGGCTGGCCTCGGGATGGTATTGGACGCTGAAGGCCGGGTGGATTTTGTGCCGGAGTCCGGCGACCGTGCCGTCGTTCAGGTTCACATGCGTGACCTCGACATCGTCCGGAAGCGAATCCGGATCGACCGCGTAGCCATGGTTTTGCGACGTGATGGCAATCTGTCCGGTCCGAAGATCCTTCACCGGTTGGTTGGCGCCCCGATGCCCGAATTTTAGCTTAAAAGTCTTTCCGCCGAGGGCGAGAGCGAGGATCTGGTGCCCGAGGCAGATTCCGAAGAGAGGTTTTTTACCGATGATTTCCCGGACGGCATCGCGAGCGTAGTCGATTGCCTCGGGATCCCCCGGACCGTTTGAGAGGAAGACCGCATCGGTCCCGAGCGCGAGGACATCGGCCGCCGATGTTCGTGCCGGCACAACCGTCACTTCGAATCCGTGCCGCCGAAGCAAGCGGAGAATGTTCTTTTTCATCCCGAAGTCCATCGCCGCCAGCGTATGGACGGGAGGCAGTGTTGGAGCAAAAACATTTCCCATGGGATCCGTGTCGGATTCGCCATTCTCGGCATTGCGAAGAATCCACGCCCGACTGGCCATCCCATCAGCATCCCAGCCGGCAACCTGACGGGTCGTGACTTCTTTCACAAAATCGATTCCCTCATACGAGGCATCGCGGGCCGCGCCGACTGCCTCAGCCTCGTCGGAGATGATCGTCGACACACACGCCCGCATTGCCCCGCGCGTGCGCAGGTGGCGGGTCAATGCGCGAGTGTCCACGCCTTGGATGGCCGGAATCCCGCTTTTCGCCAAATAATCATGCAGGCTGCCCTGAGAGCGCCAACTGCTGATGACCGGGCTCAGTTCCTCGACGACAAATCCCCTGACCTGTGGATTCTCGCTCTCGATATCCAGGTCGTTGACCCCGTAGTTCCCGATCTCCGGATACGTCATGGCCACGATCTGTCCGCGATACGAAGGGTCGGTCAGAATTTCCTGATACCCGGTCATCGAAGTGTTAAAACAAATCTCCCCTGTCGCCGTGCCGTTTGCGCCGAACCCCTCGCCGCGAAAAATCCGTCCGTCTTCCAATGCCAAGATCGCCGTCATGATCAGAAGACTCTACACACCCCGGGCACGCCGACGAAATCAAAAAG
The DNA here is from genome assembly GCA_049317665.1 of Terrimicrobiaceae bacterium. Lineage (GTDB taxonomy): Bacteria > Verrucomicrobiota > Verrucomicrobiia > Chthoniobacterales > Terrimicrobiaceae > JBBRHN01. The sequence continues at coordinate 12,633 of JBMOHW010000003.1, read as the reverse complement.
CATCCGCCGATTTCGTTCTCCGGGCGAAAAAGATCTCGTCTTGCATTCGCGATTGGCATCGTGCAGATTCCGCCCATCTTCAGACTTATGAAATCACTTCGCCTCATTTTCCCCGTTGCCGTTGCCGCATCTGCGCTTTTCCTTGGTGCTTGCCAGACCGTTCCGACTGGTGGAAAAACCGCCTTTTCTTACGACCCCGCCGTCACGCCGCCGAAGAATCCGTCGGCCGTGAAACTCAAGCTCAGCACAGGGGCTCAACGTCTTTACGTCGTCGAGGGCGACACCGTCCTTCTCGCCACCCCGGTCTCGGTCGGCAAGGCTGCGACTCCTACACCGCATGGCAACTACACGATCTACTCGAAGCAAGCGAACCGGCGCCGTGTGAGCAGCCCGGGCGCCGGGTATCCGATGACCTACTGGATGGAATTTAAGTCGGCCTACGGGCTCCATTGGGGCTTCGTCAAGCCGCAGCCGAGCACACACGGATGTGTGCGGATGCCGATCAAATCCGCCAAGAAAACGTTTGACCTCGTTCGCGTCGGCACGCCGATCAATATCTCGACCAGCCAGCCATGGGACGCCACGGTCGGGAAATCCCTTCCTCGCCTGGATGACAGCTCGCTCCAGGATCCACCAATGTCCTACATGCTGAGCCCACAGGTCTTCGCCGACGCTCGCCAAGGTAAGCTCTGGAAATACTAGGTTGCCCAACGGGAAGGCTTTTCTCGACGGCCCTTTTCTCATGAAGATTCCTCCGGCGATTTCGATGGGTTCTTTGTTTTCGGTCCTCATCTTGGCGGGCTGCACAAGTCCCGAGGGAAGATTCCGCCCGCCGGATCCAATCGGGTATGCGATTTTTGAGTTCTTTGATCGCGGTCCCAGAAATCCTCCCGCGTCTCAATATTCGAATTCCGACGCCGAATACGTCGGCAATCCGAGCCCGTCCGGTCAGCCGCCCTCGCCGAACTCGATCTGGGTCGATGGCACTTGGGGAACGTCGAACGGCCGTCGCGTCTGGATTCCTGCCCACTGGCAGTAGTTTCGCGGCCGACAAATAATCATCGCGAAACGTTGCGGGAACGGGCAGAGTTCTCCACAGCAAGGCTCTGCCCGATATGCTGAAGAAAGTCGTTCTCACCAATGTCTACACCTCGAAATCCACCGAGGTGATTGTGGACACCGACGAAGATGTGAAGGCCGTTCTCGGTGCAGGGAAAGCTCCCAATGAGACGGCGGTCGTTGCGGACATTACGGGTCTCGACGAAGCCCTCCAACGATCGACCGGGAAAAACCGAGCCTCGATGAGACAGTCTCGCTCTTCAGCGGGCTGGCCCGCTGTCTGGATCGCAACATTTCGACGATCAAAAGCCTGGAATTGATGGCCGCGCGCTTGAAGTCGCCCCGCTATCGTGGCGCTGTCGCGGACATTGCCCACCACATTCTCGCCGGTGACAAACTGAGCGATTGCTTTGCAATGCATCCGGATTTGTTTACCGAAGATGTGATCGCGCTTATCCGCGCCGGTGAGGAATCCGGCCAAATCCACGCGGTGTTCAAGCAGATTGCACAAGGACGGAACAAGTCGCTGCGGATTCTTCGTAAACTCAAATCGGGTTTGATTTATCCGTGCATCGTTCTGGTGCTCGCCGTCGCGGTCGTGATCATCATGGCCTTTACGCTGATCCCGGCGATCTCGAAGCTCTACGTTTCGATGAATGCGACGCTTCCGTTCGCGACAAAAATCCTGATCAAATTTTCCGAGTTGCTCCTCCAGCAACCGTGGCTCGCGGCGATCCCGATCGCGCTCGTTTTTTTGCTGATCAAATACTGGTCGAAAATTTATCGCAAACCCGCCGTTCAGATCGCTCTCACGCGGCTTCCGACCGTTGGAAATATCATCCAGAAAACAGCGGCGATGGTCAGCTTCCGGTGTCTCGCCCTCCTCCTTCAGGCAAACGTCCGGATCACGACTGCCCTCGAGATCGCCGCGAAGAGCTCGAATCATATCGAGTTTGAACGATTCTTCCTCGCGGTGCGCGATCACATCGTCGACGGCTTGTCGCTGCCGGAGAGTTTCCTGATGGAGAGTCATCGTCTCGGACCCGATGGACGGACGATTGCCGCCGTCGTCCAGATGGCCGGAGAGACCGGTGGGGTCAACGAAATGCTGGATGAAATCGCGACCGACTATGAGGAGGATCTCGATGTCATCGCCAGCCAGATCGACAAGATTCTTGAGCCTTTCGTTCTTGTGTTTCTGGGCCTGATCGTCGGTGGTCTGGTCTATGCGATTTACGGCCCGATCTTCAATCTGAGCAAGGTCATCCTTCCGAAGCGTCCGGCGCCAACGACGCAGGGTCAGCCAGCCGCTCGCTGACTATGGGCTTCGGTGTCGCGATGGCCCGCTTTCTGCGGCTGCCGGGTGAATCCGTTTATTCAAAGGCCCTGACGATTTTTGTCGGTCTGTCGCTTTTGTTGGGATCCGCCGTGGTGATTCTCACCAGCGAAATCATTCTTGCGGAGTTTCGCGAAACCGAGCGGCAGGAAATGATCGGGACCCTCCAGCGGTTCACCATTGTGCTCTCGCGCGAGACCCGGCCCGTCGAGATCGCACTCTCCGAAGCCATTGAGCGGAATCCCACGAGCGCGTCGCCGGACCTTCCAACGCCCGCCGAGCTCTCAACGCTTCAATTGGACTTTGCTTCGGTGGCCGATGCGGGCGGACGGATCGTTGCGACATCCTTTCGAAACGACGTATCGGAAAGTCTTTTTCGGTCCGCGAAGCCGTGGACCGATTGGATCAACGACACGACAAGGATCTCGCCCAACGTGCCGCAGGCTGGGTTTATCCTGACGGGTCGGTATCTCACGGCTGTGGCGTGGCGGACTCTGCCGAGTGGATCGAGGATTTTAGCCGCCCGGATTTTTGGAGATGAGCCAACGGCATTTTTCGAGGGCATGTTCGGTGCACGTGTGGAATTCGAACCCTTGCAGGGGCTGGAGATTGGATCGGATTCTCGTGAGCCCCTCCTCGCGATGCTTGCAAAGAACGAGTTTGTCGTCAACGCGACCGGGCCCAACGAGCTTGTCGGGCATGTTCTTGTTCGCGGCGTGGGTGGGGTCCCCATCGGCCAGATCCGGCTGCTCCAACCGCGTCCGCTCTATCGGGAGGGACTGCAAGCCGTGCAGGTTTTCCTTACAATTCTGACACTGGCCGGAGGCGCTTTGTTTGTCGTGGTCTGGATTCTGCTCGACCGCACGATCCTTGCCCGCATTCGGGATCTCACGCGGAAGGTCGAGTTGGAACGAGTTTCCGGCAGACTGCCGCTCAAGCTGAATTTCCAAGGCGACGATGAACTCGGCCACCTGGCCCGCCGGATCGAAAACCTCGCCGGACAGCTGGACGCAGCGCGTGAAAACTATCGCGCCGTTGTCGAAGATCAAACCGAGGTGATCTGCCGATTCTCGCAAGGATTTGAGGTCACTTTTTCGAATCTGGTTTTCCAGAAACTGTTCCCGCACGATTCCGGCAAGGGAGTTTTTTTACGGGAGTGCCTGCCACCTCCGACATTCGAGTTGCTCGCGACGAAGTTTGGCGGGCTGGCTGAGAACCGTGGGGTGGAGACATTCGTGCACCAGATTTCCCGGCCCGGCTCTCCCGGTGCCTGGTTCCGCAGTACGATTCGGGTCACCTCCGCGGCGGACACTTCCGGCCTGGGTGGTCAATGGGTCGCTGCCGACATCACCGCGCAGGTGAAGACCCAGCAGCAGCTTCAGGAGTCGGAACACCAACTCCGTTCGCTCTCATCGCGGCTGCTCAGGCTCAGGGACGACGAGCAACGCAAGATCGCGCGCGAGCTGCATGATTCGACCGCTCAGAGCCTCTCCGCCCTCGAGATGAACATGAGCCTGCTTGAGCCGGTCATCGGAGACGAGCGTATGCAACGAATTGTTGCCGAGACCCGGCAGATCGCGAGAGATTGCTGCCTGGAGCTGCGAAATATTTCCTACCTTCTCCATCCTCCTCTATTGGATGAGGTCGGGTTGCGATTTGCTCTCCAGTGGTTTGTTGACGGCTTCGAGAAGCGCTCGTCGATTGGGGTCTCGCTGGAAGTCTCGGACGCTTTTCCCCGCTTCGATGTGGAGATCGAGACGGCATTGTTCCGCGTGGTTCAGGAGGCCATGAGCAACATCTACCGGCACTCCGGCGCGACGCGGGCCTGGGTCACACTCGCCTTCGATCAGCAAGTGATCACGATGGAACTCCGCGACAATGGCACAGGGTTTGCGACCCCCTCCGGGCCGTCGGAAGGGGTGGGATTTGCCGGCATGCGGGAAAGGCTTGCGCCGATTGGCGGGAAGCTGGAAATTGAGTCCTCACCCTACGGAGTAAGCGTTAGGGTTCGCATCCAAGATTGCCTGGCCCATGTCCAACCCCATGCTCAAAATTCTCATCGCTGACGATCACGAGATCGTTCGGCACGGGGTTCGCAACCTTCTGGCGAGCGTGCCCGACTACGAGTGTTGCGGGGAAGCGACGACCGGTCGCGAAGCCGTCAAACTTGCTGAGGTGCATCAACCGGATGTCGCCATACTGGATATCAGTATGCCGGAACTCAACGGGATCGAGGCGGCCCGTCAGATCCTCCGCCTCTGCCCGAAGACAAAAATTCTCATCTTCACCGTGCACGATGCCGAGCGTCTCGTTTACGAAGTTTTCCATGCGGGAGCCCATGGCTACATTCTCAAGTCCGACGCGGGTCGGCATCTGCTGACGGCCATCGAGAGTGTGCTCGCGGGTCGGCACTATTTCAGTTCGCAGATCTCCGAGGTTTTGTTCGAAAGTTTTCAGAAGAAAGACATGCCCCATGCCTCGGTCGATGACGGCACCAAACCCACGTCCCGCGAGCGTGAGATCATCCAGCTCCTGGCCGAGGGCTCAAGCAACAAGGAGACAGCCGCCGCTCTCGGTATCAGCGAGAAGACGGTCGAAACCCACCGGGCGACGATCATGCGGAAGCTCGGTCTCCACTCGATCGGTGAGCTCGTGCGCTATGCGATCCGAAACCAGATCATTCAAGCTTGAACTGGCAATCACACGAGCTTGCAATTTGTTGGAAGGGCGGGGATGGTCTTGCGGATAAACCCGTGGAGAATTTTAGAATCCGGAACGGGATCGAGATTCGAACCTAGCAAGAGACAATAACGACACGATGGCGACCATACTGGAACAACCCGACAATCTGGCCCGAAGCCTCCATGCGATGCAGGAGACCAGTGAGTTGCTCGGTGAGAAACTCACGCTCAACATGGGGCCGTCGCATCCCTCGACCCACGGTGTCCTCCGCGTCATTCTGGAGCTCGATGGAGAGATCATTACCAAGGCGACCCCGGAGATCGGCTACCTCCATCGTGGCGATGAGAAGATCGCCGAGAACATGCAGTTCAACCAATTTGTTCCCTACACCGACCGCCTCGATTACTTGGCTCCGATCGCCAACAACGTGGCGTATGCACTGGCCGTTGAGAAGCTCATGGGCTGGGAGATCCCGCCGAGGGGAAAAGCCATTCGCGTGATCGCCTGCGAACTCGCACGTATTTCTTCTCATCTCCTCGGAATCGGTTGTCTCGGCATGGATCTCGGGGCGATGACGCTATTTCTCTACACATTCACCGAACGGGAAAAGATCTACAATCTCGTGGAGCAACTCACTGGGGCACGGTTCACCACCAGCTACACCCGCGTCGGGGGTCAAACCCATGACCTGCCCCCGGTGTTCCTTGCCCAGCTTCGCGAGTTCCTCACGACGTTCCCGCCGGCCTTCGAAGAGGCGGACAAATTGGTGACCCGCAATCGGATTTTCGTGGATCGCACGAAAGACATCGGCGTGATTTCCAAGGAGCAGGCCATCGGTTACGCGCTCTCGGGTCCGAACCTCCGCGGCTCGGGAATTGATCACGATTTGCGTCGCAAGCATCCCTACCTCGACTACGAGAAATACGACTTCGATATTCCTGTTGGCACCGTTGGCGACTGCTACGACCGCTATCTCGTCCGCATGGAGGAGGTCCGCCAGAGCGTCCGGATTATCAATCAAGTTATTGCCAAGCTCCCCGAGGGGCCGATCAACTGGCACGACCCGAAGAGCACACCGCCCGACAAAGTCGCAGTGCTCACCAAGATGGAGGAACTCATCCACCACTTCATTGTCACCACCGAAGGGGCTGACGCACCGGCCGGCGAGGTCTATTTCGGAGCCGAGAATCCGAAGGGCGAGCTTGGATTCTACATTTATAGCAAGGGAGGCGGCGTGCCTTATCGATTGAAGATTCGCGCTCCGTCCTTCGTGAACCTCAGCATCCTGCCAAAAATCCTGCCGGGGCACATGGTCAGCGATGTGGTCGGGATCCTCGGATCGCTCGATTTTGTCATGGGAGAAGCCGATCGCTAGCGTTTTCGATCCGGGGTCGGCTGGAAATCCCGCTTGTAAACAACCGGGTGCCCGGTAGCCTATCCCAACCCAGACATGACGTTGGCAAACTTGTTATCGGAATCGCAGATCGTTCCGGAGATGGTCTCCGAAGGACGGTGGGAGGCCATTGCGGAGTTGGTAGACTGCCTCATCGCGGCGGGAAAATTTGAGGACTCGGATCGCGAGGGGATTCTCGATGCCATCCGTCAACGCGAGCAGACGATGAGCACCGGAATCGGGTTCGGTATCGCCATTCCCCACGCATCCTCCGACAAGGTGGACGAGGTTGTTGCCGCGTTCGGACGCTCCGTCAAAGGTGTGCAGTTCGACTCTCTCGACGGCCAGCCCGTCTTCTTCATCGTGCTTTTTGTCGTTCCGAAGGATCAGTTCCAGACCCATCTTCGCACGTTGGCGGCGATTGCGAAATTTTTGAATGACAAGACCGTGAGAGACGAGTTGGGCGACGCGAATGACTCTGCCGCGATCCTCCGGGTTTTTGAAAATCGCTCGCCCCGCAGTTGATGGCCACGGCGCAGGAACTTCTCGCCGATCGCTTACGCACGGCCCTCGGAGCCGCTGGTTTTTCCCCTGACCGCGCCGTCGTCGTGCCGGCTGCGGATTCCCGATTCGGAGACTACCAGACCAATGCCGCCATGGTCCTTGCGAAAGAGGCTCGCCGCAATCCCCGTGATGTGGCGTCCGAGATCCTGGCCCACCTTGATATTTCCGGAATCTCCGACTCTCCGACCATCGCGGGTGCCGGCTTCATCAACTTCCGGCTGACCGATGATTTTATTTCCAACGCACTCACTGAGCGCAGGAGTGATCCCCGATTGGGGATCCAACCCGCTGAGCAACCGCGGAAGATTCTCGTTGATTTCAGCTCGCCGAACGTTGCCAAGCCCATGCATGTCGGTCACATCCGCAGCACGATCCTCGGAGATTGCCTTGCCCGCATCGCCCGATTCTTGGGCCATGAGGTCATCACCGACAACCACATCGGCGACTGGGGCACGCAGTTTGGAAAAGTCATCTATGGGTGGAAGCATTTCCTCGATCCTGCGGCACTGGAGTCCGATGCCATTTCCGAGCTCGTGCGCCTCTACCGCGAGGTGACCAAAATCGAGGAGACCGACGAGGACGTTCGCCGTGCGGCCCGCGAGGAACTCGTCAAGCTCCAGGCGGGCGACGCTGAGAATCTCGCGATTTGGAAACAAACAGTTGAATTGTCGTGGAGGGAGTTTGAGAAACTTTACAACATTCTCGACATTCGCTTCAACGAGCGCCTTGGCGAAAGCTCCTACAACGACGCCCTCGCTCCCCTCTGCGAGCGTCTGGAGAAGCAAGGAATCGCGGAGGTGAGTGATGGCGCTCTCTGCATTTTTTTCCGAGATATTCCCAACCTTGCCGAAAAGCCGGCGATCATTCGCAAGTCCGATGGCGGGTTCCTCTATGCGACAACCGACCTTGCGACGATCGAGTATCGCGTCAGCCGGTGGAATCCCGATGCGATCTGGTATGTTGTTGGCTCGCCACAGGCGCTTCACTTTCAGCAAATCTTTGCCGCTGCGCGGAAGATCGGGGTCGCTTCGCACCTCCATCATGTCGCCTTTGGCAGTATCCTCGGCGTGGATCGAAAGATCATGAAGACCCGTTCGGGCGAGAATGTTGGTCTGGCCGAAGTCCTCACCGAGGCCGTCGAGCGCGCTCGCCGGATGGTCGAATCCCGGCCGGACGCCATCGCCGAGAAGGATCGTCCGGAAATCGCGAAAATCATCGGGCTCGGAGCGGTTAAATATGCCGAGTTGTCCCAGAACCGGCTCTCCGACTACGTCTTCTCATGGGATAAGCTCCTTTCCCTCGACGGCAACACGGCACCCTATCTTCAGAATGCCTACGTGCGTATCAGGTCAATCTTTCGTCGCGCGGGCGAAGAGGCGGGGCCGGACGTCCGCCTCGTGCTTTCCGATCCGGCCGAGCGTGCCTTGGGACTCAAGCTCCTGCAATATCCGGAGATCGTTCCGCTGGTCCTCGATGACTTCCGTCCCAATCTTCTGGCAAACTATCTCTACGAACTCGCGAACTCGTTCCATTCGTTTTACGAAGCCTGCCCGGTGCTTAAATCCGAGGCTGACCGCCGGGCGATTCGTTTGGGGCTTTGTTCGCTCACAGCCCGGACCCTGGCCCACGGACTTTCATTGCTCGGCATCCGTTGTCCGGAGCAGATGTAGCCCAGACGACGTAGCAGACAACGGCGCCGACCGCATACCAGACGACGTCGAGAGGATCCGCCGTGGAGCGGGAGAAAAATCTTGGTGCGATGATTTCCGCCGCAACCGACCAGGCGACAAAATAAAAGGCAATCTCCCGACCGCGCGGAGGGACATCAGTCTTCCTCAGCCCAATCTTCCGTTCCATCCACAAAAAGATCGGAAGAGCCGCTGGCAAAAGGAGAATGTCGTTGAACCAACCTTGAAGAAACGTGGGGTGAAAGACCCAACGGTTTGCCGCATAAGCTCCGAGGGCCACCAGGCAAAGCGGCTCCCAGGCGTAGCGAAACGGCCTCAAAGGAACGCGGCCATGACAATCCCGCCGATCATCGCCAGAGCCAGCTTGATGCACAAGATCAACACGTCAGCGGTGTATGGCAACGACGCCCTGGTGTCAAAGCAATCCCTTACTCCGGCGACTCATACCAGAATTTCTCGAAGGCCTCGGTCCAGTCGCGGGACTCAACCCGCCCCCGGGCCGCCGCCCCCATGCGCTGGCGCAAGGCAGGATCCTCGACCAATCTCCGGATGGCCCCGGCGAGTTCGGCCACATCGTGGGCCTTTGTGACGAAGCCATCCTTGCCATGTTGAACGAGGTCTCTCGGTCCCCCGACATCGGAAACAATGGCCGGCACCGCGCAAGCCTGGGCTTCGAGCACCACATTTCCAAACGTGTCGGTCGTGCTCGGAAAAACGAACAGGTCGGCCGAAGCATAAGCCACGGCCAGATCCTCGCCTCCGAGGTAACCGGTAAAAATCGCGTCGGGTAGCAGGCGCTTCATTTCTGCCATGTAAGGACCATCGCCCACGATCAACGGCCGTGCGGGCGTGTGGGACTCGGCCAGCTTTTTTGTGGCGGCTACGAGAACATCCAGATTCTTTTCTTTCGAGACCCGCCCAACAAATAACATTCCGGATTCCCCCTCCCGGAGTCCCCGCGCCCTCCAAAATCCCTCATCCCGCCGACTCGGATGGAAGAGCTTCGTATCAAGCCCCCTAGGCAGCAATCGCAGTCGCTCGCGGGGAATCCCCCGATCGACCCAACATTTCCGGTAGTCCTCGGAGTTCACGTAAATCACATCCAACTGGCTGTAGAACCAATGCATGTAATTCCATGTCAGCGTTTCCATGAACGAATCATCCGTGAGGATCCTCACGTATTGCGGAAAATCGGTGTGGTAGATCCCGACCGTCCGGAGTCCGAGTTCCTTCGCCGCGCCGAGAGCGGTCAGGCCAAGCGGCCCCGGTGTGCTGATGATCAACTCGGAAAAGCCGTTTGTCGCGAGGTAATCAAAAATCTGAAGAACCGGAGGGAAGCTCAGCCGCTGCAGCTCATACTCGGGGAGTTCAAACTCCCCGATCGGAGCAAAGTTCTTGAGCGGGATGCCGTGATCCGCGACCTCGGATCGACATGTCATGACGGTGATGTCGTGGCCCGAAGCCACTCCGGCTGAGGTCATTTTCCGGATCGTCGTGGCGACACCGTTCACGTCCTCCAACGTGTCCGTAAACCACGCCCGCTTCCGGTTTTTCAGAAACCCCGGAACCTCGCCGGATAACGTCCGGGCCGTCTCGCGGAGCCAGTCGCGGCGCGGAAGGCGAAACGAATGGAGGTAGGGACTCAGGATCGCCAGAATCGGAACCAGCGGGATGATCGTCTGGATGCTCTCGAGGAATTTTCCCGTCGAGATTTGCTGGATAAATTGTGTGGCCGAACGGTAGCCCAACTGGCTTCCGATCAGGTTGGCCATGATGAATGCCCGGCGCTCAGGCTCGGCAACGCCCGACGTCTCCCTTGCCATCGCCGCCTTCATTTCCGGTTTGCTGAACCCCGCAGCGAGATCCCGCCAGACCGAGCTGCTTCCCGCTTTGGCGATCTCGAAGATTTTTCCCGTCGCGAGACCCTGCGCGAGGAATCCGAGTTTCTCACCGAGAGAAAACTCCGTCGGATCCTGGCCCTCCATGAATCTCGAAAAAATCTTTTCCATCAGCCCCGTGCCGGGATCGCCGGGCTTGAGGGCCAGCCGGGCCTTCGCATATTGAAATGCGGTGCTGTAAGTTCCGTGTGCCATCACGAGCGGGTTCCCAGCTTCGCCACCCGCCGCACATCTTCCAGCGCGGATGCAGGCGAGAAAATCTGTTGGCTCCGCGCACGCCGGGGTTTCCGTGAACGCCCGCGCGATGCTGGTTCCACCGTGGTCATCCGATCCGCCGACAAATGCCTTTCTCCACGGCTCGTCGTGTGTCGGGTCGAGGCCGGTCCGGGCATTAAAAATCTCAATATGCCGGGGAGTCAGTCCGCCGAGCACCTCGCGGGCCGAGTCGCTGACCAATCCGCAATACCGTCCGTTCGTCGCCTCAAAATGCCGGAAAAGCAGAATCAACTTCTGAAGGTGAAGCGGCGTCAACTTTTCGTTCACTCGTTGGAACGGATGTGCAACGGCATGGGCGATCCCCTGCTCGGCGACAAGCTTTTGGAATTCGTAAACATTCTCGCGCGCGTCCTGCAACAGCCGGTGCTGTGCCTCGGTGATCCCCCACACCAGGATGTGAACCTTGCACTCGTCATCCGGAAAATAAACCGTCACTTCCTCGCCGACAATGACTCCAGGGAGGTGAGCGATTTCCAGGCAGCCGCCAATCGTGTTGTGATCCGTCAGCGTGACAAAATCCATTCCGGCCTCTCGAAGCCGCCGATAGGTCGCGAGCGGATCCGAGTAGCTCGCGGGAAAATCCAGCCGCCGCAAGACCCAATCCGCCGCACGGTCGCTGTGCCGCGAGTGGATGTGGAGATCAGCTCGTGAGATGGACGGTTTCATTCGACGGTGGGCGTGAGGGCCAAGCGATTTTCATACGTGGTCGCCTCGCGTCCGGCAAATCCTTTAACCCTTAATGAAGATCCATCGGACGATAAACGACGATTCCGTAATGATCGCTCGAGCGGGCCAGATATTGGGCGATGGTGCCGTCGAGGATCACCTGGCGCCCGGCACCGCGGCGGGATGTTGCGTGCAGGAAATGGACTCCGTCCGGTTGACGCACGGCCATGCCAACGTGTGACGTGTAGCCGCTCTTATCGGCCGAGGTGATGGCGATGATGTCGCCGGTCTGGATCGATCTCTCGGCTGCCGCGAGTTGGTTCTTGGGGATGTGATAGACCGGGAGAGCGGAGACGCGCTCTTGGATTCGCGCCATGTCCGGCAGAAGTCCGGCGTTGCTGCGGAGATACCGGTAGCTTCGCCACGCCGATGTCATCTCCGTGATATTCCGACGCATCGGCACACCACCGATCTGCCTCGTGGGGTTGGTAGAAAGTCCACGAACTCCATTGTTCGCGAAGACTTCCTCGAGGAAGTGCATGCGAGAGAGAAAGCTGCCAGTGCATTTCCCGTCTCGGTAGCGTTCGAGCTCGATGAGGGCCAGGAGATCTTCGGGTCGATAGTCGCCGTCCTTGACGCGGAGCATCCGCGCGAAGGCGAGGGAGATTTCGTAAAATGTCCAACAATCCATGCCATTAAAGTTCGCGGACGGTGACTCGATCCGATCGTCAATCTCGAGCGTGTAGTTCACATAAGGCGTGCCCACCAAGGCCTTGCCGACGCGGGCCGTGCGTTCACCAATCGGGAGAGCCCGCCAGTTTTCCCGCACGGCTTGTGCGACGAGGCGATCAAACTTTTCTTTCCCCTTGAACACCGTCGAGAGCGGCAGTCGAGGTTGGTAGGTTGGAATGGCCGCGTGTAAGGGCGACAAGAGTGCGGTGACTGCGAGAACGAGTGCGATACCGGGGCGGAGAATCCTGCTCATAAGGCGGATTCTCGATCAGGGCTTCCATAAATCAAACGCCATTACCAAGAGCAACGGAGTCCACCGCCGTAGGTGATTTCAGTGCC
>JBMOHW010000002.1:0-111605 GCA_049317665.1 Terrimicrobiaceae bacterium | reverse complement strand
CATCCTTCAGCTTTCAACTTTCAGCTTTCAGCTTTCTGCTTCCTCCTCTTCGCCGCGACCACCACCCACGCCCAAGATGTCACCGCCACGGGGACGAACTCCCCGAATACCTTGACCTCGCCGACATGGGATGTGGGAGGCGACCTCATTGTTGGCAATAATGCCTCTGGAACTCTCTCCATCAGCGGCAACGGTTCGGTCTCTAATGCGCGTGGCACGATCGGAGTCAACAGCAACGCCACCGTCAACGTTTCGGGCGGCACTTGGACCAACAGCGGCCAGCTCTTGGTGGGGGGCGCGAGCGGCAACGGCACACTCGTGATAACCGGCGGGGCAGTCTCCTCCTCTACTCGAATCGGAATCGGAGGTTCTCATTCTTCTAACGGAACAGTTGATGTATCCGGCGGCAGCTTAGGCACCCTGGGCGCTGACTTGACGGTATTTGATAGTTCGGGGGCCTTAAGCGGAACGCTCCTCATCAGCGGAAATGGATCGGTTTTCAGTAGAAACAGCATTATTGATCATTTCGGCACCGCCACCGTCTCAGGGGGAAACTGGACCAATTCCGGCGACCTCACCATCGGCTCAACCAGTGGAAGAACCGCAAGACTCGCGGTCAGCGGCGGGTCGGTTTCGAGTAATAACGGCATAGTCGGGACGTCTCGCGGGATTGGCAACGTCACGGTCTCTGGCGGCAGTTGGACCAACTCGGGCACCCTCACGGTGGGAGCCGACTCGGGGTTGTCTGCAGGCAACGGCTCACTCACTGTCAGCGGCAACGGCTCGGTTTCAGCAACTAGTGTGACCCTTGCAACTCGGTCAGGCCGAACCGGAACCGTGAATCTCAACGGCGGCACTCTAAGCGCGGGCCAAATTTCCAGAGGCAGTGGCACAGCCACAGTGACCTTCAACGGCGGCACCCTCCAGCTCACGGGCAACCAGACCAGCCTCTTCAACAACTTCGTTGCAAACAGTGTCAGCCTGAACGGCACCGGCGGCACCATCGATACCCAGAGTTTTAACGTCGCCACCGCCCAAGGCCTCACCGGCAACGGCTCGCTCACCAAGCAGGGTAACGGAACTCTCACGCTCACCGGGAATAACACCTTCACCGGCGGCACGATCATTTCGGTCGGCACCCTGCTCGTCAACAACATCACCGGCACCGGCCTTGGCACCGGCAATGTCTCCGTCGCCAACGGCGCGACGCTCGGCGGCACAGGAGCGATCACCGGCAACCTCACGATCAACGGCATACTCTCGCCCGGAGCCTCTATCGAAACCCTCGCCTCCGGCACGCTCAGCTTCTCGAACAACTCAACCTACGCCTACGAGGTGAATTCCAGCGTCGCCACCTCCGCCGGAGCCGACCTCCAGGTCGTCACCGGCGACCTCGAACTCGCCGCCCTCGTCACCCTCGCCCTGGACGACATCGCCACCACCGACACCGCCTTTGACGAAGGCACAAAATTCGCCCTCATCAACTACAGCGGAAACTGGAACGGCGGCCTCTTCACCTACGGCACAGCCATCAGCGACGACGTCACCTTCATCGCCGGCCTCACCACATGGACGATTAACTACAACGACACCACCGGCGGCGAGAACTTCACCGGCCAATACAACAACGCCGGCAAATTCGTCACCCTCACCGCCATCCCCGAACCCGCCACCGACGCCCTCCTCGCCCTCGCCGGAGCCGCCCTCCTCATCCTCAAACGCCGGAAAAAAGCCACCGCATAAACCCGCCGCTTGCCCGAACCGTAAGCGGAGCGCATCAATTATCCCGGCTCTGGATTTAGCCCGCGAATCACGCGAAAGAACGCGAATAAAAACAGGATGATGGGAGGGGTTGAGCCAGAAAAACCGTGTGCCGGGCATTTTCAGGCCCTTCCCATTTGCGCGGATTCGCGTGATTCGCGGGCGTCCGCCGCGGTTCTGCGTGAAGACCAGCACCCCATTGAGCGGAGCACAACCGGCCCGGGTGTAGAGAGTTCTCGCTTGACCATGTCCTACAAATGTCGGACATAGTGTTATGACCAGCACGCTTCTGAACACACGGGAGTTGTCGAAGGACACGGCAAAAGTCCTGCGCGACCTGCCAAAAACCGGTCCGCGCGTCATCACGCGGGGCGGCGAAACCGTGGGAATTCTCATTCCGCCGAGTGGAGGAGGCATCGAATCAGATATTGACCTCCTTAGCCGCCTGCGGTTCGGGCAGGCCTTGGCGGCGGTTCAGCGTGAGGCCGTGCTCAATCGTTCGGATGCGATGTCCGGTGAGGAGATCGATGTGGAGATCCGTGCCGCGCGGGCTCAACGCAAGAAGCGCAAGGAGGCATGACCGTTCCGCTCTGGGTGATTGATACGAATGTCCTGGTCTCCGCCGCGCTGACCCCCGGTCGGGTCTGCGACCAATTGCTCCAAGAGGCCGTTGCCGGTCACTTTGTTCCCGCGTGGGATAACTCCGTTCTCGCAGAATACCGGGCTGTCCTGTCGCGTCCGAAGTTCGGGTTCTCTAGAGCCGCGATCCGGGACCTCCTATCTGCCTTTCCGCAATCGGGATTCCGCCGGGGCCTTCCGACTGTTCTGAAGATGCCCGATCCCGACGATCTTCCGTTTGTCGCGGTGGCCCTCGCCACGGAAGACCAGACGATTATCACGGGCAATCCTAGGCATTTTCCGACCTCGATGGTAAAGCCCGTTACGATCCTGTCACCGCACGAAGCCCTCGCGTCCCTAGCTGGAAAAAGAAAACTCAAATGACCAATTTTGCAACTTTTGGGGCAGTCATGGTCTACTTGCCATCCTGCGCGAAAAGAGGTCGACAAACCATGCCTGACGCTGAAAATGCGAGGGCGAATGCATGACGATAACGTTTCTTGCATGACCCCATTCCGGGTCCCACACCCGGCCCGGGTGTGGGCGGCAGCGGCTCGCTGGCGCGAACTTCGCGGGAAAGCCTGTTTCGGCGGGACGCCGAAAACCGCACCCGGGCCGGTTGCGCTCCCCAACCACCAGATCGAAGCCTGCCTCTTCATGAGCATCCGTCTGAAAACACTTTCACTCCATCAAGGAATTCGAGTCGTGCCCTCCAAAACGCAGAACCGGAATCACTTCGGATCCTAGCCGATGGCGCGAGCGACCGGCTTCCATCCATCCGGGTTCGCCCCGGCAGGGGCAAAGCATCAGTCACCGCGACCAAATAGTCGTTCGTCGTGTTTTATCCCAGCTCGTTCCAGAAAGTCCCGATATTCGTCCCGAAAGGATACTGGTTTGACGGCCTGGCTGTATAGCTGTAACTATTCCCAGCATGAAAACGACGGTTGATCTACCCGAAGAACTCGTTTATCGAGCCAAGATCGCAGCGGCTCAGCGGAAGACCACCCTTAAGGAGTTGGTGGTGCTGGGGTTGGATTACGCGATATCCCACCCTCACCCCGTGACCGACCCTGAGACACAGAGTAAAGAGCGCGCCTCCAAGCTTCTGGAGTTGCTCGGTCGCATCCAAATAACCGAACCCATCGGCAAATGGAGCCGCGAGGAAGTCTACGACCGGAACCAGGGAAAGTGGGAATGAGCCCGATTTTTTTCGACACGAATATCTTTGTTTACTCGGTCTCTCATTCCGCAGAGGACGCCGCAAAGCGGAACATTGCCATCGACTTGATTGCCCGGGGGGATTTTTCACTCTCCCTGCAGGTGATCCAGGAGTTTGTCAACACCTGTCTGAGCAAAGGCCGACTGGGCCAGACCCCGGAGGCTATCAGCGACACCGTGAAATTCCTTTTTAGTTACCCCTGTGTCAATCCCTCGAAGGCACACGTCCTTCATGCCCTTGCCCTGCAACAACGATTTCAGATCAAATACTGGGATGCCGCCATCATTGCCGCTGCGATGCAACTCGGTTGCACCGCACTTTACACCGAAGACCTCAACCACGGTCAGAACTACGATGGCCTTCAGGTCATCAATCCTTTTCGTTAATCCCTGGCGAAGTGTCCTCGTGGCCATAGGAGTGAGCCCAAGCGGTCCCGGCAAGCGAGGGCTCCACTTCGAAACCCGCGAAACAGGATACAATGGGCCGAAGGTGTTGTGCCGACACCGCACGGAAACATCCGCGTGAAGTGGGAGCTGCGCAACGGAAAATGCCACGTGGAATACGAGGCTCCCCCGGAAATCTCGGTCACGGTCTGAGATCCAATCAGTCTGCCCTTCGGTTTTTGGGATTTCACGGATTCGATTTCCGTCTTCAGAGGCCTCAAATTTGCTTGCGCTGGACTTTAGTTCGGTAGTAGAACTCTCGGTTCTTGCGAACGCGAAGACGTGGAACACTCGTGGATTCCCAGGTTCGAATGATTTCGGGCGCTATTATGGGTTTTCTGCCGCTTTTTCGAAAGGTGTGAAAGGTCAAGCGTCGCAAGCGAGCCTACCCTCGTAAAAGCATCCCTAGCTCAATGGTAGAGCAGTTGACTCTTAATCAATTGGTTCCCGGTTCGAGCCCGGGGGGGTGCAGTTCGGGGGCCGACGTCTGGGCGTCCGGGTCGAGGAATTGCAGGGCGGCGAGTCTGCGGTAGGCGCCGTTTTCTTTGGCGAAGAGTTCGTCGTGGGTTCCGGTTTCGACGACTGAGCCATTTTCGATGACGTAGATTCTGTCCACTCGGCGAATTGTGGAGAGTCGGTGCGCGATGATGATCGCCGTGCGATTTTGCAGGAGGACGCCGAGGGCTTTTTGGATGAGGTGTTCGCTCTCCGAGTCGAGGGAACTCGTGGCCTCGTCGAGGATGAGGATCGAGGGATCCTTGAGTAAAGCGCGGGCGATGGCGATGCGTTGACGCTGACCGCCCGAGAGCTTGATTCCGCGGTCACCGACGACGGTCTGGTAGCCTTCGGGAAAACGCTCGATGAACTCGTGGCAGGCCGCGAGGCGGGAGGCGGCGATGATCTCCTCGCGGGTCGCATCGGGTTTGCCGTAGCGGATGTTTTCCTCGATCGATCCGCCGAGGAGGAGGACTTCCTGGGGGACAATCGCGAGATTCGCGCGGAGATCGTGAAGGGAAAAATCGGTCGCCGGACGGCCGTCGATGAGGATGCGTCCGGAGTTCGGTTCGTAAAACCGGAGGAGCAGGGAAACGATGGTGGACTTGCCCGCACCGCTGGCACCGACGAGCGCGATGTTTTCTCCGGCGGCGGCGGTGATCGTGAGGTTTTGCAGGACGGGAATTTCCGGGCGCGAAGGGTATCGGAATGAGACGTCGTCGAATCGCACGGCACCTTGGAAGCGCGGGGCGGGCATCGCTGAAACCGCCGCGGTTGAGTCGATCTCGGGGGATTCTTTGAGAAGTTCGCGAACTCGCTCGGTCGCACCGAGTGTCTTTTGAATCTGGCTTGAAACCTCGGCGAATGAAGCCACCGAGCCGCCGACAAATGTCGTGTAGAGAATGAACCGCGTGAGCTCGCCGAACGTGAGCTGACCGGATTGCATGAGGTGCGCGCCATACCAAAAGACGAGGACGATCGAGCCAAAAACGCCAAAGATAATGAATGAGATCATCGACGCGCGAAGACGGGCGGTGCGGAGGATGACTTTCAAAAATGCATCAAGGTGTTGCGAATAGCGTGCGAGCTCGAATCTCTCATTGCCGAAGGCTTTGACGTTCGCGATCCCTTGGAGAGATTCGTCAACGACCGTGCCGGCATCCGCAAGGCGGTCCTGCGCTTCGCGGGCGTGCTTGCGGATGTATCGTCCGTAGATGATCGCGATGAGGACCAGCACGGGAAACGTCGAAATCATGAGGCCGGTGAGCTTGAGCGATGTCACGGCGACCATGGCGATCCCGCCGGTGAGGAGCAGGCCCTGACGGAGCGTTTGCTGGACGGTCATGGTGAGCGTGTCCTGCAGGAGCGTGAGATCATTTGTGAGGCGGCTCGATAGCTCGCCGATCCGCCGGTTCGCGAAGAACGACATGGGCATCCCGATCAGCCGGGAAAACGTCTCCCGCCGCAGATCGGTCAGCGCACTTTCTCCGCAGCTATAAAATCCCGAGGAGGAAAAAAACGAGAACACGGCTTGAACGGCCAGGGTGCCGAGGAGGATGAGGGCGGTGCGGTTGATATCGGAATCCCCGCCGGGTTTTGGTCCGGAGAATGCCCCGTCGAGCAACACGCCCGTGAGGTAGGGGAAGCAGAGGCCGAGTGAGGTTGAGACGATGAGCGCGACGACGGCGAAGGAAAAGGCGACCCGGTAAGGGCCGAGGTAGCGAAAGACAAACTGGGCGTCTTCGAACTTTTTTCGACGGGGCGGTTTTGCGGATTCTTCGTTCATCAATGGGCAGCGAAGGCAGTGGATATCAGCTTGCCGTCGGGCACAAGCAAAGTTGCAGGGCGATTTACGGTCTCGGGCCGAGAGCCTCGAGCGCATCGATCGTTCGCGACAACTCGGATCCCGGATCGATTCGCCGGGCCAGCTCCCGCGCTCGCGCGGCCATCGTTTCGTCGTCGAGGATCTGCCGGAGGCAACTGGCGAGGGATTCGACGGTCACGGACTTCCTAGTCATCGTGAGGCTCACGCCGAGGCGGCGGAGGCGCTCCCCATTGTCCGGTTGGTCGAATGTGAAGGGAATCACCAGCGAGGGAACGCCGCTCCGGAGGGCCATCGCACAGCTCCCGATCCCGCCATGATGAATGACGACGGAGGCCGCTGGGAAGATCGATTCCAGCGGGGCGTAATCGATTCCGAGCACGGATGGCGGAAGCTTGAGGGGAGCTGGATTTTTTCCGAGAAGGAGAATGGCACGGCGTCCCACGGCGTCGGCAGCAGCGGCGGCAACGTCGTAGAATCTCCCGGCGATCTGAACGATGGACGAGCCCAGGGTGAAGATCAGTGGAGGCGTGCCGGACGAGACGAAATTCGAAAGCGCGGCAGCCTTCGGGCCTTCAGAACGTTGCTCGAAAAATGGGAACCCGGTTTGGACCACTCGTCGAGGCCAGTCGCGCTGCGGCGGCGCAAAAAAATCCGGGAAGAGCGCAAGGGTGAGATGGGGCGAGTGCTTCCCGTAGTAGATCGGATTCGGACCCGGCGGAAATCCGAGTTCTTTCCTCAGCGCGAAAAGCGGCTTCGCCCATTGCGAGGTGACGAGGCTGCCCATGCCCAGCACAAGCCGGTGTGGGATTGTTCCGAAACACCGCAGGCGGTGCAATTGCGGTAGCGGGGCCAGAACGCAGGGGTCGAGTGCCGACAGGAATGAACTCGGGGATAGAGCGGCATTGGCCCAGGGAATCCCCCGCCTTGCAGCGACGAGGGGGGCCACGTAGAGGAGTTCGCCGACGAGGAGGAGATCGGAATTCTCACAAGCCGTGAGAAGGTCGTGATAGGTCTCGCGCACGGAGGGGAAGATCTCCTCGCAGAAAAGGCGCTCGGGCCCATGGGCCGCGTCGCTCAAGTGGCGGACTTGGTCACTGGCAGGGTCGAGGTCCGGGCGGATCGGGTAAAAGTCGAACCCGAGCGAGCGGACATAATCTTCGAATCCCTTGGAAGCGGCGATGACGACCTTGTGTCCGCGACCCTGCGCGGCCTGAGCAAGCGCCAGAAGGGGATGCAGGTCGCCCAAGGTTCCGAGGGAAGCGAATGTCATGTGCATGGGAATCCCATCCTGTGAGCGAGACGGGCGGATCTGGCGAGAGAATGTTTTTCATTTTGTGACGATCTCCGAGGCGAAGAGTTGCCAACCCGGCCCGCCGGACTTTACGTTGGAATGAAATGGAGCAATACCACCGACTTCTCCGACTCGTCCTTGAGACGGGGAAATTCAAATCCGACCGCACCGGCACCGGCACGTATTCGGTTTTCGGAGCTCAGGAACGATTCGATTTGCGCGAGGGGTTTCCGTTGGTTACGACGAAGAAGCTTCACCTGCGCTCGATCATTCATGAGCTTCTCTGGTTTTTGAAAGGCGACACGAATGTTGCCTATCTTCGCGAGAACGGCGTGACGATTTGGGACGAATGGGCTAACGAATCCGGCGCTCTGGGCCGGGTCTATGGCGCGCAGTGGCGGGACTGGCGTGGGCCGGATGGCCGGGTGATCGACCAGATTGCAGGCGTCATCGACCAGATCCGCACCAACCCGGACAGTCGGCGATTGATCGTCTCGGCATGGAATCCCGGGGAGCTCCATCTCATGGCCCTCGCGCCCTGTCACGCGCTCTTCCAATTTTATGTGCAAGACGGAGAACTCAGTTGCCAGCTCTACCAGCGCAGCGCGGATTTATTTTTGGGTGTGCCATTCAACATGGCGTCCTACGCCCTCCTGACCCTCATGGTGGCCCAGGTGACCGGGCTTCGGGCGGGGGAATTCATCCACACGTTCGGAGACCTCCACCTGTATGCGAATCACCTCGACCAGGCGAAACTTCAACTGTCTCGCGACGTCCGTCCGGCTCCCACGATGCGGTTGAATCCGGCGGTCAAGCGGATCGAGGACTTCCGATTTGAAGATTTCACGCTGGAAGGCTATGACCCGCACCCGGCAATCAAGGCCCCGATCTCCGTATGATCGCCATCGCCGCGATGTCGCCCGACCGTGTGATCGGTGCGAATGGGAAAATCCCATGGCACATATCCGAGGATTTAAAATTTTTCAAACGGACGACGCTCGGGCACGTCATCCTGATGGGTCGGAAGACATTTGACTCGTTGGGCAAGCCTCTGCCGGGACGCGAAAATTGGGTTGTTTCGCGATTCGCGAATCCCGCTGGCGTCCGTGTTTGGAGAGATCCGGGCGAGATCGTTGCGCCGACCGACGGACGTCAAGTCTTCATCATCGGCGGGGCTGAGCTTTATCGAGTGCTGCTGCCGGTGACCCGGGAAATTTTGCTCACTCGCGTGTCGGTGTCGGTCGAGGGCGACACATGGTTTCCGGAATTCGAAGGGGAATTCGATGCGGGCGAACTCGTCGAGACTGGAGCGAATTACGAGATCCGCCGCCACCGGCGCATTTCAACCGCGAAGCCCGCTGTTGAGGCGTGATGCCTATTTGTGATTGATGGAGGAGAGCATCATGAGGATGCCCTCGGCATTGTCAGCAACAGCATTTTCCGGTGCCCACGTTGTCACGACGTAGAACTTATCGCTGCCCTTTTTGGCAAACTGAAAGAGTCCGAGCTTGTGGGTGCTCCCGTCCTTTCCAACGCCGACCCCTTCGTTGGATGTGAGAGTCATCCCTGTCGCTTCATCAACTTTTGTCGCCGGCTTTCCGCCCTCGTTCCAATTCACGCTTTGGTAGCGGGCGGTGACGTCTTTTCCGATCGAATTGGTTGCATCCATGATGTGTTCCATGTCGATCGCGATGATGGTCGCGGTAAACTTCTTGTCAGCGGAACTCACAAATGCCCCTTTGTCGTCCGCGTCAATCGTCCAATCGGCCGGCACATCCATGACAAAAGTGGGATTCTCCTTGTCGGGATAGGCATACGTCTGCTTCGCCGTGCCGCCGCCTGTGCTGGCCGCGCTGCCGCCGGCTTCGTGCGAAGTAATGGAGTTGATGATTTCGCCACCGATTCCCGCATACTTCTCGAAGGCCGCCTGGGACGAGACACACTTGAGAACCAACAGGGTTTCCTCGCCTTTTTTCGCAATCATCCAGACATTGATGTTGGCCACGCCGTCATCATCCTCGCCCTTGGCGTTGAGAAGCATGATGTCGAGATCACCGGCCTCGGTGGTTTGGGGCTCCTGGTATTTTACATTTTTGAAAAGCTCGGCAATGCCCTCCTTCACCTCTTCGACGGCCGCCGTGGGATCGGCACTTGTGGCCTCCAGCTCGCTCAGTGACATGAAGTATCCTGAGTCCCCCTCGGGGTGGGCGTAGAGCGAGCCGGACTTCGGTTTGAGTTCCCAGCTGCTTGGAAACGAAATGTCGATGATCGGCTTCGCTTCAGGATAACTCACCGTTTGGTCGGCCATGAGGGCAGATGTCAGGAAAAGGCCGGCGAGGATGAGAAGCTTCGAAGTTTTCATGAAGGCTGATTATCGGTGAGTAGGCCGACGAGAAAACTTTTCATGCAGGAAATTGTCAAGGCACGATCTCGGAACCAATGCCCGCGTTGGTGAAGATCTCGAGCAGGAGGGCGTGTTGGACTTGGCCGCCGATGAGGTGGATTTTTGCGACGCCATTCCGGAGCGCGGCGACGGCGGATTGAACCTTCGGAATCATGCCGCCCGCGATGACCTTGGATTTTATCAGAGTGTCCACCTGTTCCGCCGTGACGGTGGGAATGAGTGAGTCCTTGGCGGTCGGGTCGCGCATGATCCCGGGCACATCGCTGACAAAGATCAGCTTGGCGGCTTTGAGGTCGGCGGCGAGGGCGGAGGCTGCAATGTCGGCGTTGATATTCAGGACAACGCCCTCTTCGGTGGCGCCGATCGGGCTGATGACCGGGACAATCTCGCGACGGATGGCGGCCTTGATTTCTTTCGCAGAAACCTTGGCGACCTCACCGACAAAACCGACATCGACCGAGGCGCCGGATTCCTGAGCCTGAGGGCCGAGTCGGCGGGCAGAAAAAACATTTTTCCCGGATAGCCCGGTGGCCTGTCCTCCGAATTCCCCGATCGTCCTTACAATCGCCGGGTTGATCGCGCCATCGAGCGTCTCCTCGACAATGCGGATGGCCGTTTCGTCCGTAACGCGGAGGCCATTAACAAACTGTGCCTTCAGCCCGGCATCGCGCATCTGTGCCGTGATGGCCTTCCCGCCGCCATGGACGAGCACGGGATTGATTCCGACGGCCTCGAGAAAAACGACATCGCGAAGGAATTTCTCAACGATCTGTTCATCTTCCATCGCCGCACCGCCATATTTGATTACGAACGTCTTCCCCCGGAATTCCTGGATGTAAGGGAGCGCCTCGATGAGGCTCTCGGTTCGGGATTCGGGCTTGAGTGTGGAGCTCATTTATTCTCCGAGGTTGAGGCGGACGTATTCCTCCGTCAAATCCGTTGTCCAAACGAAATGGGAGGACGAGCCGACGCCGAGGTCCACCGTGACGCGGAATGACTTCCTCGCCGCAATCTGGCGGAGCTTTGTAATCGGTGTCTTGGCGGCAACTCCGCGAGTGGCTACCGGGAGGGAATCGTAAAAGATATCCGTCCTGGTTTCGTCCATCTTCACGCCGCTGTAGCCCACGGCATCCAGGATGCGGCCCCAGTTGGGATCGCCGCCAGCCCATGCGCATTTGACCAGCGTGGAATTTGCGATGGCCTCGGCCGCGCGGCGGGCATCGGGCTTGGATGCGGCACGGATGACCTCGACCTCGACAAAGCGCGAGACGCCCTCGCCGTCCTCGACGATCATCCGGGCCAGGGCGCGGGTGACTCCGTCCAGGGCGGATCGGAAGACCGAGGGAGACGGGGCAACCCCGCTGGAACCGTTCGCGAGGAGGATGACGGTATCGTTTGTGCTCATGTCGCCATCAACCGTGATCCGGTTAAACGAATCTTCGACCGAGTCGCGAAGGATCTGGCGCAACGCCGTGCGAGGCACCGCTGCATCGCTCGTCACGACGCAGAGCATCGTTGCCATGTTGGGATCGATCATCCCTGCGCCCTTGGCCATGCCTCCGATTCGGAAGGCCCCGTCTTCCGTTCGGATTTCGAAGGCGATTTCCTTCGCAAAGGTGTCACTGGTCATGATCGCCTTCGCGGCGGGCGTGCCCCCCTTGCGGTTCGGATTCAGTGCAACGATCCCCTTTCGGATCCGGTCCATCGGCATCGGCACACCGATCCTTCCCGTTGAGCAAACGAGGACTTGCTCGGTTTTTAATCCCAAATGTTTTGCCATCCCGGCAGCCATCGCGCGGGCATCGGCGAGCCCCTGCTGGCCGGTGCAGGCATTGGCGTTTCCGCTATTCAGAACCACGGCTCGCACACGCCCCGAGCGCAGGTGTTCCGCCGAGATCCGCACAGGCGCGGCTTTGACTTTGTTTGTCGTAAAGGTCGCGCCAGCAGCGGTCGGGATCTCGGACAAAACAACGGCGATGTCGTCTCTCGTCACCTTGCCAGACTTGATTCCGCAACCGGCAGCACCCGCGATAAATCCGCGCGCGGCACAAACGCCGCCCTTGATTTCTTTGATTTCGTTCATAGCAATCCGCTGGTCTCGTCGAGGCCTGACATGATGTTGAAATTTTGCACCGCCTGGCCCGCAGCGCCCTTCACAAGATTGTCCTCGGCGGAGAGCAGGATGAGGCGACCGGTGCGTTCGTCGAATCGCGTGGAGATATCGCAAAAATTCGTGCCGGTCACATTTTTTGTATCCGGCAGTTGTCCCGAGATCCGGACGAACGGCTCGTGGGCATAGGCGGACTCGAGCGCGGGGAGGATCTCGGCGGCTTGATGGCCGGTTGCGAGCCGGGCGAAGATGGTCGTGTGAATGCCGCGAGTCATCGGCGCAAGGTGCGGCACAAACGTAATCCGAATATCCCGGCCGGCGGCGAGTGTGAGTTCCTGTTCGATTTCGGAAAGGTGCCGGTGTTTGGGCAGGCCGTAGGCCCTCAGGCTTTCATTGCATTCGCCGAAGAGAAGCGCTGGCTCGGCCTTGCGACCTGCGCCGCTGACCCCGCTGGCACTCGAAACGGAGATGTCCCCTCCGTCGATCAAACCGGCGTTGATGAGCGGCGCCAGCGGCAAAAGGATGCTCGTGGGATAACACCCCGCCGAGGCGACCAATCTCGCCTTCCGAATCTCCTCCCGATGTAGCTCGGGCAGTCCATACACCGCCTCGGACAGCAAATGCGCGGCCCCATGCTTTTCGCCGTAGAATTCCCGATAGGTCCCGGCATCCCGCAACCGGAAGTCGGCGCTGAGATCGACCACCCGTTTCCCGGCCTCGACCAATGGCGCGGCAAACTCGGCGGCGAGCCCGTGCGGCAGGGCGAGAAAATAGAACTCGGCCCCGGTCGAGAGCATCGACGGGATCTCAGGCAGTTGAAAAACCAAATCGGCAATCGGGCCGGCCAACCGCGGCAAAACCTCGCCCACCCGTTTCCCGGCGTGTTGCCGCGATGTCACGGCGACGACATCGACTCGCGGATGCCTCGCGAGGATTGCACACAACTCCTCGCCGGAATATCCGTTCGCTCCAATGATCGCGACTTTCCGATTCATCAAGACACTCTGCAAATTCCCCGGGCTCGCGACAAGTCAGCAACGCAAAATTCTCAACCGACGCGCACGCTTCGCCTTTGCCGAAGAAAAATCGACCGGACGATGTAGCCGAAGATCGCCAGCGGAACGAAAGCGATCAACGGCCACCACGCGGAGAGCGGTGCCGGGGCCGGTTGGATGCGGAGGGGACGTTTCACTAATTCCGTGACTCCGTCGCGCCGGACAGCAACAACGAGATCCCAATCACCGGCCGAGGGCACGCCGAGCATGGCGGAAAACAGAAGCTTGTTCGTGGAGTTGGCCTGCGAGGCCACACCGTCGGTTCCGAGTCCGTTTAGGGAATTGCAGACCACCGGCCAAACGCTGGTATCGACGGAAGGATCGGAACGGGCGATGGATACCCGGACTCCCACCTCCGATAGTGGCTCCCGGGTCGCGAGGTCCTGGACCAGAACACCAATATCTACAGCGCCGACCCGAATGGGGAGGGGATCTGCGAAGACCGTGATCGCCATGTTGCCGGATTCCTCACGCGCCAGGACGGCACCGCCATCGGCCAGCACATGAATGGCGGAGGCGAGGAAAACAACGAACGGAAATGTGCGTCTCATATCACATCCTCAGACCCCGCAATTCCATCGGTTGAAAAATGATCCAGACTCCCAAGACGTAGAGCACTGTGGCCAGCGTGGCCCACGGGAGAAAAAATCGAACGCTCCGGCCGGGCACAAAAGCGTTGGCTTTCCTCCACAATATCCACACCGAGAAGAGCAGGCCGGCATTCAAGATCAGGATCTGCAAGCCGGGGAGTCCCTCAAACGCCAGTGACGGCACGCTCCAGTCGGTGGGCATCGCGCCAATTCCGATGTCCGCTCCGACCCGTCTCAGGACGGGAAATGCGGAGTGCGATCCCGTGAGAAGGTGGAATGTGAAGTGGGAGATCCACATCGAGAATCCAAGCGGGGCAAAGGCGACGGCAAACCCGCAGGCCGCCTCGCGGACGCGGGCGCCGACCCCAGCCAGCGCACACGCGACCCATGCAACAAGCGATACGAGGGTGGCCGGGGCGATGAGCAGACCGAATACAAAGACCAGGGCGACCGCCCCCCCGAGCCGATCCTGCCAGGCCAGCATCGGTTGGGTCATCGCGGCCGCGTTGAGGAATCCTCCGGCGACAATCACCCCGACCAACACGGCCATATCGATCCGACGCGAGAACCCGCCGACCGACGACCGGCGGACCGGATCGGCAATGATGTCCGCGCCCGGCGAGGCCACGAGGATCCCGACGTTGTCGTGCGGACAGGCCTGGACACAATCCATGCAAAACGTGCAATCCATATTGCCCGATTTTTTTGGTTGGAACAATCCGAGTTCGCATCCGCGCTGAGTCACATTCCCGCGCAGGCAGTCGTGGGTCTTGCATGACCCGCAGACATCGGGCTCGCGGACGCGGACCTCGAGCGGCGACGCGAGAGAACTCACAAAATGAAACTGCCCGATCGGGCAGACAAACTTGCAGAAACTAGCGCCGCGAAAAAGTCCGTCTATGATCAACGCCGCAACGAAATACATGGCCACGATCCACGCCGTCCACCACGGGCTATTCCATAGATCGAAGAATTCATAGGCCCAGAAAAAGCCGACGAGCAGTCCGACCGCGATCCACTTCGACCGAAGGGCGTGCGGCCAGTGCCATTTTGCGGGCAGAACTTTTCTTCCGAGGTCGCGAACGAACGTGAATGGGCAAACCATGCAGAAGAGGTTCCCGGCGCAGAGGAGCGCAATCACCGTCAGCCCCCTCCAGTGCGTCCACGGTAGCACGCCGGCGGCATTCATGGACGAGACTTGAGGTCCGAAAAATCCGTCGGCCATGACGACCATCGCGAGCCCGAACAAGATCGCCTGCACCACGGTTCGAAACGGCTTCCAGCGCAGGATGCCGCCAATCACGGGCCGCCGCAAGAGATCAAATGGCCGCGTGGGTTCCCGAGGCCGGAGGGGCGGGCGTTCGATCATCGTTTGCTCCCGCCTCGGCGAGAGGTAGCTCATGGCAATGAGTCCCGCCGGTAGAAGGAAAGCGATCGATCCCGGAACCCACATCACCGCACCAGCTCCAGCCTGGTCCTCGAGGGCCGAGAGACCGGAGATTCGCGGTGCATTCGCATAGGTCGAGTAGAGGACGCTCTCGGAGAAGGTGAGAAAGCCGGCGAGCGCGGTATTCTGAAGGTCGGCAATCAGAAGATACGGGATCATGGTCCATCGCGGCCAGGTGGGTCGCGACGGCCATGGCTGGATGACGGGCCACCAAAAAAGCAGTGCGGTCGCCAAGAAACAGAGATGCTCGACCTGGTGCCACTCCTTGGAGTTCAGCGCAAGTTCATACATCGGCGGCAGGTGCCAAAGGATGTTTGATGCCATGAACAATGGGCCTGCGAAGAGGGGATGGACGAGAAAACGTCCGAGCCGGTGCATCGTCGGAGCATTCAAAAATGGCCCGAGCGCATCGCGCGCAACGGTCCGGGGCAGCCCCCGCAGAATGGGAAGGAACGGTGCTCCCAAGAGCAGGAGCGGCGGAGCGATCATCGTCAGCATGAGGTGCTGAACCATGTGAACGATCAGCAGCCAGCTTGCGAAGGCATCGAGCGGAGAGGCGAGGGCGATGAGGATGATGACGAGGCCGGAGAGGAACGCCACAAGCCGCCAAGCCGGAAACCGCGCGGGAACCTGCCGGTGCAGTTTTTGCCATCCGCGCCAGTAAAGAATCGCCGACACCAGCAGGCCCGCCATCGGCAGCGGCTGGAACGACCAGGATGCAAAAATGGAATCAGCGGTCTCCATGCTGGATCCCCGCAGAGTGGTTCATCGGGATCGGCCTACCGCTCGGGTGCGGGGGACTTGGCTTTCTCACCATCCTTATACCAGAGGATCCCATAGCGCCGGAGATTCGCCACCAACGCCCGCAGATTGTCGGCGACCTCGCGGTCGGACATCAGCACGCCGAGTGGTCCGCGGCCTTGGCGGACCTCGCGGATGAGTGCTCGAATGTCCGTGAGGGCTCGTTGGAGCTCATCCGAGGCCTTCTTCGCCGAGTCCATCGTCGCCTTGCTTGTTTCGATGGCCGAGCCGGCATCGGCGACAACTTTGTCCACCCCGGCGGAGGCGACGGAGATTTTTTCGCTCGTTGTCTTGAGGTTTTTGAGCGTATCCGAGATCGATTGAATTCCTTCCTCGCTGAGCACGCCTGAGTCCAATTTTTTCGTAATCGAGTTGATGTTGCCGACGGCCACACGCAGCTCGGCGATCAGTTCCCCGGCACTATCGGCCATCCCACCGATGCCACCCGTGTCCTCGACGCCCTTGATTGTCGTATCGGGCTCGATGAACGGCGAGGATTTCGCGTCGGGCTTGAGAATAATCTGGATGTATTTGTCTCCGAGCAAACCCGAGCTCCCGATCGAAAACGTGCTCGCCGACGGGATCTTCACGTGCTCAAAAATTTTCACCTCCACAAAAACGCCGTTCAAATCCGGCAGGATCGTCGGGCTGTTCGTCACGCGGCCAACCTTCGCGCCGGCCAGAAGAACCTCGGAGCCCCGCAGCAGGCCGCTGGCATTTTGAAACTCAATTCGCAGATTGTAAAAATTGCTCACGCCCTCGCCGAGGCGGCCGAAATAGATGACCATCAAGGCGACCACGCCCAATCCGATCAGGATAAAAATGCCGACTTTCGTCTGAGTGGATCGATCTTCTCGCGTCATGGTGAGATGTTCAATAAACAGTTTCGCCGGAGCGTCCATCTACAAAATCCCGGATGATCCGGTCTTTCGACTCGCGAAGCTCGGCGGGAGTTCCGATGAAATAGATACGCCCCTCGTCGAGAAGCGCAACCCGGTCGGCGATGTGGTAACAACTTACCATGTCGTGGGTGACGACCAAGGAGGTGACGTGGAGTTGCTTCTGGAGATGGCGGATGAGGCGGTTGATGCTGTCCGAGACGATCGGATCGAGTCCGGCGGTCGGCTCGTCGTAGAGGATGACGTCCGGCGGGGAGATGATTGCACGGGCGAGGGCCACGCGTTTCCGCATTCCACCGCTGAGGTTGACGGGCATTTTGTGGTCGTGACCGGCCATGTTGACCATGGCGAGGGCTTCGGCGACCTTCTGGCGGACCACATCGACGCGCTTCTCACCCCGCTCCCGGAGGGGGAATGCGACGTTGTCAAAGACATTCATCGAGTCAAACAAGGCTCCGTCCTGAAAGAGCATGCCGATCTTCCGCCGCACGGGCTCGAGCTCGCGTTCGGTGAGGGATGTGATTTCCTGGCCCTCGAAGACGATCGTGCCCGAGATCGGATGCATCAAGCCGATCAGGTGTCGGAGAAAAACGCTTTTCCCGCCCCCGCTCTTGCCGAGAAGGACGAGGGTCTCCCCGTCGCGGACATCGATCGAGAGCCCGCGAAGGATTTCCTGGGCGCCGATCTTCTGAACGAGATCCCGGACTTCGATCAATGGCGCACTCATCGTTGACCGGCCGGGAAAAGGATGTTCAGGGCCATTGTGAGGAAGAAGTTGGCGATGAGGATCGCCAGGGAACACGTGACGACCGTCGCGGTCGTTGCCCGCCCGACACCCACCGCCCCATCTTTTGCCCCCAGACCTTCGCGGCAGCTTATGAAGACGATGATTCCGGCAAAGACGAACCCCTTGACGAGGGACATGATGATATCGCTGCCCTCGGTGAATTTTTGCATGTTCGCGAGGAAGTAAACGCCGGAGATATTCAATACGTGGACCCCGACGTAGTAGGAGGCCACGATTCCGAAGCCAACGCATTCGACGACGAGAAGGGGCATCGAGATAAACATCGCCAGGGCTCGGGGAACGACCAAGTAATCGACTGGGTTCACGGCGAGAGCGCGAAGGGCGTCGATCTGTTGGGACACTTTCATCGTCCCGATTTCGGCGCTCATGGCCGCCCCAACCCGCCCGGCAACCATTAGTCCGGTCAGCACCGGGCCGAGCTCCCGGAACATGGCCAGCGTCACGACCGGGCCGACTGCGGTTTCCATGTTCAGGCTGGCGAATTGAAAATACGCTTGGGCGGTAAAGACAGCGCCCGTGAAAGCCCCGGTGACGATGACGACCAGTTGGGAACCGAAGCCGATCTCCGCGATCTGCCGCAACGTCAGCCAGATTCGGACTCGGCCGCGGAGGATCGAGGAGAACGTCTCGCCCGCCAGCATGGCCAACTGGCCAAGAAAATCAACGAACGTGAAAAATCCGCCGACCATCGCACCGAAAACGCCCAAAACGGGAGCGCCGTTCGCCGAATCGCGGGTGTCCGAACTCAAGCGATCCGTTCGGTTTTTTTCTTCGAGCTCACCTCCGGAGGAAGTTGCCCGACAAATTTTGCTTCGAGTCCCGCTTTGCGGAAAAGCGATTCCACGACATGTTGCGATGGGTCGGACTCGCTGAATTCCATGTAAATGATGTCGTGGTTCGTATCGACCTTGTAGCGCAAGCCCGGCACCACATCGAGCTCGAGTGCCAGACCCATCATCTTGTCCGGCTGGCGTATTCCCGCCGCATAAACCTCCAATTCGATCATGCCCGGGATTTTCGCCCGCTGCCCGCCCAAATCAAGGCCCAAATTTCTTATCGCAGATTTCGGATTGCAACCCGGCCAGCATTATGGACCCGAACAGTTCGGAATCAGGGTCTATCCTGCCTTTTTGATTGAGGCGACAACCTGGCCGATTTCCTCGCCGTGTTTCTCCGAGCCTGGTGCTGTGGAGAGGAACTGGACGAGCAGGAGTTCATCGGAATCCGGGAAAGATACGATGATGGAATTGATGTAGGAGGTCGTTACTCCTTCGTCTGGAGTTTGCGTCTTAGCCGTCGCGTTCAGGATGTAGAATCCTAGGTTTTCGGTTCCACCCTCCTCCAGTTTGTGATACTCGATGGCGTCGCCATAAACTTTCTCCAGAGCTTCCTTGATCTCCGCGACGGCCTCCGAGCCTTGCTTGCGCGTTGCCTTGAGGGGGCGGACAACGAGCAGAGTGTCGAGTTCCTGCGAGGCGGCGGCAGATAGGACTCCGTCCTCTTGGTGAGAGCGCCATCCCTCGGGAATCGTCAATGTGATGAGGGGTTCGTTAGCCGGATAGGCGACCTCTTCGCCGAAGACGGGGACGGTGAAAACACAAGCGATGGCGCAGAGGAGTTTGAGCGATGGGTTCATGGTGGGAGCGGTTTTACAGAGTGATTCGGCGGTATCGCACGGCATCGAGGAGAAGTTCGTCTCCGTCGATCGTGACAGTGAACGTCTTGTTGGTTTTGAGGGCGGGAATCTTGAGGGTGACGAGATTGCCCTTGAGCTTCCATGAACCCTCCCACATCGTCGCCTCGCCGTCCGGGCCCTGGACGTGAAGGCGCCCGTCGGTGAAGAAATCGTAAGTGATGTCGCCCTCGACTGGCTGCCAACCATAGGTGTTTGGTGCGCTGTGGAGGAACTGGCGGATCTGACTCTCAGATTGGGCTGAGGCGATTGCCGCGAGAAAACAGAACGTCATTCCCAGAACGGCGGCGAATAAGAATTTCGAGGTTTTCATTCGAAAGCTTTGATCAAATTCGAGGCAATCACGGAAAAATCAAGGAAAAATGCGACAGGTTGCGAGAATTCTTTTGGCTTGCCCGCCGCTCGATGGGGCGCGACACCTTGGCCAAAAAAATACGCATGAATTCCATTCGCTCTCTCACATTTGGTCTCTTGATCGGGCTTCTGACGATGCTTTCCGTGCCAGTGGCCCGAGCGGGGGATGCATCATTTTCTTTTGACGGGGCGGAATACTTTCTCCGCGGCGACGAAGCGGGAATCCGGGAGTTCCTGACGAAGGGCGAGACCTTCGAGAAGTGGACCACACTCATCTCGATCCGGGAATATCGCAGCACCGACGACCCTCGCGCCTATGCCTTCCAGTTGGTTAAGAACGCCAAGGCCAGCAGTCCGAACGCCAACGGCCAGGTTATGGAAAATGCCGAGGCAGGCTCATATATCGCCGATTTCCTGGTGTTTTCCGAAGAGGGAACCGAGCCGTTCTTTGCCGAGTGGAACCTTTGGCGGATCGAGAAAAAGGGGAACGGTTTGCAGGCGGTGCAGTATGCGCGGAGGTTTTACAACATTACGGAGGACACCGCGAAGGAGCTCAACGCAGCCCGTCAAAAAATCGTTCCCCAGCTTGCTGAGGTCGAGATACCCGAATAGAAAAAGGCCTCGCGATGCGGAGGTGAACGCCTGGTTGCCCTCAGTCCGAGAGATTCAAGGGCTCAGCTTCCTGCGTTTCTTTCTCAGCCGTTCAAAGGCGGCCAGCGTCTCTGGGTAGATCGGGATGTCGATTGATTAGGGAATGGGCACTGGGGTCAGGTGCCAGATGTCTTTGGCGTATTCCGAGATCGTGCGATCGCTGGAGAATTTCCCGACGCGGGCGGTATTGAGGATCGCCATCTTGGCCCAGCGGGATCGATCTTGGAATGCGGCGGACACCTTCTTTTGGGCCTCACTGTAAGATTCGAAATCCGCAAGGCAGAGGAAGGGATCGCTGTAGATCAAGTTGTCGCAAAGGGAGCGGAGAACTCCTGGTGGCTCGTCCGGTGTGAAATAGTTGGACCCGACCCAATCCACGACGGCGCGGAGTTCCTCCGAGGCGTTGTAGAAATCGCCCGGGCGATAGCCCTTCGAGACGAGTTCGTGGACTTGCTCGACCGTGTTGCCGAAGATGAAGATATTCTCTTCGCCGACTTCCTCGAGGATTTCGACATTGGCACCGTCGAGCGTGCCGATCGTGAGGGAACCGTTCAAAGCGAGTTTCATGTTGCCGGTTCCCGAGGCTTCCTTGCCCGCCGTGGAGATCTGTTCGGAAAGGTCCGCCGCCGGAACAATTCGCTGGGCGAGGGAGACGCGATAGTTTGGAAGGAATACGACCTTCAGTTTTCCTGCGACGCGCGGGTCGGTATTGACCTTCGATCCGACGGCATTGATCGCCTTGATGATGAGCTTCGCCAGGTCGTAACCGGGAGCGGCCTTGGCGGCAAAAATGAAAACGCGAGGGGTAACCTCGGCCTCGGGATTTTGCAGGATGCGGCGGTAGAGGGCCAGAATGTGGAGGAGGTTGAGATGCTGGCGCTTGTATTCGTGAAGGCGCTTGATCTGGACGTCGAAGAGAGCCGAGGGATCGACTTCGACGCCGCATTGGTCCGCGATGACCCCGGCGAGATCGACTTTGTTGGCATGTTTGACCGCCATGAACGCGTTTTGGAATTCCGGGTCGTCCGCCCACTGTTCCAAGCCGCGAAGCTGTTCGAGATCGCGCACCCACCCGCCGCCGATTTTTGAGGTGATCAACTCGCTAAGGCGGGGATTGCAGGCCAGGAGCCAGCGGCGTGGGGT
Organism: Terrimicrobiaceae bacterium; assembly: GCA_049317665.1. Classification (GTDB taxonomy): domain Bacteria; phylum Verrucomicrobiota; class Verrucomicrobiia; order Chthoniobacterales; family Terrimicrobiaceae; genus JBBRHN01. Next base: position 89,998 of record JBMOHW010000002.1, on the reverse strand, counting down.
GATGCCGTTCGTCTTGTTGTTGAACTTGCCCGGGTAAAGCTCGTCAAATTCCGGAAAGAGATTGGCCTTGAGGAGTTGGGTGTGGAGTGCGGCCACGCCGTTGACCGAGTGGCTGCCTACGACGGAGAGGTGAGCCATGCGGACCATCTGGTGGTCGCCTTCCTCGATGAGCGAGAGCGCTCGTATTTTTTCGACGTCTCCCGGCCACCGAGCGGCGACGGTTTCGAGGAACCGCTTGTTAATCTCAAAGATGATCTGCAGGTGCCGGGGGAGGACTTTTTGGAAAAGTCCCACGCTCCACTTTTCCAGAGCTTCCGGGAGGAGGGTGTGATTCGTGTAGGCGAACGTGCGGGTGACGATGTCCCACGCAGGTTCCCATTTGAGCCCGTATTCGTCCTGGAGCAGCCTGAGCAACTCGACGATGGCCACAGCTGGATGCGTGTCGTTGAGTTGGATGGCGACCTTCTCGGGGAATGCCTCCCATCCCGAATTGTCGACTTGGTAGCGGCGGATGATGTCCCGGAGCGAGCAGGCCACGAAGAAGTATTGCTGAACGAGGCGGAGTTCTTTGCCTGTCTCGGTTTTGTCATTTGGATAAAGCACCTTCGAGACCGTCTCGCTACGGTTCTTCTCCTGGACCGCCTCATCGTAGCCACCGCTGTTGAAGGCATCGAAATTGAATTCTTCCGAGGCGCGCGACTCCCAGAGGCGGAGGAAATTGACGGTTTTTGTGCCGAATCCCGGAATCGGAATGTCGTAGGGCACACCGAGAATTTTTTTCCACCCGACCCACTTCGGGACGTAGTTTCCCAAGTCGTCGAAGATGTTCTCGACGTGGCCGTAGACCGGGATCTCGGTGGTGTGTTCCGGGCGGACGATTTCCCAAGGGGTGCCGTATTGCATCCAGGCGTCGGGGAGCTCGACTTGGTAGCCGTTTCGGAATTCCTGTTTGAAAAGCCCGTATTGGTAGTGGATGCCGTAGCCGATCGCCGGGAGATCCAGCGTGGCCAGCGAATCCAAGAAGCAAGCGGCCAAGCGACCGAGGCCGCCATTGCCGAGGGCCATGTCGTATTCTTCCTTCCGGAGTTCTTCGATATCGAGACCAAGATGCTCCAAGGCGGCCTCGACCTCCTTGAGCACACCCGCGCTGTGCATGCTGTTGACGAAAAGACGACCCATCAAGAATTCCAGGGAGAGATAATAAACCCGGCGGACGTTTTTTCCGTGATGCTCGTGCTGGGTGTCGATCATCCGTTCGATGATGATGCTCTGCACGGCCTTCGACGTGGCGATCCACCAATCTCGCGTCGACGCGGTCGAGCGGTCCCGTGCGAGACTGAACTTGAGCTGATTGAGGATGAAGTTCTCGATCGGAACGGGGTGATTTTCGGGATTGCTCATGGGAATGTTGGTTAGAAGCAAAAAGCGGGCCATTGTCCGCGCTTCTGCGTGTTTGGTCGAGGGCTTGACTGGGATCAATCCCAAACTTGTGAATTATCCGACAGGCTTTTGGGATTTGATGTGCTCGGCGATCGTGTTGACGCTGACGAAGGCCTTGCGGGCGACCTCGGCACTCGGTGTGGCGACGCCGAATGTCTTCTCGATCGCGACGGCGAGTTCGAGGGCGTCAATCGAGTCCAGCGCGAGCCCGGTGGGACTGAAAAGCGGAGTGTTGTCGGCGATCTCGCCGGGCGGCATTTTGAGCATCAGGCTGGAGACCATCATTTCCTTGATGCGCGCCTTCAATTCATCATCTGGCATAAAAAAAGAGTTACGGACGGGTTCGAAGCCGTCACAGTGACAGGCACTGACAATGTCTGGCAAGTCCCGCTTGGATGTCGCGCTGGTCGAGCGCGGTCTCATCGACTCCCGCGAAAAGGCACGCCGGGCCATTATGGCTGCCCAAGTCTTGGTCGATGGCCATCCCGTCGTGAAAGCCGGGACGCTGGTTTCTGCCGATGCCGGGATCGTTCTGGCGGCGAAGGAAAAGTTTGTCGGGCGTGGCGGGCTGAAGCTCGAGGGGGCGCTCGATACGTTTCGGATCGACCCCGTGGGACGCACCTGTATCGATGTGGGAGCCTCGACCGGAGGGTTTACGGATTGTCTTTTGCAGCGTGGTGCGGCGAGGGTCTATGCCGTCGATGTCGGCCACGGGCAGCTGGATTGGCGGCTGCGAAATGATCCCCGGGTGGATGTGCGGGAGGGGGTGAATGCGCGGTATCTTCAGGCAGCAGATTTTGATCCTTCGCCTTCGCTGGGTGTCGCCGACGTGAGTTTTATCTCGTTGACATTGGTTCTTCCCGCAGTTTTTGAGTTGTTAAGTCCCGAATCCGATATGGTTGTTCTCATCAAGCCTCAGTTCGAACTCGCCCGTGCCGATGTCGGTCGTGGCGGGATCGTGCGCGATGGCGAGGCGAGGCTGCGCGCGGTCGAAAAAATCCGCGATTTTGTGTCGCGTTCCGGGCATCACTGGATGGACTCCTGCGAATCCCCGATCACCGGACGGGACGGCAATGTCGAGTTTCTCGCACACATTCGGAAGCAATGATCGGAATCTTTGCACATTCCGAGAAGCCCGCCGCCCGTGCCGTTGTTCAGGCGATGACGAGTGGGTTGGCGCAGGCTGGTGTTCCATTCCTGATTGAACGGGAGACCGCCAGTCTTGCCGGACTCGAATCCGATCTCGACGAAGCCGCGCTGGCCGAGCGGTGCGAACTTCTAGTCGTGATGGGCGGCGATGGCACGATTCTCCGGGTTGTTCACAAGATCCGGGCGACCCTCCCGCCGATTTTCGGGATCAACATCGGATCCCTCGGGTTCCTCACGTGCCTGGGACCGAGCGAAGTCCATCGCGCGGTCGAGAGCCTTCGGGACAAGGATTACATTTTAAGCCCCCGCCGGTTGATCGATGTGCGTCTGGAGCGCTCCAGCGGCGAGGTCCGGCGGTTTCAAGCGCTGAACGATGCCGTGGTCGGTCGTGGCGAGCGGTCGGAACTCGTTCGAATCCGTGTCGCTATCGACGGCGAGGTGCTCACGGAATATAATGCCGACGGCCTCATCATTGCCACGCCGACGGGTTCGACCGCCTACTCGCTGTCGGCAGGCGGTCCCATCCTGATGCCCGACTCCGGAAGTTTCGTCATCACGCCAATCTGCCCCCACGTGCTCACCAACCGATCCGTTGTCGTGAGCGATTCGTCGAACATCGAGATCGCGCTCTCCGAGGCTGGTCAGAACGTTTTCGTGAATGTCGATGGTCAGGAGACATGTGAAATGGGGGTGGGGGACGTGTTGTCACTTTCCAAGAGCGACCGGAGCCTCCCGCTGGCGATGCTTCCGGAGCGTTCCTTTAGCGAGGTGCTCCGACAAAAACTGAAGTGGAGCGGGAGCAATCTATGAGTGCCATTTCCGAGATTCTTACCCCGGCCCAGATCAACCTCGCGCTCACTTCCCGAGATCAGGCAGCGGGAGTCGATGAGGTGTTGTCGAAGCTCAATGGTGACCCTCGTGTCACCGAATGGCCGGCTCTCCGGGAGGCTGTCCGCGCCCGTAATGCTCCCGCGCTCGCCTGCGACGGATGCGGGGTTTGTATCGCCCATGGGAGGACGAATTCCGTCCAGTCGCTCGTGATGGCGGTCGGACGTTCGGCGGAGGGGCTCGTCTCGCCTCAGATCGGGGAGCGGGTGAAGTTGGTTTTTGTTGCGGGAATCCCAGCCGCTTTCGATTCCGAGTATCTTCGAATCGTCGGCGCCATCGCGCGGCTTTGTCGCGACAAGGAATTACTCAACAAGCTACTCGGCGTGTCGGACCCTGCGAGATTTGTCGAGTTGCTGGCTGCGGCCGAGGTGAAGCTCTGAGGAAAAGTCACTATTCCCCACGGTAGGAACAGCGGGCTGAGGGTGTCTCGTGGATGACGATTTCGGCGAGTTCCGGGAGCGAGGGGAGGAGTTTTTTCCAGAGCCAGCCGGCCATGAGTTCGATGGTGGGATTTTCGAGTCCTGGGATGTCGTTGAGGTAGGCGTGATCGAGTTGAGCGACGAGCGGTTTCATGGCCTTGCTGATCTCAGCATGGTCGTAGAGCCAGCCGGTTTCGGGGTTCACTTCGCCCTCGACCACGATCTCAATCGTGAAGGTGTGGCCGTGGAGGCGCGAGCACTTGTGCCCGGCGGGAACGTTCGGGAGGCTCTGGGCGGCTTCGACGATAAAATCTTTGGCGAGGCGGACTTTCATGAACTGGTATTTATACTCCCCGGGCGCGCGGTTCCCAAATCATTTTGTGCATCTGGACTTGGAAGCGGGCCGGAAGTTTGTCGGCCAGCATCCAATCGACGATCTCCCGCGGCTCGATGCGTCCAAAAACCGGGCTCAGCAAAACGCAGCCGCAGCGGGCCGCAAGGTTGTGAGTGGCGATTTGTTCACGAGTCCACTCGTAATCGATTCGGGATCCGATGACGAATTTCACTTCATCGCGGCTCGTGAGATGGGGGATGTTTTCGAAGCGATTGCGGGACGACTCGCCGGAGTCGGGGCACTTCAGATCCATGATCCGGTGGACGCGAGGATCAATGGTCGCGATGTCGTGGGCACCGCTCGTCTCGATGAGAACCGTCCTCCCGGAATCACACAGGGAAGCCATCAGCGGGAGGACGTTTTTTTGAAGCAGTGGTTCGCCGCCGGTGACCTCCACAAGTGGGCAGTCCATGGCGAGGACCTCCGCGAGGATCTCGGAAACAAGGCGTTTCTTTCCCTCGTAGAAGGCATATTCCGTATCGCAGTAGGTGCACCGGAGATCACAAGCCGTGAGCCGAATAAAAATGCATGGCAGACCCGCCCAGGTGCTCTCGCCCTGGATCGATTGGTAGATCTCGTTGATCTTGAGAGTGGGCGCTTTGGCCTCAGGAGAGTCTTTGGGCGAGGGCATCGGCTTTGGCGCGTTCGGCGAGGTAGAGGGTGTGGACTTTTTTGGAGGGGAGGATCCGACGGCGGAGGGGGGCATCGGTTGGCTTGAGATGGGATTTTTCCATCGCGAAAATCGCCGCCCCGCGCAGTGAGGCCTCACGCTCGGGGTTCGGGTGGAGCGTCCGTCCCATCACGTTCGCGAGGCGCTGGATGGCGGTCGGCGAGTGCAGGATCCCGCCGGATACAATCCACCGGCCATTCGGGCCGTCTGCGACGAGATCGGCGATTCGTGCGATCCGGAAGTGGAAGGCCTCGGTGACCGCTTGCAGGATGTCGATCGCCGACGTGGCATGGGTGATGCCATGGATCGATCCCCGCGAGTGCTCGTTCCATTCCGGAGCACGCTCGGCACTCCAGAAGGGAAGGACGAGCAGACCATGCTTGGGGGTTGGTCGGCGGGCCAATTCCTCCTCCAGAGACTCCGGGTTTTGAGTCACCCGAAGCTCGCGGAGGCTCCAGGCATGAAGGCTCCCGGCATTGCTGACCGCTCCGCCGATGAGAAACCGTGTCTGATCGATGCGATAACAGAAAAGCCCGAAAGGTGCCCGCACCGGACCCGAATTCCGCACAACTCGCACGGCAGCACTCGTTCCCACGTTGATTGCGGCTGTGCCGGGTCCGGTGGCATCCGATCCGAGGTTGCTCGCCGCGCCGTCGCCGATCGCGGGATACCAAGATGTGCCCCGCCAGGTCGAGGGACGGTCAGAGATCTCGTTGAGCTGGCTCGCGCGGAGTCCGGTTACTTCCAGCATCCTCGGGCTCCAAGTCATGGTTTTCGGGTCATAGAGCCCGGTTCCGGTAGCCATTCCATGGGCGCAGGTCGTTGAACCTGTGATCTGAAGCTGGAGCCACTCGGCGGGGGACATCCAGCGCTTGACCCTGCGAAAAAGAGCAGGCTTTGTCCGCCGGATCCAGCGGAGCTTCGCCGGCCAGAACGAAGTCCTCAACATGCAGCCGGTCTCGGCATGAACCGATTTCTCGCTCAATTCGGCGCGGAGCGCTGCGGCATCTTCACGGCATCGGAAATCCGCCCACGTGTAGATGGGCGTGAGGGGGCGTCCCTCGGAGTCCGTTCCCAAGAGGCTGTGCCAGTAGCACGACACGCCGACGGCAAGGACATCCGCTCCATGCTTTTGGGTCGACAGCAGGCAGCGCCTGACGATTTTCAGGAGTCCGTCTGCGTCCATCTCGGCGCGGCCGTCCGTCGCCGTCAGCAGTTGACAGGACGCCTGTGAGAGTGTCGTTGCACGGAGTTCGCCCGAGGCCTCAAAAATGGCCGAGCGCACGGAAGATGTTCCAATGTCTAGGGCAAGGATGGCAGGCATGATGGGCGTAAGACGAGTCAACGCAGTTAATCCGTCATCCCTCTGCGGCGAAAGCGATTTTTCAGGATGTTTGCTTGAACAGAGGATCGATCCGGTGATTCTCTCAAAGGTCGGCGCAGGAGCCACCAGCCTGAAGTAGGCGATTCTGCCGCATCGTTCGCGCTCCCACCGACATAAAAAACTATGATATCCAACTCACCTCAAGGAGACATCGGCCTGATTGGGCTCGCTGTCATGGGCCAAAATCTCGTCCTCAACATGAATGACCACGGCCACACGGTCGTCGTCTACAATCGAACAACATCGAAGGTCGATGAGTTTTTGGCGAATGAGGCCAAGGGCACGAACGTGCAGGGGGCGCACTCGATTGAAGAACTTGTTTCGAAACTCAAGCGCCCCCGTCGCGTGATGATGCTCGTGAAGGCGGGCCAGCCCGTGGATGACTTCATCGAACAGCTCATTCCTTACCTCGAGCCCGGCGATATCATTATCGACGGAGGAAATTCCCTTTTCGAGGACAGCAACCGTCGTCAGAAATATCTCGAAGACCGCGGGCTTCTCTACATCGGCACGGGAGTTTCGGGCGGTGAAGAAGGTGCTCGGCGTGGACCGAGCATCATGCCGGGAGGCTCTCCGGCGGCCTGGCCGCATGTGAAGGAAATCTTTCAATCCGTCGCCGCAAAAGTCGATGGCGGTGTGCCCTGTTGTGACTGGGTCGGCGAGGGCGGTGCTGGGCACTATGTCAAGATGGTCCACAACGGTATCGAATACGGCGACATGCAACTCACATGTGAAGCCTATAACCTTCTGAAGAACGGCGTTGGTCTGACCGAGCAGGAGATGCATGAAGTTTTTGCCGAGTGGAACAAAAGCGAACTCGACAGTTATCTTGTCGAGATCACACGCGACATCCTCGCCAAAATGGACGAGGACGGAACGCCGCTCGTCAACAAGATCCTCGATACCGCGGGCCAGAAAGGCACGGGCAAGTGGACGGTGATCAACTCTCTCGATCTGGGTATTCCCATCACGCTGATGGCGGAAGCTGTTTACGCTCGGTGCGTTTCGGCGTTGAAAGAGGAGCGTGTGAAAGCCTCCCGCAAACTTAAGGGACCGAAGTCCGCGATCCCCGGGGCGAACGTTCCTGCGAAGCGTCAGGCCCTCATTGAAGACATCCGACTGGCGCTCTATGCCTCGAAAATTATCAGTTACGCCCAAGGCTACATGCTCATGCGCGCGGCGGCTGCGGAATACAAATGGAATCTCAACTGGGGCGGCATTGCCTTGATGTGGCGCGGAGGGTGCATCATTCGCTCGCAATTCCTCGGCAAGATCAAAGTTGCGTTCGATAAGAACCCCAAGCTAACCAATCTTCTTTTGGACGACTATTTCCGCGGAGAGATCAAGAAGTGCCAGAAAGGTTGGCGCAACGTCGTCTCGATTGCCGCGAAGCGTGGGATCCCAGTGCCGGCCTTCAGCACGGCGCTCGCATTTTTCGACAGCTACCGCTCAGCGGTTTTGCCAGCCAATCTTCTCCAGGCCCAGAGAGATTATTTTGGTGCCCATACTTACGAGCGAGTGGACAAACCGCGGGGGGAATTTTTCCACACGAATTGGACCGGCCATGGCGGAACCACTTCGTCGACGACCTACTCGGTCTGACCGATGTTTTAGTTGACGACGCGAACCGGGGTGCCGACTGAGACATTGGCGAAGAAAATCTTCACCATTTTCTCCGGCATGCGTATGCAACCGTGGCTGTCGGGCACACCGGGCAGGAATCCGCGGTGCATTCCCACTCCGCCGTTCGTCAGGCGCATCCAATACGGCATCGGAGCGCCGCGGAATGATGTTCCCGGAGGCATCGGGTCTTTTTTGATGCCGACATTTTTCACGACAACGTTCCCGGCAGCATCCACATAGTCGCCGTAGAGGTTCGAGGCATAATCCTCTTTCTTCTGGATGATCTTGTATGACCCGGTGGGTGTGGCAAAGCCCTCGCGTCCGGTGGAAATGGCTGAGACGCCGACGAGCTTCGAGCCCTTGTAGAAAGAGGATGTCTGCTCCGAGAGGTCGATGACGATTGATGGAGATCCGCTGACGCCATCGCCATCCCAGTAGGAATTTTTTTCCGCCAGAGCCGACTCGCTCGAACGGGAAATGATCGACCCGTCCTGTCCGAGGTATCGGGTTGCCGAACTCGTTAGCCGCGTATCATAAGACGCGCAGCCCCCGAGGAGGACTCCAAGTGCCAGGATCGTGAAAAGAGGAGATGTCTTCATTGAGATTCGCGCAAAGAAAGCCCCGTCTCACCCTGACGTCAAGTGGACAATCAGCCGCACGGCGACTTCGGCAGGCCAAGTCCAGTGAGATTGTGGTCGATTTTTCGGTTGGCAGGCTACTTCAAGCTGACAATCCAGACATCGCTTTTCACAAGCGGAACATGACGGAACGGCCGTCCGAGTGCCTCGATCTCCGCGGAAACAGCTGCGGTCTCCGAGGAATGGGCCCGGACAACGATCAGCTTGTCGGCGTTCAGAGTTTCAGACTCCCGGACAAGCAAAGGCAACTCCGCGGAAGCTATCTGGAAGATCCGACTCTCCTCGTTAAGGCGTTTGAGAGTCGGACTTCGTTGGAGATAGTATCCCCAAGCATCACCCTCGATGTCGTAAGCCGGGATCGCGCTTCTTTGGAAATCAAAGTTCGCCACGGTCGCGACAAGGGATCGGTCGGTGGCCTCGTTGCTCGCGACAACCGCCGCCTCACGCCACTGCTGTTTACCCTGACCCCGCCAATACCACGGCGCGGAGGCCAAGAACTGGCTGCAAGCCGCGACGCAGGCCAGTGCGGCCCAAGTGGAACGAAAGCGGCCGGACAAGCCCGCGAGTCCGATGGCCGAAATGCCGAGCACGACCGGCAGGAGAACCAGAATGTTTCTTGCCGAAAATGAGTTTCGAAACACATTCAGCAAGAGCGCAGCGAGCGTTACCGAGGCGCACAGTGCGAGCAGCCAGCCGATCGATCGGAGGTGGGTTGCATCGTCCGCACCATGCGGTCGGCGCCATCGCCAGAGGGCGAGGCCTACGGCCAGAACAAAAAATGCGCCGATGGCAAACGGCGTTCCGAAAAAAAAGAGCGGCAAGTCCCGCCAGAGGCTTGCCATCTCCGCGTGGAACGGCAACTCGGATTGCCCGATGAACCGATTGTGAAAAAAATATTCACCGATGCAGGAGAGAAAAACTGCCGCGCCCCCGAGAAACCATCGGAGGTTCGCGACGGACAGTGGCCTCAAAAGGCGAAAGCCGACAAGCAGGCCCCAGAGGGAGAAAACAAAAATCGTCCCGTAGTAATGAGTCCATCCCGTCAAGATCGAGAGTGCCGAGAAGGCGATCGCGTCCGACTGCGAGAGCGCATCCTTCCTCACCATCATCGGCAGCCAGAGAATCACTAACGTTGTGCAGAGGAGGATCAGGAGCGCGTAGGATCGTGCCTCCTGCGAGAAGTAGATCGCCCGCTGGGAGAAGGCCATGAGACCGAGGAAGGCGAGCGCAACGGGAGCGCCGAGAATTTTCCGTCCGACAAACCAGGTAACGCCAAGCGTCGCGATGCCGCAGAGTGCCGAAAGCAAACGCACGGCAGTCTCCGAGTTTCCCACGACAGAAGTCCACCCCCACAGAAGAAGGGAGTAGAGTGGGGGATGAAGGTCCCATTGGTAGAAGGCCCAAATGGACTCGAGAGAGCGCGACGCCTGCACCGAAAAAAGCTCATCCATCCACAAGCTTTGCCGGTCCAAGCCCTGGAGGCGAAGGATCGCTCCGACGGCGATCACGGCGAAGGCGAGGAGCGAACCGTGGGAATCTGCCAGTGCGTTGACGCGTTCGAGAGCCCGCTCGATCCAGGGGCGACTTTCCGATGGAATCATACTACCGCGAAGCCGACGGCGCGGGCGAATCCTTCGGATAAGCACCCTGCATGACCAATCGGATCACCTCGCCATTATCGCTCGAGCTCACGCTCAACTCGCGAATGCGTCCGCCGACTTTCCAAATGGCGGCGCGGTAGGTCTGTGTGTGGACTTCCTGCGGGCCGTCGCGGGCCGGGATCGCACCCCGCCATGCTTCGGCCACGGCCTTCCAGAGGCTGAATCTTACCGGCACGCGATCCGCCGTCCCGGACCATCCGCCACCGGAGAGCGGACCCGAGGCAAAGAACTTTCCGTCGCGTGTCGAGGTAACCTCCAGCAGCGGTTTGGGGAGATCTTTGAGCACGCGGATCATGACGTTGCCCGAGATATCATAAGTGATGATGACATTTCCGGAGAGCGAGCCGCCGGAGTGTTTCCACAGGAAGACGGCGGCCTGATTATGGACCGGTTGAACCCACTGGGCGGAGTTCGGCGACACCGCACAAGCGGAGAGAAGGACGGAGACGAAGACGGCGAGGAGCAGGGATTTTTTCATCGGGATGCTGGTTGGAGTGAGAGTCTGGGGCAAAGGGGAACGAAGCGCTGGATCGTAACGATCACTTGAAAAAGTGCGAGGCGCCAGCGGAGGGCGAACTCCGCGCCGGTATTGCCGGCGAGGACGGCGTTGACGGCCGGGACGATTCCGAAAAACTCGCGCGGACTCATCAGAGTTTCGATGAATTCCTGCCGATACCATGCGCGGACAAAGCGGAGGTAGAGGCTGATGACGGTCTGCAATTTTTTCGCATGCCGGGCGAATTTTTTTGTCGCACAGGCCGGATTGGCGAGGGCGGCTTCGAGGGCATCCGCCGCTTGTTCGGCACCGAGGATCGCGAGGAAGACTCCGCTGCTGAAGACGGGATCGATGAAGCCACCGGCGTCCCCCGCGGTCAGCCACCGGGGGCCGCTCAGGACTTTGTTCGTGTAGGAATAGTCGCCGCTCACGTGAACCTTTGTCGCAAGGAGGCTCCCGCGCATGCGGTCCGTCATCACCGGCAATGACGCGACGCTTTGCTCCAACATGGCTTCCGGCGTCGTTTTGGCATTCCGGAAAACGGCGGTATCCATCACGACGCCAACGCTCATTTTTGTTTCCGTGAGTGGGATCATCCAAAACCAGCGATCTTTCGCGCGAACCATTCGGGTCAGTGTGCCGTCGATTCCGGCCGGACGCGCGACGTTCTCGTAATGGGCATAGACCGCGATTTTATCCAATCCCGGGTAGTTCTGCTTCGACGCAAACTTCGTCGCGAGAAAAGAATTCCTGCCCGTGCAATCGAGGACATACCGGCACGTGATCGGCCCGGCTGAACCAGCAGGCTTCACTTCTGAATGGTCGGGGAAAAAGTCCACACTCTCGACCGGGGTCTCCTCACGAACTTCCGCTCCGCACTCCGCCGCATGGTCGAGGAGAAGTTTATCGAATTCCGCGCGGGGCACTTGGAATGCCGATTCGCTCTGGGGTCGGAAACCATCGCGGAAATAGAACCGCGACTCCGACGTCCCGCAGCCCGAGGCGATCTCGGCGCCGAATTTTTTCATGAAGCCCGCCTGCTCGACTTTCGGCAGTGCGCCGGACCGGGCCAGGGTCGCCATGCTCCGGGGCAGGAGCGACTCGCCGATGTGGAATCGCGGGAACTTCTCGCGCTCAAAAACCACCACCCGTCTCCCAGCGCGGGCCAGCAAAGCGGCTGCCGTGCTGCCGGCCGGGCCGCCGCCGAGAATGGCGACATCGTAGTCCGTGCGGGTCGCGGTGGGCTTCATGCGTTCCTGACTTCATTGGTCACGAAGAGGCATCCGTCAATACGTTTCCAAGAACCGAGCCAGAATCGCTTTTGACGCTCGGGAGGGAATGCGGCAGATTGGCGGAGATGGACTTTTTCGAAAGGCAGGCACAGGCGCAACGGCGGACTTCGCTTTTGGTGGTGTATTTTGTTTTGGCCGTGGTCGGGATCATTCTGACGCTGCATGTCGTTTTCTCCATGGTGCTCGGGTATTCGCTTTGGGACGTGGAGGCATTCGGGCTCACGGCAGTCGGGGTGGTCGGGGCGGTGATTCTTGGGAGCGTGGTGAAGACGATCGAGCTCTCGCAGGGCGGACGCGCTGTGGCAGCGATGCTGGGCGGGGTGCCGGTGGATTTGAATTCGGTGGATCCGGCCGAACGACGGCTCATCAACGTGGTCGAGGAAATGTCGCTGGCGTCGGGTGTTCCGGTGCCGGAGCTCTATGTGTTGGAGGGGTCGGCGATCAATGCGTTTGCGGCGGGACACGGACCCGGGGATACGGCCATCGGCGTCACGCGAGGGTGCTTGGAACGGCTCTCGCGCGACGAACTGCAGGGAGTGATTGGGCATGAGTTCAGCCACATTCTGCATGGGGACATGCGATTGAACCTGCGGTTGATCGGGGTCTTAAACGGGATTCTCTTTTTGGCGCTGATCGGCGGGTTTGCGATGCGGATGGGGGCCTTTTCCTCGGAGGGATCGAGTTCCCGGGATGGACGGTCGGCGGTGTCGGTCGGGTTTGCGTTTTTGATTGGCGGCCTAGCGTTGTATTTGGTCGGGTGGATTGGGGTGTTTTTTGGAAAGCTGATCAAGGCCGCCGTGAGCCGCGAACGAGAGTTTTTGGCCGATGCGTCGTCGGTGCAATACACGCGAAATCCCGAGGGCCTGGCGGGAGCGCTGGCGAAGATCAGCACGTTTTCTTCGCGAATCGAGAGCCCGCGGGCCGAGGAGGCGAGCCACATGTTTTTTGGAAACGGGACCGGAGATGCCTGGATGGCATTGTTTGCGACGCATCCGCCTATTGAGGAGCGGATCGAGCGAATCGCACCTGGATTCGATGTGGCCGCTGCCAAAGCGTCAGCGCCGGTCGAGATGCCGGCGGGGAAAAAAGCGGCCACGACCAAACCCGGGGGACGCCTCGCCGAGCTTCTCATGCCCGGGCAGCCGCAGATGGTGGCGGCGGCGGCGTTGCTTGGGAGTCTGCCGGATTTCTCGATGAAAGTGGTGCGAGAGATTCACGGGGCGTGCTCGCTGGTTTTCGCGCTGTTGATTTCCGGGGACGCCGCGGTGCGCGAGCGACAGATTGCCTTGGTTGCACCGGCGGCGCGAGGTGAGGTTTTGGACTTGGCGGGAAAGTTGGCCGAGCTTTCGTCTGCGCAGAAGATTGCGTTGATTGACTTGGCGATCCCGACACTGAGGAGTCTTTCCCACGACCAGTATGAGACCTTTCGCGAGATGGTGCGGAAGTTCGTCGAGGCCGACGGGCAGATCCAGCTTTTCGAATATACGTTGCAGAAAATTTTGGTGCGGCACTTGGATTTGTTTTTTTCGAATACGACCGGTTCCGTGGTTCGTTTTAAGTCGGTCCTCCCCATCCTGCCGGACGTCGGTGTTTTGCTGTCGGCGTTGGCGGCGGCGGAGCCCGGGGCGGCGGAAGAGCGGGACGAGGCATTTCGGACGGGCGTTGCCGAATTGCTCGTGAAGCCGGCGGCGTTTCCGCTTGAGCGAACCGAAGTGATCGCGCTGACCGCTTTTGATGAAGCCCTGAACCGAATCGCCGAGGCCTCGCCTGATGTGAAGCGGACGGTGTTGACCGCGTGCGGCGCGGTCGTGATGCACGATGGTCATGTCAATGATCCGCAGGTCGAATTGCTGCGCGCGATTGCGGATACGCTCGACTGTCCGATGCCGCCCTTTGTCCACGTCGCGTGAGTGCGGGTTGGATCAAGCCGTCGGTCTTTCGCGAATTGGAGACGGGTGGGACCACTGCCTACCGGCTGTATGGTCTGGGCGAATCGGCGGTCGAACGATTCGGAGAGTCCGCACTCGTCTCAGCGGTATCGGCGGTCGAGATCGAACGGCTGAGCGCGGAGTTGCGCAGTGTCGCGAGCGGGTTCGGTTGGGAGTGCCGGAGGGTTTTTGGGCGACGACTTGTTCGCACGCCCGGGGAGGCTGATAAGCCCGTGCTGGTCTGGGGCGACGGAGGAGATTCGCGGGAGGTCGTCTTGGAGTCGGGGCTGAGGTATGAGGTTGATCTGGCGGCGAGTTATTCGCCGGGTTTGTTTTGCGACCAGCGGGCGAACCGGGAGTTTTTGCAAGGGCGGCGTCCGGGTCATGTTTTGAATCTTTTTTCCTACACGTGTGCCTTCTCAGTCGCTGCTGCCTCGGTCGGGGCTCGGACGACGAGTGTCGATGTCTCGAAGGCCGCCTTGGAGCGTGGGAAGAGGAATTTCGCGGGAAACGGGATCGACCTCGCCGGCCATCGGTTTGTTGTGGACGATGCCGGGGAATACTTGCGTCGGTTGATGCGGAGAGGAGATTTGTTTGATGCGATGATCATTGATCCGCCCACATTCGGTCGGGCCAGCGGACGGAAGACTTTCCAGATCGCGAGAGATCTGCCGGGTTTGATCCGGATGGCCGCGGAGGTTTGTCAGCCAGGGGCGGCGATTCTTGTTTCCACCAACTTCCGTGGATGGGATGCCGTGGACCTGGAATCGCTGGTGCGAGCCGAGCTTCCCAGTGGGACCGCAATCCATCGAGTTGACCGCCAGCCAGATTTTGCGCCCGGATCGGGATCCGTGACGTTGTGGGCATTACTTTGAGGATCCGTCGGAGGGACGGTCTCGTATCATCGGCATGGATAAAATTCTGATTACCGGGGCCTCGAGTGGAATCGGACGCGCTGTGGCTGGCCGGCTCGCCGAGCGCGGGGTCCAACTCACGCTCCATGGGCGTTCACTCGAGAAGCTTGAGAGCCTGGGCGCGGATGCCGAGCTCGTTGCCTCCGACCTCACCGTTCCTGGCGCGAGTGAGGAACTTGTCTCCCGCGCCGCGACTGTGATGGGTGGGATCGACGCCGTCGTCCATTGTGCGGGAATTGGGTTGATCAAGGCGGCGGCTGAGACGACGGATGCCGAGTTTACCCATGTGATGAACGTCAATACCCGTGCCACCTTCCTCCTCGCCCGGGATGCCTGTCGGGTCATGGCCGCGAGTAAGCGCGGCTTGTTTATCACGATTCCTGGGATCCTGGGGAAAGCCCCGATGCGAAATGCCTCGGCCTATGTTGCGAGCAAATATGCGGTGACCGGCATGATCAAATGCTTCGCGCAGGAGTATCAGCGCAGCGGGCTTCGGTTTTGTCTGTTCCATCTGGGAGGAGTGGACAGTCCGTTTTGGGATGGGATCTCGATGGCCGTGCAGCGGGACAAGATGATTCCGGTCGAAACCGCGGCCGATTTGATCCTTCAGGCCATCGATGCGCCGCCCCATCTGGTCTTGAGCGAAGTGGTGATGCAGCCCGAGAGCCACCAACTCGTCTAGGTCTCGACGAGTTTCTCGCCCTCGGATTTGGCGATGACCGCCGCCCCGACGCTGTCACCATAAACGTTTACCGACGTGCGGGCCATATCGAGGATGCGATCGGTCGCGAGGATGAGCCCGATGGCTTCCAGTGGCAGGCCGATGGCATTGAGGATGATGACGATCGCGACAAGGCTTGCCGCCGGAACCCCGGCCACGCCAACCGACGTGAGCAGAGCCAAGAGGACGACGGTGAACTGGACGGTTGGGGTAATATCAATGCCGTAGATTTGTGCGATAAAAAGTGCGGCGGCACATTCGTAGAGGGCGGTGCCGTCGGTGTTGATATTTGCCCCAACGGGTAGGAAAAATCCCCGGACTCGCTCGGAGACGCCACGATTTTTGAGGCAGTCCATCGTGACCGGGAGAGTTGCCGCCGATGACGCACTGCTGAAGGCTGTTAGGAGCGCTGGACTCATCGCCTTGAAATGCGCACGGGGGCTGGTTCCGAACAGTCGCAGGACGATGCTGAGGGTGAATACCATATGAATGAGCAGGGCGATGACCACGCAAAGCGCAAACTTCGCGACGGGACCGAGGAATGCGACACCTGTGGTCAGGACGGTCTCCCCGATAAGGCCGAAGATCCCGATGGGCGCGAACCGGAGGACCCAGTGGGTGATCTCCATCATCACGTCAAAAAATGTTCCCCACCACTCCGCGAAGGGCTTGCGGCGATCCTCTGGCAGGCGGGCGGAAAAAAGGCCGACTAGGATGGCGAAAAAAAGAATCGAGAGCATGTCGGCATTTCTCGTGAAGGCCGCGAAAACATTCTCGGGCACCATTCGTAGAAAAATCCCGGCCATTTCCGGCGCGCCGTGTGACCCAAGCTGAGCCGCCGTTCCGCTCGCGTCGATCTTGGCCGCACTGATCAGAGTTTGTGAAACTTCCGGGGGAACCGCTCCGGGTTTGATGATGTTTGTGACGAGGAGAGCCGTCAGGATCGCGAGCAAACCTGTCGAGCAGTAATAGAGCGCGGTCTTCCATCCGAGGCGTCCCGCGTGGCTTCCGCCCGCAGCTTTGGCGAGCGAGGAAATGACCGAGGTCAGGATGAGCGGAACGACGAGCATTTGAAGCGCTCGCAGGAAAAGAGTCCCCAAAAAGTCCAGAACGGCCACCACCTTGACCGGGCCGATCTCGCGAGGAGCCCACAGCCCGACGGCAATCGCGAGCACCATGGCGATGGCAATCTGCCAATGCAGGGCCGGAAGTCGGAACTTGAAATTCATCGTCTCGCGATCATGAAGCATTCCACGTGCCGGAGAGGGAGAAAAATCTTCGAAGGGGGGCGGCGTTTGCGGGGCTTCAATCGCGGGCCGATTTGGAATCTCGTTTTAGGGGTCTCTCGCAGGCTCGGGTGAGGATATTTTGTTGGAGGCGGGCCATTTGGGCCGCTTCGGGCTGGGTGATGTCGTCTTGGCCGGCGAGGTGGAGGAGTCCGTGGATGATGTAGGTGGCGAGTTCGGTGGTGGTGGAGTTGCGGAACTCGCGGGCGCGGGCGGCGGCGACGGGAGCGCAGACGGTGATTTCTCCATAGGGGAACGTGATGACGTCCGTGGCGCCAAAAATGCCAAGAAACTCACGATGGATCGATGCCATGCGACGGGTTCCGAGGAGAGAAACCTCGATACCGCGGAGCCGATGGAGTGGGCCGCCGAGCCGGTGCGAGACCATCAGGCAGTGCGGGAGTGCAGCGCGGACGATGCGCTCGAGGCGATCCGCGGCGTAGCGAGTGCTGCGCTGGCGGTGGAAAATCGTGACCTCAGGCAGCGGATTTTTGTTCGCGTTTTTCGGTCGGGTGTTCTTTTTCTTCACGCTTCGGGTAGGCGATGCGCGCGTGGAGCATGTTGACGAGGGTAAAGCGGAAGCTCTCGGCGGCGCGGTGGATCTCGGCGAGGGTGAGCGGGCACTGGTCGAGTTGGTGGCTCGCGATGCGGTCTTCAACGATTCCGTTAACGAGGTCTTCGATGCGTTGGGGGCTCGGGCGTTCGATGCTGCGCGAGGCGCTCTCGATGGCGTCGGCGAGGCTGACGAGGGCGGATTCCTTCGACTGCGGCCGGGGGCCGGGGTAGCGGAAGCTTTCTTCGCGGACGTCCGGCACATCGTCATCGCGCATGTTCATGATCTTGCCGCCGAGCCGGGCATCGTCCTGTTGTTGGAGGGCGCGTTTGTGGAAGTAGGAGACGAGGGAGGTGCCGTGATGCTGGCGGATGATGTCGATGATTTCGGTATTGAGTTTGTTCTTGAGGGCGAGGTCGACGCCCTCCTTGACGTGGGCGATGATAATGATCGCGCTCATCGTCGGGGTGAGGTCGTCGTGGGGATTGTGTCCCGGGGACATGTTCTCTGTGAAGTAGTCCGGCTTGACGAGTTTTCCGATGTCGTGGAAATACGAGCCGACCCGACAGATCGTGGGATTGGCTCCAACGGCCTCGGCGGCGGCCTCTGAGAGGTTCGCCACGGCCAAGCTGTGGTGGTAAGTGCCCGGCGCATCGAGGCTCATGCGCTTGAGGAGCGGGTGGTTGAGGTCGCTCATCTCCAGCCACGAGATGTCGGTTGTGATTTTGAAGAGGTTTTCGAGCACGGGTAGGAGACCGCTGACGACAATGGCGGTGCCGATCCCGGTAGCGATGGCGGCGAGGCTTTGGAGGCCGACCATTCGCCAATCGGTTTGGGCCGGCATTTCCCAGATAACGGGACCGATTTGGCCGAAGGTGGCCGCCAGGACCCATGTGGCGATGCCAACATAGACACCGGCCCGGATCAGGCGGCTTCGGCGGCGGACTTGGAAGGTGACGTAAACCGCGATGAACCCGGTGATGAGAGAGATCACGAGGAAAACCGGATCGATTCGGCCGACGAGAAGCGATCCCCACAGGCTGGTGAAGACGGCGGCGTAGAGGCCGTGATTGCGTCCAAGCATGACCGAGAGGACGAGCGGGGCTAAGGCGTAGGGGACGAGAAGTGGCGCGAGCTGGAGATCGATATTTCCTGATGCGGCCTGCATGAGGGTGAGCTTGATGGCGGCGAGCTGGCCGAGCATGACGCCGAGCATGAGTCCGAGGCGGGAGTTAACGGCCAGGGTCTGGGGGTGGTTGATCCAGAGCTGGGTGACGGCGGTGACGAAGATGAGGAGGCAGAGGAGGAATTTTTTGGTCGGCTCGTCCTGATGTCCGGTAAAGATCAGGAGAGCGAGTCCGCAGACGAAGGCGCCGAGGAGAATCGATCGAACCGCCCAGCCCGATTGGAGGGCCTCGGCGAATTCATTTTCGGCAACGGTCCGGCGTTTTTTCACGCAGGCCATGCCCTTTTCCACCAATCGGCGGCGTCTCAAAAAGTCCCACATGGCGATTAGATCCTGCTTTCTTTCGAGCCCCGGTGGTCCTTGTAGGCGACGATGATGGCCTGGACGAGCGGGTGACGGACCACATCCTGCTCGGTGAAGAAATGCATGCCGATGCCGTTCACATCGCGGAGAGCATCGACGGCCTCGATGAGTCCGCTGAGTTTGTTTCTGGGGAGATCGATCTGAGTGCGATCACCGGTGATGACGCAGCGCGAACCGGCACCGATGCGGGTGAGGAACATAAACATTTGCTCGGCGGTGGTATTCTGGGCCTCGTCGAGAATGACAAACGAGTTGTTCAGTGTGCGTCCGCGCATGTAGGCCAGGGGGGCGATCTCGATGACTCCCCGGTCCATGTATTTCTGGATCTCTTCGAGCTCGAGCATGTCGTAGAGGGCGTCGTAGAGCGGGCGGAGATACGGGAGGATCTTTTCTTGGAGATCGCCCGGGAGGAAGCCGAGGGCTTCGCCGGCCTCGACCGCCGGGCGGGTCAGAACGATGCGGCTGACCTTTTCCTGTTTCAGTGCAGCGACGGCAACGGCGACAGCGAGGTAGGTTTTTCCCGTGCCCGCGGGGCCGACTCCGAACGTGATGTCGTGCGACTGAACGGATTGGAGGTAGGCTTTTTGTCCCGCCGTCTTTGGAACGATCGGAGGCTTGCGGGAGGAGCATTGGATCCGCGTCTCGAGCAAATTCCCGAGGCTTCCGGATCCGTTGGCATTTTGTTCGACCGACTTCAATGCGTATTGGAATTCGTGCCGGTGGACCGGGACGCCGCGTTTGACGGCGTCTTCGAGTTGTTCAAAAACCGACTTCGCCCGCGCGATATCGGGCGCCGCGCCCTCGATGCGGAGCCAACCGTCCCGCGTGGTGACGCGGACCGAGAGCCGGGCTTCGAGTTCACGGATGAGTTTCTCATCTCCTCCATAGAGGGCCTGAAGCGCCCGGGCATTTTCAAATTCCAGCGTGGTGGTCTCCATGAGGGAGGCGATAACTTACTTGTAGGCGTAGACGACCGCCCACCCCGTTCGCTCCTGTGGTGACTTCTCTACGGTAACGATAGCGTAATAGGATCCGGTTTTGGTCGGCGAGACGCGGGCTGCGGCGAAGCGGCCTTTCTGCCAGGCTTCGGACTCGACGAGTTTCCCTTGCGAGTCGTAGATGTGGACTGTCACAACGGCGCCCCTCACATCGGTGCCGAGGCAGAACCAATACTCGTTGCCTTTGAAAAGCTGTGCGGTGACGGCTTGTTGCTCCTTGAGTCCAAGATCGCCGCCCCACGCGTCTTCGCGGACATTGAAGCCTTTCTTGATATAAGGGACAGCGGCTTCCTGGGCGAAGGAGAGAGCGTCATCGACGAAGGCAAACACCGGAAGGGCGAGGGCTGCGAGGACGAGGAAAATGGCGAGCGGTTTTTTCACGGGAGACGTCACGATTGGTCCTTCGAAGTGATCGCCTGGACCGCGTCCGAGGTGAGCTGGTTGATCTTCTTGACGTTCTCAATCGGGATTTTCGATCCATCGTCCTTGCCGATCAGAGGGCGGATGGCTGCGAGCATTTTGCGGACCTTGACGACTAAGTCGTCCTTGCCGAGGCGGGTATTTTTGATTCCGTCGAGCTTGCGAGTAAAATACTCGACGAGTTGGGGTTGGTGAAGGAGTTCCGAAGCGTCGGTCGTATAGTTTTTTTCGACAATCGACGTGAGGACTTCGGTCCCGCGGATCCAGCCGCCCATGCTGACAAGCTGGGCGAGGTCGTCATCTCCGAGTTCCTGCATGGCGCCGCGCACGTCCTGGAGGGCGCCATCGAATTCGTTGCGGACCGCCCGCCAGTTTTTCGCCTCGGCTTTTTCCGTGATGCTCTTGCTGCGGGCGATGACGGCTTTGCGCACATTAATCGCCTCGGCGAGAACGAGAACCTCGCGTCCAATGTCCTTCACTTTCTCGGCGTCTTCGGCCTCGACGGCGATGAACCCCTCGGCGATGACGGTGCCGAGGAGGAGGGCGACTTGGGCGCGATTGCCGGAATTTTTTCCTAGGGAGTCCCGGAGCTCAGCCCGCCAGTTTGGGGTGCCCAGTTTGTCGAGGACGAGAAAAACCTCGCTCGGCACGGGGACGACCACGTCTTTGACCTCGGCAGCCGGAAACTTCGAGAGATCGATGCTCGCCGGGGCATCCTGAGCAGGGGCAACGTGTGCCGTCGCGGTCGCAAAAGCGGTAATCAACAGTAGGAATGTCTTGGGCATTGGAAGATTGGGCTTTCTCGTCTGACCGAAGTCCGGATACAAAGCCTTCCCACCATGCGATGAATCCCGCCAGATTACAACATCTTCTTGAAACCGCAGCGACCCGACGCCTTCTTGTGATCGGCGATGTGATGCTCGACGAATTCGTTTGGGGCCGGGTGTCCCGGATCTCTCCGGAGGCACCGGTTCCCGTCGTCGAGGTCCAGTCCGAGACATGCTATCCCGGCGGGGCGGCAAACGTGGCGCGGAACCTCCGGGCGTTTTGCGCGGGTGTGCAGATCTGTGGAATGGTCGGGGACGACCTTCACGCTTCGCGGCTTGGAGAGTTGCTGAAAGAGGAGGGAATTTCGGTCGATGCGATGGTTGTGAATCCGGATTTTCCGACCATCGTCAAAACCCGAATCATCGCCCGCCAGCAGCAGGTCGTGCGGGTGGATCGGGAGAAGCGGGGGGTGCCGAACACTGCGATCACGGCGAGGGCCGTGGAACAGATCTCGCGGCTCATTGGCGGGCATGACGGGATTATTCTCGAGGATTACGGCAAGGGCTTCCTCGGGCAGGAATTGAAGGATGCGGTCTGCCGGATGGCGAAAGCCGCGGGGAAATTCGTAGCCGCCGATCCGAACCCCGGGAATCCTCTGGATTGGAGTGGTGTCGATCTCTTGAAGCCCAACCGCTCCGAGGCGTTTGCCATGGCCGGGATGGCCGATCCCGGAGCCGAGGACGACCCGATGAAGGACTCCGATCTCCACTCGGTCGGGGCAAAGTTGCTCGAAAAATGGGACCTCCCCGGTGTTTTGATCACGTTGGGCGAGCACGGGATGATGCTCTTCGAGCGTGGAGCCAAGCCCTACCACACGCCGACTCGGGCGCGGGAGGTTTTTGATGTCTCCGGGGCGGGGGATACGGCGATTGCGCTCTTCTCCTTGGCGGTCTGTGCCGGGGCGACGCTCCCAGAGGCTGCCGAGATTTCGAATCACGCCAGCGGGGTGGTGGTCGGGAAGCTCGGGACGGCGACGCTGACTGCCGATGAACTCGTGGAGAGCTTTCGTCAGGATTGGGAAAACGGCCGGCCTGTCGCCTGAGGAAATGAAGCGGGCCATTTTTTTTGACCGGGATGGAACGTTGATGGAGGAGGTCTACTATTGCAATGACCCGGCGAAAGTTCGCGCGATCTCCGGGGCAGCCGACGCCTTGGCCCGACTGCGAGCGGCCGGGTGGCTGAATGTCATCGTCACGAACCAGAGCGGGATCGCCTCGGGAAAAATCTCGCTCGAGCAATACGAGGCCGTGCAGTCCGAACTCGTCCGGCAGCTTCGAGCGAGCATCGACGCTGTTTATTTTTGTCCAGACTCCCCCTCCGCCCCGACCCCGCGGCGCAAACCCGGTATCGGAATGCTCTTGGAAGCCGCCGCGGATTACGATCTCGACCTGACTTCGTGTTGGATGGTGGGGGATCGGGATCTGGATATTCAATGCGGTCGCGCGGCGGGGTGTCGGACGATTTTGGTTCGCACCGGATATGGCAACGAGAATACCCACGCCGGGGCGGATTTTGAGGCGACGGACGTCGTGATGGCCGCCGAAATGATTTTATCCCATTCCTGACATATGAAACGTTCCGCCATTATCATTCCGGCGCGCTGGGGATCGACGCGATTTCCCGGCAAGCCCCTGCACTTGCTTGCCGGCAAGCCCCTCATTCAGCACGTCTGGGAAAAGTGTCTACGGTGCAAGCGCGTGGATCGGGTGATTGTTGCGACCGATGATATGCGGATCGCCGAAGCGGCCTTCGGTTTCGGGGCGGAGGTCGCGCTGACTTCGGTCCGGCATCCCAGCGGGACCGACCGGGCCGCCGAGGTCGCAGCGAAACTCACGGGATATGGCATCATGGTGAACGTGCAGGGCGACGAGCCGTTCCTTGATCCAAAACTCGTGGACCGCCTTGTCGCTGCCCTCCAGGCGGATCGTCGGCACGACATGGCGACGGCGGCGAGTCCGCTCGATCCAAAGGACCTCGAGAACCCGAACTGTGTCAAAGTCGTGACCGATCTCCAGGGCCGGGCACTGTATTTTTCGAGGTCGCCGATTCCCTGCGACCGCGACGGGGATGGCGATCCCGAGCGATTCCGTCATCTCGGCGTCTATGCGTATCGTCGGAAGTTTTTACTCGCGTTTGTGAAGTGGAAACCCACCTCTCTCGAGTCCACCGAGAAGCTTGAGCAACTGCGAGCCCTCGAGCATGGAGCCTCGATCCTAGTTCTCAAAACCCGGAGTGTCGGCCCCGGAGTGGACACTCCGGAGGACGCCGCCCAAGCCGAGCGCGAGATGCTGACGAAGGGTCAGCGGTAGAAGTCCGCGAGGTCCGGATCTTTTCGGAATTGTCTGATCGCGGGATCGTCGAGCAAGTAAGCGAAGAGCTCCGGCGAGAGAAGGGTTTGCGTGTTTTTCAAAACGGCGGCGGCGAGCTTGATGTTTCCCTGGCGCATCAATGTGTAGGCCATCGGGATGTCCTGCTCCGGGATTCCCGTGATGGTTGAATCTTCTGCGGGAGGGGCGAGGTCTTTCTGATTTTGCAGGTTTAGGAGAGCCATCGTGGTATTGACAACGATGTGGCTGTCGACTGGCAGGAGGCGGGTTTGAGCGGATTTCAAGACGCCCGCAGCTTCCTCGAGGCGGCCTTGGTAGCGGAGCAGCGCGGCCAACTCGAGAAGGGTGTTCGCGTTCATGGGATCAGCAGCAATCGCCTGGCGAAGGAAGGCCTCCTGCTCTGGAACCGGTTTCTTGGCTCTCATTCCGATGATGGCGGCTTTGAGCGCGAGGGAGTCGGAGAACCGGTCATTGGCGGCCAGAGATTCCTGAACCATCCGGTCGGCATCGTTCAGGTAGTCCGCTTGCATGGCGGCCATGGCGGCGGCGTATCGGAGGGATGGTGCTGAGGGATAACGCTCGACGAGGGCTTCCAGTTCTTTCCACGCTCCGACCGCATCACCGCTGCGGAGCATCGTCAAAGCCGAGTCGAGCTTTGACTGCGCGACCGGGGGAAACTCACCGCGGGCCTGCGGGGGATTTGCTTCGACCGGAACGGCATCGCCGCGCCCTGCCGTCTTCCCGAGAAAATAGGCGCCCGCGAGAGCGAGGACGAGACCGAGGATGCTGGAAGCTGCCAGGATTCCGACTCGACCAATGTGGGACTTCGCGACGGGCGGGAGGTCGTTTTCCGACGAGGGAACAGCGACGGGTGCCGGCGCTTCTCGTTTCTGTTCGGCGAAAGATCCGGTCTCTGCGGGACGGGCGGGAGTGATGGTTGTGGTGATGCGTTTCGGGGTAATCGGAAGAGTTCGGGCCTTTGGCGGCGGAACTTCGACGGCCGGAACACCGGCTACCGTGTTGACAGTGGAAACCGTGCTTTCTGGCTCCGACTCCACACCTTGTTCCCGTCGAACATCGCGGATCGTTTTTGGGCGAAATCCCGCCGTCCGGCGGCCCGGCATGGATGTGTTGGGATTGTCGTCGATGTTGGTGGTTGATGGAGAGGTAGAATTCACGTTGACTCCTTTGGGAATGGAATCGAAACACCGCCTGCGAGGGCGTCCAGAAAAGAATTGTCACAAATTCGTCACGAAGGGATTTTCATGACGGTGCTCGAAGTCCTGAATGCGGCTACTGGGTATCTCAAGCAGCAGGGGGTGGAAAGCCCGCGCCTCAATGCGGAGCATCTTCTGGCCCACGTGCTCGGAGTGAAAAATCGCATCAATCTCTACATGGAATTCGACCGTCCGCTGGGCGAGCCCGAGCGGGCGCCGCTTCGGGACTTTGTGAGGAAGCGCTCGGAGGGGATCCCATTGCAGCACCTGTTGGGAACGGTTGAGTTTTTTGGCCGCACGTTTCGTTGTGATGCGCGGGCGTTGATTCCACGACCAGAGACCGAGCAACTAGTGGAAAAAGTGCTGGCCGAGGCTGGCGACCCTGCGGTTCGGGTCGTTGATGTCGGGACCGGGAGCGGGGTGATCGCGCTGACTCTCGCGTTGGAGCGTCCGGAGGCGAGCGTGACGGCTGTGGATGTGTCGCGAGAGGCCTTGGCACTGGCCGGGGAAAATGCCGCGCTTCATGGCCTGAGCGAGCGGGTCGATTTTCTGGAGTCCGACTTGTTGGCCGGAGTCACCGGGCCGTTCGATGTGATCGTGGCAAACCTGCCTTACATTGCGACGGGCGAGATGGCCGGTCTGTCGCCCGAGGTGCGGCGCGACCCGGTCTTGGCACTGGATGGAGGCGACGATGGGCTCGCGCTTGTTTCGCGCCTCATCGAGTCAGCACCTGTTTTTCTAAGTGCCGGCGGGGTGCTGGCGTTGGAGATCGGACACGACCAAGCCGGGCGCGTGGAATTTCTGCTGACGGCAAACAATTATCGGGACATCAAAAAATTGCGCGACTACCAAGGCATCGAAAGGATATTGATCGCACGGCATGGATAAAATTCTCGTTCACGGCGGACGCACTCTGAGTGGTTCCGTCAAGATCAGCGGCTCAAAAAACTCCGCGCTGCCGATCCTCGCGGCGACGCTCCTGACAAAAGAACCGTGCATCATTTCCAGGGTTCCGGATCTGAGCGACATTCACTATATGCTCACGATCCTGAGCGAGCTCGGCTGTGAGGTCGAGCGGGCCAGCGGCGTGGTTACGATCAAGGCCGAGAAGGTCGTCACCGAGGCTCCCTACGATATCGTGCGAAAAATGCGGGCATCGGTCTGTATCCTTGGCCCGCTCCTCGGGCGGGAGAAAGAGGCGACGGTCTCGCTCCCTGGCGGATGCATTATTGGTGATCGTCCGATCGACCTGCATCTGCGGGGGTTTGAAGCTCTCGGGGCTGCCGTGCGTGTGCAAGGGGGAAACGTGAAGGTGCTGGCTCCCGAGCTCCGCGGGGCGACAATCGGGCTTCGTGGAAAATTTGGATCCACCGTCCTCGGGACCGACAATGTCATGATGGCCGCCGTCCTGGCCGACGGAACGACGGTGATCGACGGCGCTGCCGAAGAACCCGAAGTCGTTGATCTCGCAAATTTCCTCATCGCCATGGGCGCACGAATCGAGGGAGCGGGAACCCGGCGGATCATTATTGAGGGGGTCAAAGAACTCCACGGAGCCGAGCATGAGGTGATTCCCGACCGCATCGAGGCCGGAACGTTTCTGGCCGCCGCCGCGATCTGTGGAGCGGATGTCACGCTGCGTCGTGTCAATCCGGTGCACTTGGAAGCGGTCACTGATCCGCTCCGGTTGGCAGGGTTTTCGCTCACCTCGACGGCGGACTCGATCACGCTCAAGCCCGGCACGACCCGACGCGCCCTGAAGCTCGACACGCTTCCCTATCCTGGGTTTCCGACCGACATGCAGGCGCAGATGTGCGCGCTTTTGGCCATGACCGACGGAATCAGCGTGGTGACCGAGAATGTCTTTCCCCAACGCTTCATGCACGTGGCGGAATTGAAACGGATGGGAGCAAATATCGAACTCCAAGGGGCCACGGCGATCATCAACGGTGTCGAAAAACTTAGTGGTGCGCCAGTGATGGCCAGCGACCTCCGAGCCTCGGCGGCTCTGGTCTTGGCTGGCTTGCAAGCCGACGGCATCACCGAGGTCAACCGCGTTTATCACATCGACCGCGGATACGAATCGATTGATGAGAAACTCAACTCGCTCGGTGCCGAGATCGAGCGGGTGAAGGTGTAGGGGTGTCGGGTTGGTGGCACCGCCGCCGTCGCTTCAAGCCGATAGACTCAAAAGCTGCTGCGGGCGGAAGCCTAGGCAGAGAGATTTGCCACGAGCAGGAACGCTCCGCGTAGAGTCCAAGCTGCAGTGCGGCACCAGTTGGTCGTCACGAGGCGTCGATGAATTTGAGAATCGAAGCCAGCTTTCAAGCGATTGTGCAGGGGGATTTGGGTAAACCATGTCGAAGCCCAGTTGAAGGCCAGAAATGGCAGACTGGCGAGGAACCAGGGATTCAGCCATCCGCTCAGGATGAGGAGACCAGCGGTGAGGAGTTCGGCGAACATGAGCGGAGCGACGACCCAGGTTATTTGTTGAGCATGCCGCCGGTGATAGGTTGGAAATGCCTCGCGGCCGACCTGGGAGAACAGGGGATAGTGGACTAGTTGAACGGTCCAGATCAGCCCGACGAGTGCCCACGTGGCGGCTACGTGAATGACCAGGAGTGTATTCACGATCAGGCGGATCGTTTGCTGAGCACGATATAGTTCGGACGATCGGCGGCATCCGTGTGGACGAACCTTCGGGTAACGCGTCCGTCTTCGATCAAAAATACGCCAGGCATTTGGGTGCCATCGCCATCAAGCGCACCGACGCGGTGGCCTTGAAAAAACGCTGGAATGCCGCGTCGCCAGACGTTCCAGCCCAAGAGTTGAGAAAGCTTTCCTCGTCGGAGACCGAGCCCGCGGTAAAGCCTGCGGGCCGGGTCCGAATGGGCCGGCACGTCGCGGAGGCCATAGGCGTCGGCAAAGGCCGCAAACGATTCCGCTGTGCCCAGATGGACGAGAGCGAGACGCGTCCCGTTTTTTTCGATTTCCAAGCGGCCTGCGGCAAGGTCGGCGAGGGCCTCGCGGCAAAACGTGCAGCCCGAGTGTCGCAAGAAAACGAGGAGAAGCGGTTGCTTGCGTGAGAGGTCGGCGATGTTCGAGCCGTCGCTGGTTTCAGCCTCCCGCAAAAGCGTTTCTTCTGAAGGGAGCGGATCCGAGTTGGCATCGCACCGAAACTGTTCCCAGGCATGTTTGAGGATGAGTGCGAACGGCACCCACCAGATCAGATCGTTGGTGACGCAGTTGAGCGCAAAACCCCACGGCAACTGGCCCGTCCAGAGCGCCTGGACCATTCCGAGTGGACCAAAGACTTTGCCGAGAAATCCGACAAGCACGATTGGCCAATGGCGCACGGGATCGAAGGCTGCAATCGCATAGCCGATGCCGAAAACACCCACGATCATGCCAATGCACTGCCAAAATTGTGGATAGTTTGGCTGTGGCATGTTCAGCCACGTGAACATCGCGCTCGGAAAGAGGACGGCGAATGCACCCCAAAGAATATTATAAGCGGCGGCGGCGAGAAGGACATTGCGTATCCAGCGTGGGGCCGATGCGGTCGGGATTGCGGGCTGTTTATTCATCGAACGAAACACAGCGCTTCACGCGCTGCTCAAGAAGAATACGATGTTTGGTAATGCGCCCGCCGACTCGTTTGCGCCAGAGACGGAAACTTGACGGCTTTAGTTCCCGGCGCATCACTTCGATGACCGCTTTCTCCGACAGCCCCGTCCGCCTTTCGATTTCCTCAAAACTTGTGCGATCCTCCCACGCCATGCGGATAATCTGTGAGATGTGTTCGAGCGAGTGAGTGGGGGCTCGCAGACTGGCTCGGATCGGGGAGCGTGTGGGCATCAGGATTTGTTACGCTCTGCGCTTTCCCGTGGACGCTCCCGGCCGTCCAAGTGGGGTTGGCGCACGTAATAAAAATGCGGCAGTTGGGCAGACTTATGAGAAACCTCATCATCATCCTTGGCGATCAACTCAACGCGGATTCCGCGGCGTGGGATGGGTTCGATCGCGAGAAAGATTTCGTTTGGATGGCAGAAGTCGCGCACGAGAGTTCGAAGGTTGCGAGCAGCAAAGTGCGGACGACGATGTTTCTCTCCGCCATGCGCCATTTTCGCGACGCCCGGCGCGATGAGGGTTGCAAGGTTGTCTACCGGGAACTCGCGGCAACTCGAGGGCTCTGGAGCGGGTTGGCAGGGCGATCCCGCTCCGGCAGCGGGGAAGATTTTGCCTCCGCGTTGGCAGAGTCTGTGGCGAAACTTCCAGCGGAGAAGTGGATCGTCGTCGAGCCCGGCGAGTGGGACGTCTGCGAAGAACTTCGCACGGCGGCCGCCTCGGCAGGTGTGCCGCTTGAAATTCGTGAGGACCGACATTTTCTTTGCAATCGCGCCGAGTTCGCCGCGCACGCCCGGGGTCGGAAACAGCTGCGGATGGAGTTTTTCTACCGCGAAATGCGCCAGCGGTATTCGGTGCTGATGGATCAGGACAAGCCTGCTGGCGGTGAGTGGAACTTCGATAGCGAAAACCGCAAGAGCTTTGGTCGCGAGGGGCCACCGCTACACCTTCCTCCCCGGCGCTTCGAGCCGGACGCGACAACGCGCGAAGTTATCGAGATGGTAAATGCCCGGTTTCCAAGTCATCCCGGCGACCTCACCTCGTTTGATTGGCCGGTTCACGCTGCGGATGCAGAACTCGCGCTGCAGGACTTTCTTCAGCACCGACTGAGCGAGTTTGGCGATTGGCAGGATGCCTCGTGGACTGGGGAGCCATGGCTTTTTCACTCCCGCCTGAGTGCGGCGTTGAATCTCAAACTCTTGGACCCACGTCGTGTTATTACTGCAGCCGAGGGGGAGTGGCGACGAGGTCGTGCTCCTCTTGCGGGTGTCGAGGGCTTCATTCGGCAAATTCTGGGTTGGCGTGAATACGTGCGCGGGATCTATTGGCAGACCATGCCCGGCTATCGGGAGAGGAACACGCTCAGTGCCAACGCTCTGCTCCCCGGGTTTTACTGGACCGGCGACACTGATATGGCCTGCCTGCGCGACGCGATTGGGCAAACGCTGCGTCTCGGCTACGCGCATCACATTCAGCGCCTCATGATCACCGGGCTCTATGCCTTGATGCTCGGCGTGAGGCCTCAGGAGGTCCATGCATGGTATCTCGCCGTCTACGTCGATGCCGTGGAGTGGGTGGAACTTCCGAATACGCTCGGGATGTCTCAATACGCCGATGGCGGCCTAATGGCGAGCAAACCCTATATTGCGACGGGCAAATACATTCAGCGGATGAGCAACTACTGTAAGGGATGCCGTTTTGATCCTGAAAAAAGCACGGGTCCTACCGCCTGTCCGTTTACCACGCTTTACTGGGACTTCCTCCTCCAGCACGAGCCCACCTTGCGGAAAAATCCTAGAATGGCTTTGCAAGTGCGAAACCTGCACCGACTCGACCCGCCTGCCCGCGAGGCTATTCGCAGGCAAGCCGCAGAATTGCGAAGTTCCAGTGACGGCTAGCTTCCTCCGATCCTCGGGTTCGCCTTGATCGAGTGGGTCAAGGTGTAGGGGTGTCGGGTTTGTCGCCGTCTGGCGGTGTGGCAGCTTGCACGACATTGATTCCGACGAGTCGGGCGATCATGACCATAAGGAGAATCTGTCCGATGACGGCCACGGCGACGGAGGCGCTGCGGGCGATGCTGGAATCGGGAAGAACGTCGCCGTAGCCGACGGTGGTCAGGGTTACGAAGCTAAAGTAGAGCAACCATCCGGGATCGTTGATGAAAGACGCCTGCTGAGCGGCGGCACTCGAACCCCAGTTGCTCACGCGGAAGCTGCCCGGAACGAAGAGCTCGATCTCGACAAATACCAACCCGGCTACAACACCGGTAAGGAGGTAGGCGCAGACGGCGCCGCACAAAATGTCACCGGTCACGACTTTTGCCGAAAAGACCGCCCGCATGACGACCCAGAGCATGTAGCTGAGGAATAGAATCTGAGCACCGAGTTGAAATGGGATCCACTCCCGGTGCGCAATGACACTGCCGAGGGTGAGTGAGAAGATGACGATGCCGGCGGCGAGCATGCTCAATGCGTGGTGGCGGGCCCGCTGCCAGAGGGCCAGCATCGAGGCCGCGACGACGATCAGGCTCAGCGGGGTCAGCGCCCGCATTCCCTCGAACAATTCGCTGAACTTTCCGAACATCGATATCGAAGGGGCCAGCAACATCATCAGGAACAGCGCCACAAGCAGGACGCCGAAAGGGCGGGCACCCACGGCCCGCCAGAAGCCCTGTCGGATCTCATGTCTCATTGGTTCGGGGAAGGATGCCATTTTTGCCTTAAAAATCCATCACGCTCTGCATGTCGCCTTCGAGTTCGTCGGCAAAGCGCACACCCACGCCGAGGAGGCGCACGGACCCGGAGCCTCGCTTGTAGGCTGCCGCGAGGAGTTTTTGAAAAACGTCCATCGCCGGGTCCGTGCAGATGCCTTCGCAAGTCGTTCGCCTGAAATCTGCAAACTTCACTTTCACGAAGCACTTCCGGATCTTTCTCTCCGGTGCCTTCGTTCGCAAATCTCCGAGGAGTTCGACGACCAGAGGCTCCAGCGAGCGCTGGCAAACGGCCAGGGTGTTGAGATTATCGAGGAATGTGGATTCGTTGCTGAGCGATTTTCGCGGACGATCGGTGATGACAGGCCGCTCATCCACGCCACGGCAGAGGTGGAAAAGTTCCTGACCCCAACGTCCGAAGTGGGCGTCCAGATCGGTCGGCGTGAGCTTTTGAAGATCCCCGCAGGTGGGCAGTCCCATCGCTTCGAGGCGCGCTGCGCTCTTCGGTCCGACGCCCCAGATTTTTCGAACCGGCAGATCCTGCATGAACAACGCGATGGCATCCGGGGTGATGGCAAACTGTCCATTCGGCTTCCGCCACTCGCTGGCAATCTTGGCGAGCATCTTATTTGGGGCAATTCCCGCCGAGCTTGTCAGGCCGGTCTCGGTGAGGATCTGCGAGCGGATTTCCTTTGCGAGGTCCCATGCGAACCGGCCGAGTCCGGTGATATCGAGGTAGGCTTCGTCGAGGGAGAGTGGCTCCACGAGGGGTGTGTAGCTGAGAAGGATCTCGCGAATTCTGGCTGAGTCCCGCCGGTAGAGATCGAAGCGCACGGGCAGGAAAACAAGGCGTGGACAAAGTTCGCGTGCACGGAACCCCGGCATCGCGGATCGCACACCGAACTTCCGAGCCTCGTAATTGCAAGTGGTCACCACGCCCCGTGGCGTGCCTCCGCCGACTGCAATCGGCAAGCCCGCCAACTCCGGACGTTCGCGCATTTCAACCGCCGCGTAGAAGCAATCCATGTCGAGATGGATGATCTTTCGCCCGGCGGTGGTCACATTCCGGCAATATCTCGAATGAGCTTCGGGCCGTGATAGACGAAGCCCGTGTAGAGTTGGACAAGCGACGCCCCGGCTTCGAATTTTTCCTTTGCCGAATGGGTGTCCATAATGCCGCCCGAGGCGACGAGCGGCAGCGAGGTGTGGGCTCGGAGGATTCGGAGAACCTCGGTCGAGCGGGGGAGGAGTGGTGTGCCGCTGAGTCCACCGACTTGATCGGTGCCGGCCGGGACCGACGAGTGGTCGAGGGTGGTATTGGTGGCGATGATGCCCGAGAGGTGAGTCTGTTCGGCGAGGGCCGCCATATCGCGGACGGCGTCGTCGCTGAGATCCGGAGCGATTTTTACGAGGAGCGGCTTTGTTGAGTCGATGTCTTGGACGGCGCGGATGATCGAAGCCAATGCGTCGCGATCTTGGAGTTGACGCAATCCCGGGGTGTTTGGGGAACTGACATTGATGACGAAATAATCTGCGAACGGGAGGAGAAGGCGGTAGCTGGTCGCATAGTCCTGTGCGGCGTCCTCGAGCGGGGTGACTTTCGACTTGCCGATGTTCATGCCAATCGGGATCTGCGGCCAGTTTCCCGAGGATTTGAGCCTTGCGAGTCGCTCGGCTGCGTTTGCGGCGCCTTCGTTATTGAATCCCATCCGGTTGATGAGCGCGTGTTGGTTGGGGTAACGGAAGCATCGCGGCTTGTCGTTTCCGGGTTGCCCGTGTGCGGTGATCGTGCCGATCTCGGCGAAGCCGAATCCGAGCGCGGCCCAAGCGGGGAGGGCCTCGGCATTTTTATCCATTCCGGCGGCAAGGCCGAGGGGGTTCGGGAAATCCAACCCGAAGACGCGGGTCGGCTTCCGCGGTTGCGGACCGAAGACGGCGCGAAGAAGAGCGGTTGGGGTCGTCCGAAGACCCGCCATCGCGATCGTGTGGGCCGTCTCTGCATCGAGACGGAACAAAGTGGGACGGACGAGGTCGGTATAGAGATTCACGGATGTCGCTTTTTTCGCAGGCCGGTGGCGACGAAATCAAGCATCGCGGGGACGGATCACGTCAAGGCGAAGGATTTTCCCGGCTCGGGAATAATAACTTCGGTGCCTGGGAGTTCCTTGAAAAGCGCGAGCTGGAACCAATCGATGGCCGAGCGATCGCCGTGGACGAGCACGATTTTCTTTGGTTTCAGGAGCAGGGCATAATTGCGCAATGTCTCCCGGTTTGCGTGGGCGCTGAAATTGAATTCCGCAATGTGACAGCGCAGCGGGATCGGCGGGCCTTCCTCGTCAAGTTTGATGCTCTCGCCCGGAGCGGCCGATCGGATTCGGCCGGCGGGCGACTCGGGGTCGGAATACCCAACGAAGAAAAGCGACTGGTTCTCGTCAGCCAGCACGCGGCGGCAAAAAATATTCGAGAGCGTGTGCTCGGTCATCATTCCGCTGGAGAGGGCGAAGATGCATTTCTTTTTGGGAGAGATCGTCTTGATCTCGTTTCCCGACAAAACATAGGGGGCCATCTCTTGAAGGAGGAGGAGCTCGGGGTGGCTGCGTTTGGACGATGCCGCGAGGGCGTCGTAGAGTCCGGTAATCTTTGTGCTGAGGCCGCCGATGTAGATCGGCACATGGGCGAGCAATCCCTGGATCCGCATTTTCCAGAGCATCGCCAAAACCTCCTGCGTCTTTCCGAGGGCGAAGACCGGGATTGTCACACTCCCGCCGCGATCAAAAGCTTCACGAATTCCCTTCGCGAGGCGGCTTTCCTCATTGGCGCGAGAAAAACCAGGCAGGGTGGGGGAGTCGCCGCGTGTGGTCTCCATGAGCAGGATGTCAACCCCGTCCTCGGGAAATGCCGCTCCCTGCATGAGCGTCTGGTTTTCGAAATTCACATCGCCCGTATAGAATAGCGATTTTCCGCGGTGGCGGATCATCACGCCGACCGAGCCGAGAATGTGCCCGGCGTCGAAGAACTCGAATGTCACATCCTCGTCGTCGTCCGATCGCTCGCCCTTGAGGTCGTAGCGTTTTCCAGTCGGCCGGGAGTGCCAGGCCTGCGCGCAAAAATCTACGCCGCGGTGAGTGAAGAGCGGATACTCGAGAATTCCGTCCGCCTCGCGCTGGCGGGTCATGACGTTGACCGAATTGTGGAGCATGACCTCGGTGACCTGTGCCGTCGGCTCGGTGAGAAAAACACGCGCCTGCGGCTCGCGGCGGGTCAGCACGGGCAGCGAGCCAATATGATCCTGATGGGCGTGAGTGACGATGATCGCATCGACGGATCCCTCGGGCACCGGCGAGAAGTCTGCGGTCGCAGCGAGTCCTTCCCGTTTCGGGTGGAGGCCCGCATCGAGAATGATGTTCTTACCCCCAACGCGCAGCCAGTAAGAATTCGAGCCGATCTCGATCCGGCGCGTCAGGTTGACAAGTTCCATTCGCGTTTAGGGTGTCCGACTCCCGGCCGATGCTCAACACAAAACCACCCGAGCGTCATTCGGCTATCGGGCTTCTCGGAAGACGAGATGATCTCCTTCCACATCGGCTTCGATCTTGGCGCCTTCCTTGAATCGGCCGTCCAGAATCTCGAGGCTGAGCGGGTCGAGGATTTCCTTCTGGATCACTCGCTTGAGCGGCCGGGCGCCATAAGCCGGATCGTAGCCCTCTCGGGCTAGGAGCGCGCGGGCGGCATCCGTGAGTGCGAGCGAGATGTTCTGTTTTTCGAGCCGGGTGAGGAGTCGGCGAAGTTGGATCTCGACGATGCGCTCGATTTGTTTTTCGTCGAGGCGGTCGAAGATGATTGTCTCGTCGATGCGGTTGAGAAACTCCGGACGGAAGTGTGCGCGGAGGGCCTCAGTGACTCGCCGGTCGCGTTCGTCTTTGGCAAGATCCTCCATGATGAACTGGCTTCCAATGTTTGAGGTGAGGATGATGACGGTGTTCTTGAAGTCCACCGTGCGGCCTTGGCCGTCGGTGATGCGACCGTCATCGAGGACTTGGAGGAGCACATTGAAAACGTCCGAGTGGGCTTTCTCGACTTCATCGAAAAGAACGACCGAGTAGGGTTTTCGGCGGACGGCCTCGCTGAGTTGGCCGCCTTCCTCGTATCCGACATAACCCGGAGGCGCCCCGATCAGGCGGGCCACCGTGTGTTTTTCCATATATTCGGACATGTCGAGGCGGATGATTGCGCCCTCGTCATCAAAGAGAAATTCGGCGAGGGCCTTCGAGAGCTCGGTTTTTCCGACGCCGGTTGGTCCGAGAAATAGAAACGAGCCGATCGGGCGGTTCTCGTCCTGCAAGCCGGCGCGAGCCCGGCGAACGGCATTCGAGACGGCTTTGATCGCCTGGCTCTGTCCGATCACACGCTCCATGAGGCGTTCTTCCATTTTGACAAGCTTCGCGCGCTCGCCCTCCTGGAGCCGGGAGACCGGAATTCCGGTCCACGACGCCACGACTTTCGCGATATCTTCCTCGGTGACTTCCTCCTTGAGCAACGTGCCCTCGACCCGTTCCTTGGCGGTGGATTCTTCGAGCTGAGTTTGGAGTTCCGGCAGGCGTCCATATTGAATCTCGCTGGCCCGCTGGAGGTCGCCCCGGCGCTGGGCCTGTTCGAGTTCGGATTTGAGGGCATCGATTTCCTCGGCGATTTTCTGGCCCTTGCCGATTTCTTCTTTCTCCTTGAGCCACCGGGTCTTGAACTGCGCGGCTTTGTCTTTTGTGTCGGCGAGTTCCTTTTCGAGTTTCCCGAGCCGGTCTCGACTGGCGGCGTCTTTTTCTTTTTTCAGGGCCTGACGTTCCATCTCGAACTGCATGATCTGGCGTTCGAGTTGGTCGAGCTCCGTCGGCATGGAGTCGAGTTCGATCTTTAGTCGCGACGCGGCTTCATCGATGAGATCGACGGCCTTATCGGGGAGGAAGCGATCGCTGATGTATCGCTGGCTGAGCACGGCAGCGGCGACGATGGCGGCATCCTGGATGCGCACGCCGTGATGGACCTCGTAGCGTTCCTTGAGTCCGCGAAGAATGGCGATCGTATCCTCGACGCTCGGCTCGCCCACCATGACGGGTTGGAAGCGGCGTTCGAGCGCGGCGTCCTTCTCGATGTATTTGCGATACTCGTCGAGCGTGGTGGCTCCGATTGTTCGCAGTTCGCCCCGGGCGAGTTGAGGTTTAAGGAGGTTCGAGGCATCCATCGAGCCCTCGGCGGCACCGGCGCCAACGATCGTATGGAGTTCGTCGATAAAGAGAATCACCTGACCCTCACTCGACGTCACTTCCTTGAGGAAGGCCTTGAGGCGGTCTTCGAACTCGCCCCGGAATTTCGCGCCGGCGACCATGGCGCCGATGTCCATGGCCACGACCTTTTTATTCTTCAGCGATTCCGGGACGTCTCCGCTCACGATCCGCCGGGCGAGGCCCTCGACGATGGCCGTCTTCCCCACGCCTGGTTCGCCGATCAGGACAGGATTGTTCTTCGTGCGTCGGGACAGGACTTGCATCGTGCGGCGGATCTCCTCGTCGCGTCCGATGACGGGATCAATCTTCCCACGCCGGGCGAGTTCGGTGAGATCGCGTCCGTATTTTTCCAGAGTCTGGTATTTTCCTTCGGGGTCTTGGTCGGTGACACGTTGGTTGCCGCGGATCTCGACCAAGGCCTTCATCAAGGCACCTGGTGTGACGCCGCCTTGTTTGAGGAGCTTGGCGGACGGGGAGTTTCCCGCAATCAGAGCGATCAGGAAATGTTCGGCGCTGAGATACTCGTCCTTGAGTTTCGCCATTTCGCCCTCGGCCGCGTCGATGGTTTTTCGGAGGTCTGCGGAAAGCTGGGGCAGGGATCCTCCGTGAACTTTTGCGAGTCGCGCGAGGCCGTCGCGGAGGGCGCCTTCGAGTTCGGAGGGTGATGTTCCGAGTTTCTCCAAGAGCGGGCGGGCGAGTCCCTCGGGTTGCTCGAGGAGGGCGAGGAGGAAATGCTCGGGAGTGACTTCCGAGTGTCCAGCCTTCGAAGCGACATCCATCGACGCGGTCAGCGCCTCTTGCATTTTGGCAGTAAATCGATCTGGTCTCATGGGAATAGGAATTCTGGTGAGAAGTCTAGCGATCCCCGGGATGAATGGAAAGCGTGGTAATGGGGCCTCGGCGCAAGGCGGGCTTGACTTGTCGGCGCGGCGTCCCTCTGATGTGCGCCTTATGAGGTTTCCGCTCGCACTCACGGCCCGGATTGCGGCTTACATCATCGGGAAGAAGCTACGGGGAGTAGACAAATTTGCCACGGTGCTGCAGCTCGAGCCGCTCCACACCTGCAACCTGACGTGCACGGGCTGCGGGCGCATTCGTGAATACTCGACGTCGCTCAAGGACGTCATGCCACTCGAGGATTGCCTGGGAGCTGCGGCCGAATGCAATGCGCCGATGGTGTCGATTTGCGGAGGTGAGCCATTGATTTACCCGCAAATCGAGGAATTGGTCTCCGGTCTTTTGGACCAAAAACGCATCGTTTATGTCTGCACGAACGGAATGTTCATGCGGAAAAAAATGCGGGACTACCTCGCGTCCGAATTCGCTGTCCATCCCGGAGTGGTCTCGAAGCAGATCGAGGTTCTTTTGAGCGAGGAATTGATCACCGCCGAGCAGGCGACTCAAATCCGTGAGAAGCCACCCGCCGGGACGGTGATCCGCCCGACGAATTGGATGTATTGGAATGTCCACCTCGACGGTCTCGAGCGGACGCATGATCTCATTGTTGAGCGTGAGGGAGTCTTCAAGGAATGCATTGCGGCGATCCGGATGGCTAAGGTGCTCGGCTACCAAGTTGCGACGAACACGACGATCTACAAAGAAACCGACATGCAGGAGATCGAGCAGATGTTTGACTACCTCTCATGGCTTGGGCTCGACGGGCATACAATCTCGCCGGGATACGACTACGATTCCGCCAAGGAAGACATGCGCAAACGCCTGAACCTCGATCCTGAGAATTTCTTTCTCACGCGGCCGATGACGATTGCGAAATTCAAGAACATCGCGACGTGGGCTAAGAATTACACGCTTCTGGGAACCCCGGTTTACTTCGATTTTCTCGCGGGCACACGCGAACTCACCTGCTCTGCCTGGGCGATCCCGACGCGGAACATCATGGGCTGGAAGGGGCCGTGTTACGTGATGACCGATGGGCACTACAAAACCTACAACGAGCTTCTAGAGACGACGAAGTGGGAGAACTACGGCGTGGTCGATGGCGTCGCCCGGGACAAGCGCTGTGAGAATTGCATGATGCACAGCGGATTCGAGCCAACCGCCGCGCTTGGACGATGCGCGAAGCCCGGAGATACGATGAAGAACATCCGCTTCAATTTCGGACCCAAGCCCGCGCGCCGTCTTCAGGGAGCGGACGTGGATGCCTTCAATGGCGTCTCTGCCGGCAAGGGCCACAAGACAGGTCGTCCGGACAAATCGATCCCGGCCGCCGCGGAGTAATCCCGGGGATCTGGCCTGCTATTTTTCGGCACGTGCCCGACATTTCGACAACGCCGATTTTCAAGCTCGAACAGAAGGACGGGCGGGATTGGGTGATCCTAACCGGACGCTTGGATGCGGGGCGGGTTGCGGCGGCGTGGGAGGCTCTGACCCAGCGGAAAACCGTGGCCATCGTCGATGCGTCCGGGGTGGAATCCGCCGATGGGGCTGGGTTGGCCCTGCTCTGGCTGATGCGCAAGCAAAAGGGGGCAGAGATCCAGGGGCTTCGGCCCGAGATCGAGGCATTGCTCCGGCCGTTCGGATCTCTTGAGCAAAACCCCGAAGCCGCTGGCCCAGAGCGGGACTCCTTAGTTGTCGGGATCGGGCGGAGTGGGGCGGTGTTTTTTCAGGATCTTCGCGAGCAGGTGGAATTCGTCGGCGAGCTGGCCTGTCATTTGACGGCGTGTCTCTTCCGCCCGAAACTCGTGCGATGGGCCGACGTTTGGTCGATCGCGCAGAGTGCCGGGGTCAACGCCCTTCTGGTCGCAGGGGTGGTGTCGTTCCTCACAGGCATGATCATGGCGTTCCAATCCGCAGTGCCGCTTCGACAATTCGGTGTCGATATTTTCGTGGTCAATCTCGTCGCGCTGGCTTTGCTGCGCGAGCTCGGGCCGATCTTGACGGCTGTTGTCTTCGCCGGGCGTTCTGGCTCGGCATTTGCTGCCGAGATTGGGACGATGAAGGTCAACGAAGAGCTGAATGCCCTTACGACGATGGGTCTCGATCCGGTGCGCTTTCTCGTGGTGCCGCGTGTGCTGGCCGGATTTTTCGTCACGCCCATCCTCACGATCTACGCGAATTTCCTCGGAATTGCCGGTGGGTTTCTCGTCATGATGTCGATGGGCTTTCCCTTTGCCACCCTGTGGAATCAATTGCTCGGAGCGATTGCGATTCCGGATCTGACGGCTGGCCTGCTCAAATCTTTTTTCTTTGGCGTTCTTGTCGCGGGGATCGGATGTTTGCGGGGCCTTCAGACCGGCAAGGGTGCCGAGGCTGTTGGGGCCTCGACGACAAGCGCGGTCGTGAGCGGAATTTTCCTGATCGTGCTCGTCGACGCGATTTTCGCGGTCGTATTTTACGTTCTCAAATGGTGAAGTCCGGCGATCCGATCATTAATGTGCAAGGCCTGACGATGGCCTATGGGGATCTTGTCTTGATCAAAGATGTCTCGTTTGCGGTCAAGCGCGGCGAAGTGTTTGTCATACTTGGTGGGTCGGGTTGTGGAAAAAGCACGCTGATGAAGCACATGATCGGTCTCATCCGGCCCGAGGCCGGCGAGATTCTTATCGATGGCGGAAATCTCGCGACCGCATCCGGCCGGGACCGGGAGGGGATCTTGAGAAAGTTTGGCGTGATGTATCAGAGCGGAGCGCTCTTTGGTTCGATGACGCTCGCCGAAAATGTGATGCTGGCTCTTGAGGAGTTTACGGATCTGCCGGAGGATGCCCGGGAGCTGATTGCACGGATGAAGCTCGATTTGGTCGGGCTCGCGGACTTCGCGGGCTATTCGCCCTCCGAGGTGAGCGGCGGAATGCAAAAGCGCGCAGCGATCGCCCGCGCGATGGCGCTCGACCCGGACGTTCTTTTTCTCGACGAGCCATCGGCCGGTCTCGATCCCATCACGTCCGCGGGATTGGACGAACTCATCAAAAACCTGAACAAGAATCTCGGTGTGACGTTCGTCATTGTCAGCCATGAACTCGCCAGCATCTACTCCGTTGCGGACCGTGTGATCATGCTCGACGCCGCCACGAAGAGCATTATTGCGACTGGCTCGCCAGCCGATCTTCGTGACAATGATCGGAATCCTGTTGTCCACGACTTCTTCCACCGTCAAGCTGCGAAGTCATCGCCATGAGTGCCAAACCGAATTTTTTCCGTATCGGAGTATTTATCCTCGGTGGGGTTGTCATTTTGGTTGGTGCCCTGCTCGTCTTTGGGGGCGGGCAGATGTTTCGTCCGAAGATCATGGCCGAGACCTACGTTAATGGCACGGTGCAGGGCATCGATATCGGATCGCCACTGAAGTTTCGCGGTGTGCTGATCGGGAAGGTGACAGGAATCAATTTTGCCTTCACGGAATACGATGTCGATACGACTGACGGGCTCTCGAATTACGTTGTGCTATTCATGGAGATCGACCGTGAGGTTTTTCCCGGAATGTTCACGGAGAACCTGACGCCATTGTTGAACCGCGGTATCGAGAAGGGTCTTCGCGTCCGCATCGAGCCGCAAGGAATCACCGGCCTCAACTATCTGGATATCGACTATTTTCCGGAGGATCGCTTTCCGGTCCTCTGGCCGAAATGGAAGCCGCGTTACTATTACATTCCTTCCGCCCCTGGTGAACTCACGAGCTTCCTCGACTCGATCAACGGCATCCTCCACGAGG
Source organism: Terrimicrobiaceae bacterium (assembly GCA_049317665.1). Taxonomy (GTDB): domain Bacteria; phylum Verrucomicrobiota; class Verrucomicrobiia; order Chthoniobacterales; family Terrimicrobiaceae; genus JBBRHN01. The sequence goes on along the minus strand of JBMOHW010000002.1, from coordinate 48,918 downwards.
TTGAGAAACTCAACATTGGCGGGATCAGCAAGGCGGGAACCGAATTGTTGGACAACCTGAATACGGCCGTGACCGAGGCACAGATCGGAAAGATCAGCTCGGATGTGCAAGCGCTCGTCGGGCATTTTGAAACGACGATGAGTTCGGCACGAATTCCTGAGCTGAGTTCCGATCTGCGGAAGTTTATTGCGGACCTCGAGTCATCAAACGCCGAGCTTCGCAAGATTCTTAAGAACATCGAACCGTCGACGCGTCTGAATAGCGAGGAGGTCAAATCGATCATCAGTAACCTGGCGGTCACCTCAGCGAACCTCGAGCAGATCAGCGCCGAGGTGAAAAAGCGACCTTCGTTGATGCTCTGGGGCTCGGCTCCGAGCGCCAAGCCGACGCCCACGCCACGGCCCAAGAAAGACCGGTAAAAGAGCTACTGAGCCTGAACGGGGTCACCCTCGCGGAGCAGAGAGTTCGGGCTGACAATGAGTGATTCGTCGGCCGATATGCCTGAAAGAACCTCGATCTTTTGTCCGAGGTTTTTTCCCAACTGAACGGGCTGGAAGACGACTTTTCCATCGCGCACAGCGGCGACTTGGTTTTTTCCGTCCCGGACCAAGATCGCATTCGTGGGGAGTTGAAGGAGGCCTGGGGCGGCGCTCACTTCGATCACGGCAGTCCCGTTCAATCCGGCTGGGATCCGTTGATCGGGGTTCGGGAGGTGGAGTTCCACGCGCATCGTCCCGGACGCCGTGTCGATCACTGAGGACGCGCGGGAAACAACGGCGGGAAACTTTTGGGCCGGAAGCTCTGAGAATTCGACCGATGCCGATTGGCCTGGCTTCAGTCGCAGCGCGGCCGCTGGCGGCGCATCGAGTTCCACGCGGAGTTCGTTAAGCCGCACCAGATGGAAAAGGCCCCGGCCCGACTGCGAATTGTCCCCCTCGATGTGATCGCCGCGGTTGATTGTCCTTGAAGAGATCGTTCCATCAAACGGGGCGCGAATGGTTTGGAATCGCTTCAATTCTTCGACGCGATTAAGCTCCGCTTGGGCCGCGAGGAGATCGGCGGCGGCGGTCTTTGCTGCGGATTCTTTTTCATCGAGGGCTTCCTCGGCGATGACGCGATTCTTGGACATGCTTCGTGCTCGTTCAAGCGCACTTCGGGCCAGCTCCGATCGAGCGTTGGCCTGGGCAACTCCGGCGCTTGCGCGTTCGGCCGCGCGTTGGATTTCCGGAGCTTCGATCACGGCAAGAATGTCGCCGGCTTTGACGCGATCTCCGATATCCACGCGTCGTTCGCCGACGATGCCGGTCACACGCGAAAAAATTTCCACCTCCTCGGCTGGTGCCGTTCGGGCGGGAAGCCGAATCGCTGAAACGGGTTCCGGTTGGGAGGGACGAACGACCTGAACGCTCGGAATGTCGGCGGATATTGCCCAAGTCCCGCCACCGACGACAAGCAATGCAATGCGAATGGCGAGGGATGTCATACTGTTTCGAGGTGCGGTCTGGGTGCCGGTGTCCTTTCGCCGGAGGGTGGTTGAGACTTACCAAGAGAAAAAACGAAGGGCACAACAAAAAGCGATGCCAATGTGCCGAAGAGAAGTCCGCCGATGACTGCGCGACCGAGAGGCGCATTTTGTTCGCCGCCTTCGCCGAGTCCGAGTGCCATCGGGACAACACCCAGCATCATTGTCAAAGCCGTCATCACAACCGGCCGCAGGCGAGTGGTGGCCGAATCAACAGCGGCCTTCGATCTCGGGAGTCCCTCCTCCCATAGATCTCGTGCAAAGCTCGTCACCAAGATGCTGTTTGCCGTCGAAACACCGATCACCATGATGATTCCCATGAGCGCCGGCACCGACAGGGGAGTGCCCGTCGCCCAGAGACCAAGAAAAGCCCCGGAGATGGCGGCTGGAAGCCCGCTTATAGCGACCAGCGGGAGCGTCCAGGATTGAAAGTTGACGACCATAACAAGGAGCACCAAGACGCAAGCGAGGACCATTCCGCCGAGGAGCTCGCTGTAGGCCGATTGCATCAAGGCGGCCTGACCGGCGAGGTCGATCCGGTTTCCGGGTTTCTGTTTCGTGCGAAGCTCGGCAAGCAGGGGATCGAGTTGTTTTAGCACCGAGCCAATATCGGTTCGTTGAGCATTGGCTAGGACCGTGAAGGTCGGTAGCAGCGTCGTTCGGGAGATGCTGGCCGGGGTTTTTCGTTCGCTGATTTTGGCTATGGCGCCGAGAACCACCGGCGGACCCCCGGCTGCTGGACGGATCGGGAGGTTCATAAGCTTTTCGGTATTGGGAAGGTCAGTGGGCGCAACACCCACCGAAACCTCGTAGGACGTCCCGATTTTCGGATCTGCCCAGAATCCGGGGGAAACGCTGCCGCCCGACCCGAGGGCTGTCAGCAAGGCATTGACGGTATCCTGTTGCGAGATTCCCAGCTTTGCCGCGCGAATGCGGTCGATCTCCAAAAAATACTCGGGGAGATCGAGGACTTCGCGAAGAACGACATCGACCACCCCGGGAATGGTTTGGAGTCGTTCCACCAAGTCCTTTGCCAGGGCGATGTTGCCCGGGACATCCCGACCAACGAAACGAATCTCGAAGGTTGTTGGAGATGTCCCTGAGAGCGTCTGGGTCGTCGCGTCGGCGGGTCGGAAGAACGCCTGCACATCTGGAAACTTCTCCACGAGTCTCTCGCGAATTTGCGCCATGTAGTCCGCCACGGGCCGATGGCCCTTCGCGAGCTGGATCAAAATCTCACCGTCTGACGATCCCACGGCCGTGCTTTCGATCCACGCCAGATTGACGGACGACGGCAAGCCGATGTTCTCGGCTACGAAGAGGAGTTCGTCGGCAGGAATCATCGAGCGGATCTCCCGATGGATTTCGGCAAACTTTCGAGCAGTCTCCTCGACACGAATGCCGCTCGGCACACGCACGAAAAGCCGCATGAGCCCGGCATCCGTGCTTGGAAAAAACTCCCGGCCGATCTTGTGCCATGCCAGGGCTCCTGCCGCGGCGACGGCCAGAACAACAAACGGAAGGATCCATTTCCGGGCGATCAGGGACTGGAGGATTCGATTTTGGCCGAGGGAGAGTCGGTCGAGCAGCGCCTCCACGCTGTGGTGAATTCGAGCAAATCCCCGGCGGGGCTTTCCGGCCGAGCGTTGCTCCGCGGCCGACTCCGCAGGCATCATCAGGGCGGCCAGGGTGGGCACAAGTGTGCGGGAGAGCAGATAGCTCGCAATCATGGCAAAGATAACCGCCAGTGCCAGAGGCTTGAAGACAAACGCCGCCGTTCCACTTAAAAAGAAAACCGGGAGGAAGACGATGCAGATACAGGTCGTCGAGACGAATTCCGGAAACGCGACCTGCCGGGCGCCGTCGAGGATGGCTTGGTCGACATCTTTTCCCTGCGCGATCTGCCTTTTGATGTTCTCGATCTCCACGAGGGCATTGTCCACGAGGATCCCGATTGCGAGAGCAAGGCCGCCGATCGACATCAGGTTAAACGTGGCACCGACCAGATAAAGCCCGATCACGGACGAGAGCAGCGCGAGCGGGATCGATGTGAGCACGATCAGCGTCGACCTCCACGAACCGAGGAACAAGAGCACGATAAACGCCACGAGCGCTCCGACGATGAGAATCTCTTTTGCCACGGTGTCGATGGCGGACTGGACGAAGACCGACTGGTCAAAGATCGGCTCAATTTTGAGTCCGTCCGGCGCACCGGCACGAATCGCCGGGAGCCGCGCAAGGATCTCCCGGATGATGTCGAGCGTCGAGGCATTCCCCAGCTTGAGGATTGAGACCAACACGGCATTTTGTCCATCGAGGCGCGCAATGTTGGTGCTCACGGCCTCGCCGTCCCGGACGTTGGCAACATCCCCAATTAGAACGATCCGCCCATCCACCGAGCGGAGGGGAAGATTGAGGAAATCCGCGATCGATTCCGGACTTGCGTTGACCGCGATCGCCATTTCCCGGTCGCCCTCGCGGAGGCTTCCGGATGGGAGCGTCAGGTTCTGCGAGGAAATGGCGCGGCTCACGTCCGAGGCCGACAGGCCGAGCGCATTGAGTGCCTCGGGGTCGATATCGACCATGATCTGGCGCGAGGCGCCACCGTAGGGGAGCGAGAGCCGGATTCCGGGAATACTCTGCACTTGGGCGCGCAGAGTGAGCCTGGCCCAGTCGAAAAGCGCACCGTCGGACATTTGATCCGACGAAATGACCAATTGGAGAATCGGCACACTCGAGGGACTGGTCCGAATGATCAGTGGGGGAGTCGTCCCGGTCGGCATTCGTCGCACCATGGTTTGCGAAATGGCGGTCACTTGCGCCAGGGCCAGCTCGGGCGAGACGTAAGGCTGGAATTTGAGTCGCACCAACCCGACCCCGTTCATCGTTTCGGAGCGCACCTCGAGCAGGTTATCGACGTTGTTCAAGGCGCCGATCTCGGCGAACGATGTGATCCTGGCCGCCATCTCCTTGGCGTTCAGCCCGGCATAGTTCCAAACGACAAGGATTTCCGGACTTTCCACCCGGGGCATAATGTCGGTGGACATCCGCTGGGCTGCGAGTAGGCCGAATAGGAAAATCCCAATGGCGAGAACGGCCACGGTGTATTTAAAGCGAAGTGCGAGGAGGACGATCCACATATCCTTAGAGTCCCATGGTCGGCTTCATCGGCGGAGAACAAACAACCGATGGTCCCGATGTGCAACCCGAATCTTCTCCGTGCGGGATTTCCTCCCCGGCCGCACACCTCGAACCGTGCTCGATGAACAGGAATCTTTAACAACTCAGTGAAGCACCTCAGTGATCTTGATCCAGCAACTTGAAAGGATTATAGTAACCGCGTAATAAGCGGAGTAAGCGAAAAATTCAGCAAGCAACTGCACAAGAATGAGAAGAGAATACGCGTAGTTTGCAAATTCGTTTCCTGTTCCTGAAGTGGACAAGCAGGGGAAGGGGAGATAAGTTCACCCGATGTTTGCGAAGAGTTTTGGACGTCCAATGGGTGTCGTGCAGAGTTTGGTGGTGATCAATATTGCGATTTTCGTGCTGGAGCTCCTACTTCCAGGGGCACGGAGGTGGATCGATGGCACGTTTGGACTGAGCTGGGCGGGACTTCAGGGGGGTATGTTGTGGCAGTTGGTGACGCATCAATTTTTGCATGGAAGTCTGTTTCACCTGTTCGTCAACATGCTGGGATTGTGGTTTTCCGGCCGGATTTTGGAGAACCTGATGGGAGGGCGGAGATTCCTGATTCTTTACCTCACATGCGGAATCGCCGGGGGCCTCCTCCAGGTGTTATTGGTGCCTGGGACGATTTTGATCGGGGCCTCCGGGGCTGTCTTCGGTGTGGTTTGTGCCTTTTCAGCGCTTTTCCCGGAAATGAGGATCACGGCGATGGTTTTCTTCATTATCCCGGTTAATCTGAAAGCGAAATGGCTTGGGTGGGGCCTCGTGGCGATTTCATTCCTTTTCACCATCAGCGGGCTCGGCGGGAACATCGGGCATGCCGCGCATCTCGGGGGAGCGTTGACTGGCTATGCGTTTGTCTATTTTGGACGTCAGCGGGGATTTCGTATCGTCCGGCGAAGCGATCTTTGACGCCCGAATCAAAAGCCCGGATTTCCCACGAGGATGACGCACCGAAAAATCCCTTGTGATGGGCTAAATCTCCCGTTATCTCTACCTGCTCGACGGGGAAGGGTGGCTGAGTCCGGTTTAAGGCACACGACTCGAAATCGTGCGTAGGGTTAAACCTACCGTGGGTTCGAATCCCACCCCTTCCGCCAAATTTAAGCGCAGCGAAAAGTAGAGACCGATCTGTGGGATGAGAACTCATTCGACTGCCCGGCGCGAAGCGCCAATCGAAAATGCGAAGCCCAACTCGCAGAGCCCGCGCAGCGGGATAATCCCACCCCTTCCGCCATGTCCCGCGATTGCACACGGATCGTTAGCCTCGCGAGATCTTTGCTGTTTTCGGCGAACGCGATAAGAGAAAGGTGTCCACTGCCCTCCGATTGCCGAGTCGGCCCATTGGAAAAGCACTCGCGTTCACTCCGAGTCAGATCGGGATGCCGGAATCAGTGCCCTTTGGTTGGCGCGACGCCGACCAAGCCGTGCGAACCGCTGAGCTTTGACCACCCATATCCGTAGGCCGTGACGGCCAGGAAACAGAGGAGCGGAACAATGAAGCTAATGGAAACACTGCTGCTATCCGCCACATGCCCCATCACTTTTGGAACGATAGCACCACCCATGATGGCCATGACGATATAAGATGACGCCTGCTTGGCGCGCGAACCCAGACCGTAAATTCCGAGAGCGAAGATGGTCGGGAACATAATCGACATGAAGAAGTAGCTGAGAAAAACCGCAAAAACGGAAACCCAGCCAAGCTTCAGCATCACGAGAGCGCAGATCGCCACGTTGAGGGCTCCGTAGAGACCGAGGATGCGATGGGCAGGGAACTTCTTCAGCAGCCATGCTCCCGTGAAGCGCCCTGCGAGGAAACATATGAAGCCCACGGAAGCAAGCGTCGAAGCCGTCTGGTTGGTGATGGCGATGGGGCCCTGCGAGGTCATGTAGTTGATAAAGTAGGCGAAGATTCCGGATTGTGCGGCAACGTAGAAAAACTGGGTGAGTGTGGCCGATGAGAAATGGGGGTGGGACCAAATGCTATGGCCACTAATGTTCCGCCCGCGGATCGCGAGGAGGGCGGTGCCAGCCACAACCGAAACAGCCATCGCACCCAAGAAGAACCAGAGGGCATGCGACTCATCATGATCAAAGACCGTTGCGATCGCGGTCACGATCATGCCGAAGGCCGCTGAGAGGACGACGATGTTGAGCCAGATCAAGAAGGTCGACAGCCCACGACCAGCCGGCACGACCGTCTCGCCGTGCGCCGCACTTGGTGCGCGCTCGGGTCGGTCTTCGGCTCCATCGGAGTCGATTTGGTATTCATCTGCGGTCTTGATGTCGGGCAACTCCACTTTGGCGAACACGATGGCCAGGAGCAGAACCACAACGCCGACCGCGGCGTAGGGCACCCACAGGGTTTCCGCACCCGTGCTCTTGCCTGCGGCGTCGGTCGAATAGAAGAACATCGCTCCTGCGATCGGGCCAAAGATCCAGCCGATGCCATTGCAGGACTGCGCGAGGTTGATCCGGGTGGCCGCGTATTCCTTAGGGCCGAGCACGGTCGTGTAGGGATTGGCCACCGTCTCGAGGAAGGTCAAACCCGAGGCGATCAGGCACACGCCCAGAAGGAACGCCCAGAATGTCGCAATGTTCGTCGCGGCGATGAACCAGAAGCCGCCCACGGCAACCATCAAGAGCCCCGTGATGATGCCGCCTTTATACCCAAGCTTTGATGCCAACCAACCCGCCGGAAGAGCCATCAAGAAGTATCCGAGATAGTGCGCAAATTGAACCCAGGCGGATTGGGACATCGATAGGTTCAACTCCTCCTGAAAATGCTTGTCCATCACGTCGATCATCCCGTTGAGGAATCCCCAAAGCAGGAATAACGAAGTGATGAGTGCGAAGGTGAAGGCGCGGTTTTTGCCGTCAGGGGTTCGGAAGAGCGAGGAGGAGATCATTCTGATGAGATTAGAATCTGTTTCCCGGGAAATTTGACAGCCTGAAGGTGGAGGGCGTCGGGCTTGTCTGGGCGACGCTCGATCTTTACATGGCGGGCCACCGTGACGGAAATGGGCGCGCCACCCAACCGGGGGCTGAGTTCGAATGACGTTCGCCGGCTCAGGGCTCCGCAAATTTCCCCCTGACGCAAGTCGAGCCCGCCCTCCCAAACTGAGAGATTGTCGGCGTTAGCCCAGAGGCGGAATCCATCTCCCACCCCTGCGGATTTCGCAGGGGTGTCTTGGCAGATTTTGAGCGGGGGCGTTAGTAAGCCGCTTGGGCGCCCTTGAGATTTTTTTTCTTAATCCAGGGCATGAGCGCGCGGAGGCGGGCGCCGGTTTTTTCGATGCCGTGTTGTTCGCCTTTTTTCAAGAGGGAGTTGTAGCGCTTGTAACCAGTTTGGGTTTCGGAGATCCAATCCTTGGCAAACTTGCCGCTTTGGATGTCTTTGAGGGCTGCTTTCATGCGCTTCTTGACCGAGGCGTCGATGATCTTTGGTCCCACGGAGACGTCGCCCCACTTGGCGGTTTCGCTGATCGAGAAGCGCATTCCGGCGATGCCGGATTCATTCATCAGGTCCACGATCAACTTGAGCTCGTGAAGGCATTCGAAATAAGCCATCTCCGGTGCGTAGCCCGCCTCGACGAGAGTCTCGAAGCCAGCTTGCACGAGGGCGGAAGCACCGCCGCAGAGAACGGTTTGCTCGCCGAAGAGGTCGGTCTCTGTTTCTTCCACGAACGTCGTCTCAAGCACGCCGCCGCGAGTTCCGCCGACGCCCTTGGCCCAGGCGAGGGCGATCTTTTTCGCGTCTTTGCCAGGGTTTTGGTAAACGGCGATCAGGGCAGGAACACCCTTTCCTTCGGTGAACTGACGGCGAACGATGTGGCCCGGGCCTTTCGGGGCGACCATGATCACGTTCACGTTTTTCGGCGGGACGACGGTCTTGAAGTGGATGCTGAACCCATGGCTGAACACGAGGGTTTTTCCCGCAGCGAGATTGGGGGCAATGTCTTTCTTGTAGACAGCGGCTTGCTTGGTATCTGGGATCGCGACGAGGATGACATCGGCGCGGCGCACGGCTTCGGCGGTATCGAACACCTCGAATCCGTGTTTTTTGGCGACGGCGCGGCTTTTTGATTTGGGATAGAGTCCGATGATAACCTTTGCGCCGCTTTCCTTGAGGTTCAGGGCGTGGGCGTGGCCTTGGGAGCCGAAGCCAAGCACGGCGAGGGTTTTGCCCTTGAGGACTTTGAGGTCGGCATCTTTGTCGGTGTAAATTTTCGCTGGCATGGTGGTGGTGTGTGTTTTTTGGTTGAGTCGTGGATGTTAGTTCGTGCGGGAAAGGGCGACCTTGCCCGTGCGGGTGAGATCGCTGATGCCGAACGTGCCCATGAGGGTGAGGAATTTTGTGATCTTGCCTTCGGTTCCCGTGATCTCGATGGCGAGCTTCTCCGGCTGCACGTCGATGATCTTGGCGCGGAAAATGTCGCAGATTTGCATCACTTCGGCGCGCGTCTTCGAGGTCGCGGTCACGCGGAGGAGGACGAGTTCACGGTCCACGTATTCCTCATCGCGGAAGTCCTGCACGTCAATGACCTCGATGAGCTTTTCGAGTTGTTTGGTGACCTGCTCGAGGATCTTGTCATCACCACGCACGACGATCGTCATCCGGGAAGTCGAGTCATCAAGCGTCGGGCCAACGTTGAGCGTGTCGATATTGAAGCCGCGGCCGCTGAACATGCCTGCCACGCGGGTCAGGACGCCGAATTTATTCTCTACAAGGATGGAAATGGTGTGACGCATTGAAGTGGAACCGATCATCATTGCGGGCGACTGGGATCGAGTCAAATCGATTCCTGTCGCCGCGCGGGATTTCGAATTTTTTTAGAACCCCGGATTTGGGGACGTGGGGACACCGGGCGGCGAGCCTGCGGGGCCGACCGGGATGCGGGGGGTCGAGTCGATGAAGGTGACGATGCCGACTCCACCGCGTTCGTCGGAAAGAGCGATGTATTGCATCTGCCGGGAGATCTTCGGAAAATCCCACACGCCGTTGAAGCGCGAGTATCGGGAGTTCAGTCCGCTGAGCGTGTGGAGTTGGGGAACGTCCGGGCCGACTTTGACCGGGGGTCCGAAACGCTTGATGAGAATGTCACGGAGACCGTTCCATCCTCCTGTTGCAGTGAGCGTGCGCTCGGTCGGGCCGTTAAAATACCGGAGCTCCATTTTCCAGAGCCGGTCCTCCCGAAACGTCAGCACGAGCATCGAAATCTGTGCGTTCGGCTTGTAGATCTCGTAAACATCGAAGCCGGGCCGTGAGGACGGGGAACGCTTGGCACCCCGGAAGCGTTTGACCACCGATTTCGGGTCGCCGAGCTTCACGCTGGCCACAACGAGCTTCTTCATCTCGGCCTCGCCCGCGCGGGAAGGTTTGACCTTGGCGGGCGTTGCGGGCTTGGTCTGGCACCCAGCTAGCGGGATAATCAAAGCGAGCAGGCTGGGCAGGAGGATGCGGGAAAATCTCATGCGAGTGCTCTGTTCAGACCTTCTGGCACCCCCCTTTGTCAAGAAAAACGATGCATCGGCGTAATTCGAATTGCATTCTTTCGGATGTGCGTCATTCTGACCGACTAATTTTTAATCTATGAGTCAGCATCCGAGTTTGAAAGGTAAAGGCGCGATCCAAGCCAAGCGCAGTGTATTGAAGCGGTTCGAGCGCGTTGAGCTCCTCCGTAAGCGGGGTCAGTTCAAGGAAGGTCAGCGTGTGATGGGCCTCCCGAAGACAAAGCCGGAAGATTAATCCGGTTCGGGTCCAGATTTTTTAAGCCATGCGGCTGAATCGTTTTCTTGCCGCGGCTGGTTTTGGATCCCGGCGGTCGTGTGACGCGCTTATTGCGTCTGGGGCCGTGGCGATCAACGGGCACTACATCGATAAACTGGCGACGGTCGTCCAGCCCGACGACGACGTTCGAGTTAATGGGCGTCAGGCGCGGGCGGCGCTTCCGGTTTACCTTCTCTTCAACAAGCCGAAGGGAGTGATCGTCAGCAAGGCCGACGAGCGCGGGCGGCGGACAGTTTTCGACATGTTGCCGCCGAATTTTGCGAATCTCTTCCATGTCGGTCGTCTCGACAAGGAAAGCGAGGGACTTCTCATTTTGACCAACGACGGAGACCTTGCGCAGCGTCTGACCCACCCGACGCACGAAGTCGAAAAAGAATACGAGGTGACGCTCGACAAGCCGTTTGACCAGGCCGATGCGGCGCGGATGCTCAAGGGGATCTACATCGAGGGCGGGAGGGCAAAATTCGAACGAATCCGCTCCATCGCGCCGACGCGCCTGAAAGTCGTGCTCCGCCAGGGAATCAAGCGCCAGATTCGGTTGATGTTTTACGATCGCGGCTACGAGGTCGAACGTCTGGTGCGCATTCGCATCGGCCAGATCCGTGATCCCGAGATGCCCGCCGGGACCTACCGCCTGCTCCAGCCGGCCGAGGTAGCGGCGTTGCGAACCGGCGGAAAAGAAAAGACGCGGACGAAGACTCCCCCGCTCGGACAAAAGTAATTTCCCGCGAGCCGTGCGGCTTTTTCGATTGAGTCGACGGTGGGATCCGGCTCATCGTGGCGGTCATGAAAAAACTTCTGCGCGACGTTCCCGGTGGTCCGCCGGCTCTCGGTCCCTACTCCCTTGGCGTAATGGCCAGCGGGTCGTTTGTTTTTGTTTCGGGAATGACTCCCTTCGATCCCGCCACCGGGAAGATCGAGCGGGGCAGCGTCGCCCGGCAGACCGAGCTCGTATTGGATAATATTAAAAACGTGCTCCTCGCTGGCGGTGCCACGCTGGATGATGTCGTGAGCTGCCGGGTCTATCTCTCGAATCTCACTACCGAGACTTTTCAGGAGATGAACGGTGTTTACGCGCGATACTTCGGGGAATCCCAGCCGGCTCGCGCGACCGTGGGCGCTCAATTGCCCGGGGCGTTCGATGTTGAGATTGAATGCATTGCGTGTGTGCCGGCAAAAGTGGTAGACAACCCCTGATATGAAAATAGCACAGGAATTCCGCGAATTCATTTCCCGTGGCAGCGTGGTCGATCTCGCTGTGGGTGTGATCATCGGAGCGGCTTTCGGGAAAATCGTCACCTCACTCGTCAACGATGTCATCATGCCGCCCATCGGTGCGCTCATGCGGGGCGTTAACTTCAGCAACCTGTTCTTTTCGTTGGACGGAAAAACCTACGATTCGCTCCAGAAGGCCATCGACGCCGGCGCACCGGTGATCGGGTATGGTGCCTTTATCAACAACATCATCCAATTTCTCATCATTGCTGCCTGCATCTTTTTCCTGGTTAAGGCCGTGAACAAGCTCAAGCGGGCCGAGACGACTCCCCCGGAGCCTCCAGCTCCCCCCAAGTCCGAGGTTTTGCTCGAGGAGATCCGCGACCTGCTCAAGAAATAACGGCGTCGGACTAGACCGCCTCGACGATCGCGCGTCCCATTTCGGACGTTCCGACCAACGTCATGGATGGGGTATGAATGTCGCCCGTCCGGAGTCCCTTCTGGATCACCGCTCGGACCGCATTCTCGATGGCGACGGCCGCGTCTTCGCGGGCGAAGGAAAACCGGAGCATCATAGCCGCCGAAAGAATCTGAGCGATCGGGTTCGCAATGCCTTTTCCCGCGATGTCCGGAGCGGTTCCTCCGCTGGGCTCATACATCCCGAATCGTCTTTCGCCGCCGGTGGAATCCCCGAGACTGGCGCTCGGGAGCATTCCCAACGACCCGACAATCATCGCCATCTCGTCGCTCAGGATGTCGCCAAAAAGGTTCTCGGCCAGGAGGACATCGAACGCCTTCGGATTCTTGATCAACTGCATCGCCGCATTGTCGACGTAGAGATGGTTGAGGGTGACCTCGGGATAATCCCGCGCTGTTTCGGTGACGACCCGGCGCCAGAGGATCCCGTTCTGGAGCACGTTGGCCTTATCAATCGATGTGACCCGTCCGCGCCGCTTGCGGGCTGCCTCGAATGCGACTTTGGCGATCCGTCGGATCTCGCTTTCCCAATAAACCATCGTATCGACAGCAAATTCCTCGCCGCCTTCCTGCTTGATGTATTTCGGCTCGCCAAAGTAGAGCCCGCCGGTGAGTTCCCGCACACAAAGAACGTCGAAACCGCCTTCGACTGTGCGCGGATGCAAGGGGGAGGCGTGGGTGAGTTCGGGAAGGCAAACGGCCGGACGCAGGTTTGCGAAAAGGCCAAAGTGCTTGCGCAGAGGAAGTAGTGCCGCGCGTTCGGGCTGTTCGGGGGCCGGGAGCGACTCCCACTTCGGCCCGCCGACAGAACCAAACAAAATGGCGCCGGATTCCTCACACGCCTCGAGCGTTTTCTGCGGAAGCGCTTTTCCCTCCGCGTCGATGGCTGCACCGCCAACGAGCTGGGGATCGAATTCGAAAGGGATCGAAAATTTCTGCCCGACCCGCTCGAGGACCCGGAGTGCCTCGACCATCACCTCGGGGCCGATTCCGTCGCCCGCCAAAACGGCGACTCGGAAAACATTGTCTGATTTCATTCCCCGCGATCTAAGCCGGACGCCGTAGACGAGGCAAGCCCGGGGATTCTTCGACGTCGTCAGCGAACGGATTTGATGAACTCGCGGACGAGGTATTCTTCCTTCTTTCCGGGAACCAATTCGACGCCGCCCGCCACATCGACCCCGTGCGGACGAACGATCCTGATCGCCTGCCGGACGTTATGGACGGTAAGCCCGCCTGCCAGAATGAATCTCCGATCTCTCACACCAATGACGAAATCCCGAACCGCATCCCAATCGAGCCGCAGTCCGGTGCCACCATACGCCCCCTCGAGCCAGGCATCGAACAGAAGGTTCGGCGTGTCGAAGGCGAGCGCGGCTTCCATCGCTTCCGCCGAGCGAATGCGGACGGCTTTGATCCACCGGGCCATACCTGCCCACTCACAAAACCCCGGAGTCTCGTCTCCGTGGAACTGAACGGCATCAAAGCATCCCGCCGCGCGAATCGTTTCCAGCAACTCTTCTTCCGGATTCACCACGACAGCCACCCGATCGATACTTTCGTCAAGTTTCTGGATCCAGGGAATCGCCGTGAGCGGGTCAAGGTATCGCTTCGATCCGCGGTAAAAATTGAATCCCAACGCGTCGGTCCCGGCAGCGATGCACATCCTAGCATCCGCTTCGGTCGTGATTCCGCAGATCTTGACTCGAACGGCACCGGGTTCGAAAAATCTCATGCGCTTGCGGAGTCGAATCGCCTGCCGAGCCGAGGCCGACTGTTCATCGGATCGTGCGGGCGTCGGCTTGCTTGATCGACGAGTGGTGCGTGATCGCATGGAACCGTCCGTCGCTCGTTCGGAAAAATGAACTCAGGATCCAACTCACCGCGCTGATAATGATCGATCCAAAAAACGCGGACCAAAATCCCTCCACGTGAAACGCCGGAATCACCGCCGAGACGAGAAGGAGCAAGAGCGCGTTCACGACAAAAATAAAGAGCCCCATCGTCACGATGATAAATGGCAGGCTGAGGAGAAGAAGGACCGGACGCACAAACGCGTTGATGATCCCGAGCAGAAGCGAAGCGCCGAGCAGCGCACTGGTGGAATCGCAGACGATGCCAGGAATGATCCGCTCGGCAGCAAACACGGCCACAGTTGTCACAATCCAGCGAATGAGAAAAGCAGCCATATCTTGGAGTCTATTTTCTCCAGCACTTTTTTGAAGATTTATTTTGCATGGAAGCCAGATAACGAGTGAAACAGTCGGGAAGTATGGCAAAGAAGAAGTCGGATTCGGATAAGAAGTCGAAAGGGAAGAAGGTCGAAAAGGTCTCGAAAAAGGCTCCGAAAGAGTTGCCTGCAATCCTGCCGGCAGATCTCCCGGTTTTCGTCCCAAAGGCGAAAGTCGCCGCCATCGCGAAGGCTCCGGCCAAGGCGAAGGCCCCCGCGAAGAAGAAATTGCCAACTCGGCCTGTCATTAGCACGGATGACATTGCCCTGCGCGCTTATTTCATCGCCGAGCGCCGCCAAAAAATGGGTTGGCCCGGGGATTCGACCAGCGACTGGGTTGAGGCTGAGCGCCAGTTGGTGGCCGAGGCCAAAAAGGCCCGCTAGGCGTCGGACGCCCGGAATTTTTTCAAACGAAATGAAAAACCTTATTGCAAAAAAGATTAGCCAGAACTAAATTTCTTATCTTGTGAAATATTTCCTCACGATTTTCGTGTTGATGTGTTCAGCCTCTGCCGTGTGGTCGGCTCCGCTGCGGGTGGTTTGCACGACGGGAATGGTGGCGGACGTGGTGCGGAACGTGGCCGGTGACCGCGCGGACGTCACGGCATTGATCGGCGAAGGGGTGGACCCGCATCTTTTCAAGCCGACGCGCGATGACGTCGCGAAGTTGTTGAAGGCGGACATGGTTTTCTACAGCGGGCTCCTTTTGGAGGGGCGAATGGAGGAGACGTTTCGGAAGATCGCAGCCCGCGGCGCTCCCGTCACTGCGGTTACGGGTTCCCTCGACAAAAAATCGC
Source organism: Terrimicrobiaceae bacterium (assembly GCA_049317665.1). Lineage (GTDB taxonomy): Bacteria > Verrucomicrobiota > Verrucomicrobiia > Chthoniobacterales > Terrimicrobiaceae > JBBRHN01. The sequence continues at coordinate 33,697 of JBMOHW010000002.1, read as the reverse complement.
TCTCGGGCGATGAGCACCATCCGGATCCCCATGTCTGGATGGATCCGGCGCTTTGGGGGCAGACGATCCCTGTCGTCACCGCGGCTTTGGTTTCCCGGGATCCTGAAGGAAAGGCAACCTACGAAGCCAATGCGGAGCGCTACGCGGGCGAGGTCCGCGCTCTGGACGAATACGTCAAGCGAGTCATCCAGACGATACCGCCGAGCCAGAGGGTTCTGATCACGGCCCATGATGCGTTTCATTATCTTGGTCGGGCCACGGATCTGGCGGTCATGAGCATTCAAGGAATCAGCACAGAATCCGAAGCCGGCGTGGCCGATATTAACCGGATCGTCGATGGCGTGGTGGAGAAAAAAATTCCGGCGGTTTTTGTTGAATCGAGCGTGCCAGACAAGAACGTCCGAGCTGTGATCGAGGGAGCTGCGGCCCGCGGTCACGAGCTACGGTTGGGGGGCGAGCTTTTCTCGGATGCGATGGGTGCGACGGGCACCTATGAGGGAACGTATGTGGGAATGCTTGACCACAACGCCACAGTCATCACCAAGGCGCTCGGAGGAGACGCTCCGGTTGGTGGCCTGTCGGGAAAGCTCCGTCCATGAACACGTCACCGCTCCAGATTCGTTCCCTCAATGTCGCTTATCAGCGCAAGATGGTTCTTTGGGATGCTGACTTTTCTGTGCAGCCCGGCCGAGCGACGGCGATTGTTGGACCCAACGGAGCCGGCAAGAGCACGCTGATCAAAGCCGCCCTCGGGCTGATCCCCGTCGCCTCGGGCGAGGCTGTTTTTTTTGGACGATCCTACCGGGAATCGCGCAGTCGGGTCGCCTACGTTCCTCAGCGAGAGAGCGTGGACTGGGATTTTCCGGTAAGTGCCCGCGACGTGGTCGCCATGGGACTCTATCGAAAAATTGGATGGTGCCTTCCCGTGCGGGCTTCGCATCGGAGTCTCGCCGAGGCCGCGTTGGCCGATGTCGGTCTCGCCGATTTTTCCCGCCGCCAGATCAGCCAGCTCTCGGGTGGCCAGCAGCAACGGGTTTTTCTTGCCCGCGCTCTGGCGCAGAAGGCTGATCTCTACCTCATGGATGAGCCGTTTGCGAGCGTCGATGCGGCGACGGAACAAGCGATCGTCGAGGTCCTCCGGCGTCTCAAGAGTGAGGGACACACGGTCGTTTGCGTTCATCACGATCTGGACACGGTGGGTGACTATTTTGATGACGTCGTTCTCCTGAACATGCGGGTCGTCGCGGCAGGGCCGGTTAGCGAGGTTTTCACGCGAGAAAATCTCCGGAAGACCTACGGCGCGAGACTTTCCCTGCTCGATGCGGCCGTTTCCGATCTTTCGCGAAGGGGAAGCGCGGGAAAATAGAATGGATACGCTCTGGCGCCTCCTCTCGCTCCAGGACTACAACACGCGCATCGTGCTGGCGGGAGCTTGCGTCTTCGGGGCGGCGGCCGGATTGGTCGGGACATTTTTGCTTTTGCGGAAACGCTCCCTCCTCGGCGATACGCTCGGCCACGCCACGCTTCCCGGTGTCGCCGGGGCCTTCCTTGTTGCCGAGGCCATGGGATTTGCCGGGAAATCCCTTCCGATCCTCCTTCTGGGCGCGACGATCTCGGGAGTGACCGGAATGGCCGTGGTGATGCTGATCCGGAGGTTCAGTCACATCAAAGACGATGCGGCGCTGGCTATTGTGCTTAGCGTCTTTTTCGGCATCGGGGTGACTCTTGTGACCGCCGTCCAGCAACTTCCGGGGGGTAATGCCGCGGGGCTCGATCATTTCATTTATGGGAAAACCGCGTCGATGACGGCGGGCGATGCCTGGTTCATCTTCTGGACGTCGCTCGGTGTTGCCATCGTCTGCCTCGTGTTCTTCAAAGAACTGGCATTGCTCTGTTTCGACGAGGCCTTTGCCTGTGCGGCCGGCTGGCCGGTTCGTCTGCTGGACATCACGCTGATGGCCCTCATCGTTCTCATCACGGTGGTCGGCCTTCAAGCGGTCGGGCTTCTTTTGGTTGTGGCGCTTCTCGTGATTCCCCCGGCGGGCGCGCGATTTTGGAGTGACCGGCTCGGGGTGATGACTTTTGTTTCGGCCGCGATCGGTCTGCTGAGCGCGGCGGTCGGGGTGGGGGCGAGTGCCGTTTTTCCCCGATTGCCAGCAGGGGCGATGATCGTTCTGTGCGCGGCAGGGTTCTTTGCGATCAGTTTTGTTTTCGGTAGCCGCCGCGGGGTGTTGATGAAGTCCCGTGAGGGCCGTCGCGCGATGGCGCGCCTCGGCCGGGAGCATCTACTGCGTGCGATATTTGAATGTGCCGAGGAGGGGGTCGGGGATCCTTCCGTGGATCTCGATCGATTGGTTGCGAAGCGTCCCTGGAAAGCCAAGGCCCTCCGAGCGGAGATCGAGCGGGCCGCCGATGAGGGGCTGGTCTCGCGGACGCCCGATGGGGGCCATGTCCGCCTGACCTCGCGTGGACTCGCCGAGGCCCGCCGCCTGGTTCGCAATCACCGGCTGTGGGAACTTTATTTACTCCACCATGCCGAGGTCGCTCCCGGGCGGGTGGATCGGGACGCGGACCTGGTCGAGCACGTTCTCGATCCAAAAATTGTCGACGAGCTAGAGGCGTTGCTCGACGGCGAAAGGCGGGAGTCCTTTGTTCCCGGCAACCCGGAAAAACTTTCCTTATGAACTGGTCCGAGATCGATACTTGGATTGTCATCACGGGAGCGCTCATCTCGATGGCGTGTGCGGTGCCGGGAGTTTTTCTTTTGCTCAACAAGCAGAGCATGTTGGGCGACGCGATCAGCCACGCGGTCCTGCCGGGGCTGGCAATGGCGTTTCTGATTTCCGGGACCCGCGATCCGCTCCCGATGTTTCTGGGCGCGATTGCCGCCGGACTCTTTACGGGTGTGCTGACCGAGATGATCCATCGTCACGGGCGGGTGGATTCCGGCGCAGCCCTCGGTGTGGTATTTTGCAGCCTCTTTGCGCTCGGTCTGGTCCTGATCCGCCTCGCGGCCGATCGCGTTGACCTCGATCCGGGCTGTGTGCTCTATGGTTCGATCGAGACGGCTGTGGTGGATGTCGGCCCCGTCCCTCGCATCGCATGGATGTCCGGGGGCATTCTCATCGCAAATCTCCTGCTGGCGGGATTGTTCTATAAAGAACTTCGGATTGCGGCCTTCGATCCTGCCTTGGCAACGGCTTCAGGAATCCCAGCCCGCCTGATGCAGCATGGGCTCACGGTGGTTACAGCGGTCACGACCGTCATTGCCTTTGAAAGCGTGGGAAGCATTCTCGTCATCGCCATGCTCATCGTGCCGGGGGCGACCGCGTTGGTGCTCAGCCATCGCTTGAGCGTTGTCTTGGCCTTGTCGCTCCTTATTGCCGCGGTCTCGGCCGTGGCAGGTCATGTCGCGGCCGTGACTGTGATTCCAGGATTGCTGGCGAGGCTGACGGGATTTGCGGAGATGGGAGCCGTCAGCTCGGCGGGCATGATGGCGGCGTCGTCCGGGCTGGTGTTCTGTCTGGCGCTGATGGCGATGTATTTTCGCCGCAACCGCGCGATTCAGGCTGGTTGAAGGACCGCTTCTCCGAGCGCGGGGGCAGGCTGTTCCATCACCGGATGGATCAGTTCCAACCGACCGTCGTAATGCTCCACAATCGCCGAGCAACTCTCGACCCAGTCTCCTGTATTGTAATACTCCGTGCCGCCAACCGTGCGAACCGCCGCCGTGTGAATGTGCCCGCAGAGCACACCGTCCACATCGTAGTCCCGCGCATAGCGGACGACGGCTTCTTCGAATTGCCCGATGAAGTTCACGACATTCTTGACCTTGGCCTTCGCATACGCACTTAGCGACCAGGGTTGCAGGCCGGTCGCGCGACGAACAAAGTTGACAAGCCCGTTGCACCGGAGAAGCACCGTGTAGCCAATGTCCCCAACGTGGGCAAGCCATCCGAGGTTCTGCACAACGGTATCCAACTCGTGGCCGTGCATAACTAAAATCCGTCGCCCATCAGCGGTCAGGTGGATCGCATTTTTTTGAAGGGTCACGCTGGCATACGATCCGAGAAACCCGGACAGGAACTCGTCGTGATTTCCGGGAAGGTAAATGATCTCTGTTCCCTTTCGACCCTTGCGAAGGATTTTCTGAATGACGTCGTTATGTTCCTGAGGCCAGAAAATTCCGCGCCTCAGAGCCCAGATGTCGATGAGGTCGCCGACAAAGTAGAGCGTCTCGAATTCCGTCTCTTTCAGGAATTCCAAAAGTGCTGCGGCTTGACTGCCGCGACTGCCCAAGTGAACGTCGGAGATCCAGCCTGTGCGATAATATTTCATCGAAGTTTTTCACATCTTATTCACAACGCAGCAGAATTCGAAATCGAGGAATTGTAACAATTTCGTTACATTCGGCGCATAGTATTCGAAGATTGTTTGTCCGATGGAAACAGCCGAAGTGATGAACGAAAACCCGGAAGAGCTGAACTGGTATTGCCTGAAAACTCGCACACGCTACGAGCAGACGGCGAGGCTGGCGTTGGTCAAGGACGTGGGCATCGAGGTTTTCTGTCCGATGTTGCGCTTCGAGCGAGCTCGGCGAACGGGTCGGGTGCGAGTCACCGAGGCGATGTTTCCGGGCTACGTTTTTGCCCGCTTTTGCCACCCGGTTCAACACCGGCATGTCTCAACGACGAATGGGGTTTCCAAGATTGTGGGATTCGGTGACTCCCCGTCGATCGTTGCACCGGAAATCATTGAGGAACTCCGTGCCGTCGTTTCGGGGAATGACACCGTGGAAATCGTGAGTCGGATCGCACCGGGAACCGAGGTGCAGGTGGTGGAAGGCCCGCTGGCTGGGCTTCGGACGATTGTCACCCGTGTGGTCTCGGGGCGTGCGAGGGTGGCGATCCTCATGGAACTTCTTGGAATGAGCCGGGAAGTCGAGATCGACGAGAGTGCGTTGCTTCCCGATCAACGGCACCCGCTGCTGGCGACTTCGGGTTGACCCGACCGAGTCTCGGTAGGAGACTTCGATCATCATGCCGATCTACGAATTTTTCTCTCCGGACACCAATAAGATCTACTCGTTCTTTGCCAGAAATCTCGCGCAAGGAACGCGGACGCCGAGGTGTCCGGACAAGCCCGGTGCTCGCATGGAGCGGGTGATCTCACGATTTGCGGTGACCGGTCGTTCGAAGGAGAACAGCGAGGGAGGACCGGAGAATGCGGATCCGCGAATGGAAAAAGTGATGGCTGAAATGGAACGGGAAATGTCGGGCATGGATGAGAATAATCCCGACCCGAAAGCGATCGGGCGCCTGATGCGAAAAATGACGGAGGCAACCGGTCAGGCAATGCCCTCGGAGATGGAGCAGATGGTTCGACGCCTCGAGGCCGGTGAGGATCCGGAACGACTCGAGGAGGAGTTTGGCGACAGCCTGGCGAATCTCGATTTGCCGGACCCGGGGATCGATGGCGGAGGAATCCCGGGGCCGAAGCCGAGGAAGTCCCAGCCCACCCGCGATCCCGTGCTCTACGAGATGGCGGACTTTATCTGAGGCCGACGCTCCGGAAGGCCGGATACCAGCCACCAGACGGCGGCCAGAGTCGCGAGAAACATCGTGATGCCGACCGCCTCGTGCATGAAGTCATACCATTTCGGCCCGACGTTTGGGGCAAGGAGGACGATGAACAGAATCCGGATCGCATTCGAAAAAAGGCCAAGGAGGGGGGAGAGGAGAACGATCAGCGTTTTGTCGAGGACTCGCAGGCGACGACTGAAGGCCAGCAACAATCCGAGCAGAATGCAGCTGCTGGTAATTCCAAAACCATTGCACTCGGGCGCAACTTCGAAAGGGTGTCCGTTCGAGATGAGAATCAACTTCGGCGGGTCCCCGGCAAATCCCAACGCGGCCTGAGCGCCGAAAGTGTCCAAGAGCGCCATGGCGGTCTTCCCCGCGAAAATTCTCAGAGGCAGATCAGCCAAGGGAAGGATGACGGCCAGGATGGTGAATCCCGTGAACGCAACGGCGAGCCCGGTGGCCAGTCGGATGAACTCATCCCCGAAAAGAAAAAGCAAAATCCCTCCGGCCAGCAAGCCGAGCGCGGCCATCAAGAGAAGCGGCTGGTGGAGCAGGCTCGACGCTCCAGCGGCTAGGCAGGCCCCCGCGACGAACCCGGAGGTGACTGGCCCGAAGCTCAACACCCAACGTGCGGGATCGCGACGCTCGCGCATGAGCACGAACAACGCGAAAAGCAAAACAATCGCGGCATCGCGGATCTGTTCGCGCGCAATCGCGACCGAGGTGATCCACCAAAGAGCCGGAGCAAATGCCGCCAATACCACGACCCAGACGAGCGCCGTTAGGGTGCGGGATGAGGCGGATTCGTCTGGCGAACTCGCTTCCGATTTTCCGACTGACATTTCCGGCACCGTAACGTGGCTCCGGAGCTGACACAAACAAGAATGAAAAATTACGGATTCCGGTCCGTGTGGCCCCACCAGCTGTTCTTTCGGCGGCCATCGTAGTGGGCCTCAAAGGCACGCACGGCGTCTTCCATCGAGCCATTCGGTGGCGCCCACGTGCGCACGTCGGGGAAATCGATCGAGGCATTCCGGTTTTTTGCGGGATCCAGAAACTGGATCGGGCACCAGAAGGACTCGATATTGCGGAGCATTTCGCTGCCGAGTGCCCAGACGCCCGTCATCCAGTCGCAATACCAACACCAGAGCAAATCGTAGCCGATAAGACCGTCGTATTTGTGACGCGAGAGGTTGACCCACTCGGAATGCCGGTAGGTCGGGAGCTTCCCGAGCCAGGCAATGGGTGGGTAGAGGAGGATTTCAGCGAGGCGGACCTGGACGAAGACGAGCACGGCGGGGGTCTGCACGAGCAGGCAGAGTTGGTTGCGGATCGGGCCCAAGATTTTGCCTTGAGCGTCGGTGAGTGTGCGTCCCTTCTTGCCGCGCAAGGCCCGGTGGACGAGGCAAAAAATGTGGAGAAAGACAATCTGCGCGGCGACGCCGGCGAGAACGCCGCACCACCCGGCGAGGAGGAATCCGGCAACCCACGGGATCCAAGTAAAGAGGCTGATAAAAAAATCCAACGCCGGTGCTTTGGCGATGGATGGTGTGATTCCGAAAGCCAGCCTCGTGAAGACTCCGGCCGCAATGAGGCCAACGATGAGAATACCGAATGAGCAGAAGAAAAGATCCATCCCAGCATCTTTCCCATTCCCGCCCGAGCAATGCACGTCAAACTTGAGGCAGGCTCATGCCCCGAACCTGGCTCTAGATTCCCTTTTCGCCGGCCGAACTGCGGAGGTGGATGGTCTTGGCCGAGAGGTTGTGGACAGCCCGAATGTAGCGCACGGTCTTGCTGCGGGCGCGCATCAGGATCGAGTGGGTGATGGCGGTGTTGCCGACCAGTTTCACGCCCGGCAGGAGGGCGCTGTCGCTGATGCCGGTGGCGCAAAAAATCGCACTGTCGCCAGCAACGAGGTCGTCGGTGTAGTGAACGCGTTCGATGTCCGACGGAGAATGGGTTTTGAGTAACTCGGCCCGCTCGGCATCGTCGCGCGGCCAAATTCGCAGCTGGATTTCGCCGCCGAGGGTTTTGAGGGCCGAGGCTGTGAGGATGCCCTCGGGGGCCCCGCCGATGCCCGCATAGAGATCGACGCCGGAATCATGGAGGGAGGGAGCGACAGCGGCGGCGATGTCGCCATCGGAGATCAGTCGCAGCGAGGCGCCCTCGGCACGGACGGTGTCGATGTAGGTCTGGTTGCGCGGGCGGTCGAGCACGACCACGACGAGATCGCTGATGCGCTTCTTCAACGCCGTCGCGGCGACAACGAGCGAACGGTGGAAAGGCACGTCGAGTCGGATCGGCGCGAGGTCATTCTTTCGAATGGCATCGGCGACCTGCGGGCCGTAGGCGATCTTCTCGACGTAGAAACTCTGGATGTTGACCATGCAGCGTTTCCGATGATCAGGCACGACGGCGGCCGACATGACCGAGATCGAGTTGGGCAGGCCCTTGGCGATGTTGCTGGTGCCGTCGATGGGATCGAGGGCGATGTCGAAGTTCGGTGATCCCTCTTTCCATGTTCCCAGTTTGTCGCCGAGGAAGATGCCCGGGGCGTTGTCTTTGATGCCCTCTCCGATGACGACCTCACCGCAGATGTCGACGAGGTCGAAGACGCCGTAGATCGCGTCGCAGGCTGCGGCGTCGGCGGCTTCCTTGTCGCCCCGGCCCATCCAGTGAATGGAATTCAGAGCCGCATTTTCGGTCGCGCGAACGAATTCGAATTCGATGTTCCGTTCGTCATCGAGAGGCGGAGTTTTCATCGGTCGATATTGTCAGTCCTCGTGGGCGAGGCAAGCCGAGATGAAGCCCTTGAAGAGCGGGTGGGGGACGTTCGGCTTGGATTGGAACTCGGGATGATACTGGCAGGCTAGGAACCAGGGATGGTTCGAGAGTTCGATGAGTTCGACGAGGTCGCCCTCGGGTGAGGTTCCGGCAATGACGAAGCCCTGCTTTTCCATTTGCTCGCGGTAGGCGAGGTTGAATTCGTAACGGTGGCGGTGGCGCTCGGAGATTTCGGTCTTCCCGTAGACCTGATGAGCGAGCGTGTTTTTTCCGAGAACGGTCGGGCAGGTCCCGAGGCGCATCGAGGCGCCCTTTTCCGTGACATCCTTCTGCTCCTCCAGAATGCAAATGACCGGATGGGGTGTGGCGGGATCAAACTCCGTGCTGTTGGCCGCCTCCAACCCGCAAACGTGCCGGGCAAATTCAATTGTGGCGACTTGCATCCCGAGGCAGAGGCCGAGGAAGGGCGTGCGGGACTCGCGGGAATACCGGACGGCTTCAATTTTCCCCTCGACCCCGCGATCTCCAAATCCCCCCGGCACGAGCACCCCTGCGACGCCGCGCAGGTATTTGTCGGCTCCCTCGGCCTCGATATCCTCGGCGTCGACGAGCACGAGATCGATTCCGCAATCGTGGGAGGCTCCGGCGTGCGTTAACGATTCGTAGATGCTCTTGTAGGCATCCTGGAGCTCGATGTATTTTCCCACGATCGCAATGCGAACGCGTTTCTTGGGGGCGATGACGCGCTGAACAAATTTCTTCCAATCCGCCATGTTCGGCTCCGGGGTTTCCAACCGAAGGATCCGGCAGATCGTCGTATCAAGTCCCTCGGCCTGCAGGTTGAGCGGGGCTTCGTAAATCGTGTGCTCGACATCTCCGGCCTCGATGACCGCGTCGAGCGGGACGTTGCAATAGAGCGAGAGTTTTTGCCGGACTTCCTTGTCCAGCGGCATCTCGGTGCGGCAGATGAGCACCTGGGGCTGGAGACCGATCTCGCGGAGCTTGGCGATGCTTTGCTGGGTGGGTTTCGTTTTCAGCTCCCCGGCGGCCTTGATGAATGGCACCAAGGTCACGTGCATGATAATGGCATTGTCCGGTCCGACCTCCAAAATAAACTGCCGGATCGCCTCGAGGAATGGCAGCCCCTCGATGTCTCCGGTCGTCCCGCCGATCTCGGTAATGACAATATCGCTCCCCGACTTTTCACCGAGTTCGCGGATGCGACCTTTGATCTCGTCTGTGATGTGCGGGATGACCTGGACAGTCTTTCCGAGGTAGTCGCCCCGTCGTTCCTTCTGGAGGACGGTCTCGTAAACCTGTCCGCTCGTGAGGTTGTTCGCGCGAGTCAGGATACAGCTCGTGAACCGCTCGTAGTGCCCGAGGTCGAGGTCGGTCTCCGCTCCATCGGCGAGCACATAGACCTCGCCATGCTGGAACGGGTTCATTGTTCCCGGGTCCACATTGAGATACGGGTCGAGTTTTTGCAGGGTGACCTTGAGGCCGCGGTGTTCGAGAAGAGTTCCCAGAGAAGCGGCGGCGAGGCCTTTGCCCAGCGAGCTCACGACACCGCCTGTCACGAAGATGTATTTCATGAGCCGGGATAGTATGGAGCCCCGTGGAAAAATCCAGTCTCCTCGCTTTTTTCCTTTCCGGGGGATTTTCGAGGGGCCGCGAGGGAGCGGGAGGAGCCGAAGTCAATCCGCGCCAGAAAAACCTTGGTGATTCAAAGCCGCCGCCGGGCCCCATTGGTAGGCATTTCGGATGGCCGCCGTGATGTAGGCCTTGCCCTGCGCGACGGAATCCTCGAGCGAGAGTCCGTGGGCGAGTCCGGTCGCGATGGCGGAAGAAAACGTGCAGCCCGTGCCATGGGTATCGATCCGTTTTCGGAACGGCGCAGAGAATTGCCGGAAGCCGTCCGGTGTCGCCAAAATATCAACGGCGTTTCGTGTGCCAAGGTGTCCGCCTTTGAGTAAAAACGCGCAGCCGAATCTGGCGACGAGTTCCGCGCCGGCAGATTGCATTTCCACGAGATTTCGGCATGGCCTGCCGGAGAGAATTCGGAGTTCGTCGAGATTCGGGGTGACGAGTGTCGCCATGGGGAAAAGGAGGGCTTCGTAGGCGGCGATGGCGGATTTTTTCAAGAGGGGATCGCCGCTCGAAGCGACCATCACGGGATCGACGACGAGGGGCGGGCGGTGCCGGATCTCGTTCAGAACGCCCGCGACGGCTCGAATGATTGCAGTCGAGTAGAGCATGCCGGTTTTGACTGCAGCCACCGGGAATGCTTGGAAGCTCAGCCGGACTTGCTCGGCGACGATTTCCGGACGAACCGGTTGGATCGCGCTCACGAGTCCGGGCACCTCGGCGACGACGCATGTCACCGCCGTCTGCGCATAGCCGCCGAGCGCGGTGATTGTCTTGAGGTCCGCTTGAAGGCCTGCGCCGCAGGAGTTATCGGCTCCGGCAATACTGAGAACGACGGGAGGCAGCTTCAAGGGGCTTCCTGTCTACCGCGAGCGGTTCGCCGCGAGAAGGAAATAGATGAGCTGGCCGAGCGCGGCGACGAATGCGGCGACGTAAGTGAGCGCGGCAGCATTGAGGACTTTGTTCACCCCATCGGCCTCTGTGCCCGGGCGGACCATGCCCATCTGTTGAAGAATCACCTTGGCCCTCCGCGAGGCATCGAACTCAACGGGAAGAGTGATCAAGTTGAAAACGACCAGAACAAAAAAGCAGGCGATCGCGAGCATCATCAGGTGGAACGCATGGAAAATGAAACCCGCGATAAAGATGAATGGCAACATCTGGGACGCAAACTGGGTCACCGGCACAATCGTCATCCGCCATTTCAGCGGAGCATAGGCTGATGCGTGTTGGATGGCATGACCACATTCGTGCGCTGCGATTCCAACGGCAGCCACGGAGGGTGTGTTATAGACGTCCGGCGACAAACAGAGACGCTTCCGGATCGGGTCGTAGTGGTCGCCGAGCATGTCGCGGATGGGAACGACTTCGACGTCCCGGATGTTTGCCGCAGCGAGAATATCCCGCGCCGCGATGGCGCCGGTCGTGTTCGATGCGACGGGCACCTGCTTCCAGCGTTGGAAGGCGGCCGAGACTTTCGACTGTGCCCAGAGGCCGATCAGCATGGGAACCCCGACTAGAAAAATCCAAATCATCATGGGCAGAAAAATCTCACGCTTTTTTGAAAATGCAAAATGCGGGTGACAAAAAAATCACGGAAGGCGTCGCTCGAGCGTGAGCTTCGTTCCGCGCCGTTGGGGCGCATACTCGACGGAGTCGAATGCCTGGTGGATAATGTGAACCCCAAGACCCCCCGGCCGGATGTCTTCGAGCTTGCGGCTCCGGATTTTTTTCGGACAGCACGTGCGACCGTAGTCGCGGAGGACAAAGCGAATCCGATCGCGGAGGGCCGTCATTTCCATGCGGATCGGCTTGCAGGCATTATCGTAGGCATGGCGGATAATGTTGGTGCAGGCTTCGTCGAGGGCGAGCACGATGAGCGTGGATTCGCATTCGCCGAATCCTTGGTCGTCAAGAAATGTCCGAATTTGTGATCGGACGGAAGCGAGTTCGCAAGTGGACCCGGGGAAGATGATCTTCTGTTTCATTCGAATCCTCCAATGAGAATGGTCAGATCATCGAGCGGCCTCCCACGCCCCCGGTGCCGAATCTCCGCCTCGACGAGGCGCTCGAGGATGTCGGTCGGCTTTTCGGTCTGCCCGGCGGTGGCGTCGAGGAGGCGTTCGTCGAACATCTCGTCGCTATTCTCCGCGCGGGATTCGCTTAATCCGTCGGTGAAGGTGACGAGGCGGTCGCCTGGCTCCAAGAGAACTGAGCTCTGCGGATAGACGACTTTGGGAAGAACGCCGAGTGGGAGAGCACCCGGGATGGCGAGGCGGGTTGCGGTGCCATCCGCGCGAAGCAAAACGGGCTGGCAGTGGCCGGCACTGGCCAGATCGACGCTCCGAGAGCCGGGGGTCATCCGACCCACGAGCGTCGTCACGAACATGCCGCGGAAGATGTGCGCCTGTAAATTTTCATTGAGCAGGGACAGGGCATCGGCGGGTCCGCTCGCTGAGGCAAACACGAACCGCATCACGCTCAGCGTCTGCGCCATGAGAAGGGCGGCCGAGATGCCCTTTCCGGAGACATCTCCGATGGCAAAATAGATGTCCTCAGGTCCGCGAACAAAGACGCCGTAGAAGTCCCCTCCGACATTCGCGGCGGGGGTATTATGCGCGGCAAATTCAACGCCCGGAATCCCGGCCGGCAGGGCGCGGGAGAGCAATTCTCGCTGGATCTCGGCGGCGATGGCGAGGTCGCGATCGATCCGCTCGCGGGCGCGGGATTTTTCGAGGGCCCGGAGTTTCTCCAGCGCCGTCGCCGTGAGGTCCGCATAGGCGCAAAAGCCCTCAAGGTCCTCGGCTTCAAACGCGGTCTTCTCTGTCGGGTTCAGGACTTGTAGAACTCCCGTGACGGCGCCCTCGTATTTGAGCGGGGCGCAGAGGATCGAGCGGGTGACGAATCCGGTCTGACGGTCCGCTTCCTTGTAAAACCGGTCGTCGGCATACGCGTCAGGAATCAGCAGGGCTTGGGAGTGTTCGAAGACCCAACCGGTGATACCCTTGCCCCGGGGCACGGAGATTTTTGGTTCCACAAACGACGAGGCTCCCGCCGTGGCGATCGAAAGTTCCAAGGCACCGGTCTCGGGGTTGACGAGAAAAAGTGACGCCGCCTCTGCCTGCATGACCCGCCGAGCGACGTTGAGCACGGCGCGCAGGAGTTCGTCGTAACTCGTAATGGAATTGATGAGCCCCCCGACCTCGACCAGACCTTTGTAGATCCGCAGCGACTTTTGCAGGGAAACAATTTCTTCCGACATGGACTGATTATGACACACGGCGGGATGGCTGGCCAGTGCCGGACGCGACAGCTACGGCGCGCGACTGCGGGCGACGGTGGCGTCTTCTCGGTAGATGTCCTTGTTCGACGCTTGGAACTCGGCTTTGAGTTGGACGCGAAGTCGGGAGACGTCGACAAGTTCCCATCCGAGGAGACGAAGGTCGGCACCCGATTTTCCGTTGTGGGGAATGCCGACAAGCAGGTGGCGGGCATCGTCGTGCACTTTGTTGGTGAGGGTTTTTGGCTCGTAGTAAAATGTGCGGAGGGTGCTCGTTCGGGAGTCGGCTGCGAAGAGCTTGGGATCGAGGAACACGATCGAACCATCCGGGAGCACGAGGCGCATATCGGGGTAGCCGGACCGCTGCTCCTCGCCGCTGGCCACCGAGGGAATCGTGCAATTCCACCCGGGTTGTTGATTCAATTCCGCGCGGAGTTCGTCCTCAATAAACCGGCTGGCCTCGTTGATCCGTCCGGCGTTATGAATTTGTTCCGACGAGTCGTTGAGTCGGGCGAGTGTCCGGTCGAGCGCTCCGGCCAGCGTGGTGAGCCATGCTTTGTCGGCGACGGGGTCGATGGGGAGGATTTTTTTTCCAGTGGTGGCTGCGAGGACTTCCGCGAACGGGACGTCTTTGACGCTCCGCCCATCTTGGAGCAGCCAGGTGATCAGTTCCTGCGTGTCCGACGCTCGCAATGGAGCGGCACAGGCGAGCGAGACGGCGAGGATGATCCGAAGGCTCATCAAGATTCTCGCGACCGAGCCCATCTCCCGGCGATTAGAATGTTATCCCCATCTGTGCGCCGAGGACGAGGGCATTGGGAATGTTGCCGGTGCCGCCCGGGTTGATGACCCATTGGAGATCGGGCTGGAAGTAGGCGAATTTTGTGAAGTTAATCCGGTAAGCGGCTTCGAGAACGATTTCGTATTGCGGGTATCCATCGCCGGCTTCCTCGACGGTGCGGGCGTAATTTTTGCTGAACTTTCCGTAGACGAATCCAAGTATCGTGTCGTCGTGGTCGCGGGACGGGAGGAGGCCTTTGTAGACGATGCCGGCATTTGCCTGGAACGGAAGCTTGGCGATGTTTTGCTGGGGGGATAGGACAAATGCAGACCACAGGGTCAGCCCTTGTTTGCTGCCGGGGGCTTCCTGCCAGACCATTTGATCGGCGTGCCAGTAAAAGCCGTAGGAATTTGTCGCTGTCGACGACGACCCGAACTGGGCGAATTGCCATGGCGAATAATACGCGCCGAACCAATAGTGGCCGGGCAGGCCTTTCATCTCGGTGCGCGGGGCAACGGCTTTGTAGGACTTGCCATCCACGACACTTTTCGCGGAATCATCCGGATCCGCGGTCGAGACCGAATCGACCGTAACCGGCTTTTTGAAAAACTCCGGCGACCATCCGAACTGGCTGATCAGCAAAATGCCATCGCCTTCACGGATACTCCAGTCGAGCCCGTGATAAGCGCGGTCGAACACGCGGTTCGAGACCTGATAGGCGCCGAACTGGGCTTTTAACTCCGGTGTCGGGCTGTAGCGAATCCGCGCCGCCCAGACCGCCCACGGGTAGGCTGAGAACTGCGTGTTAACCGGCAGGGCCTGGGGGTTCCCGTCGATGCCATTGTTCATGTAGAGCCAGTAGAGCGGCGATGAGGCAAAATCATCGCCTGTCGAGAACCTTCCGATCTTGATGCTCAGCTTGTCATCGAAGAGTCGCTGGCGAACAAAGAGCGCGTAGAACATCGCGGTCTGGCCCCCGTAGACCTGTTGGACCGTGAATTGGTTGCCGACGTTTTCCTGAGACAGGCTGGATCCCGCTCGATTGAGGCCGCTGACGTTGAGCGTGAGTCCCTTCCAACCGACGAGTTTTTCAAAATCCAATTCCAGACCAAAACTCACGTTGTCCGTGTAGGTGAACCCCGCACTCGTGCCGCCCACAGGATTTCCGGCGATGTTATTCGTATAGCTCGCCGAGACCTCCACTCCAGAATCGTCGAGGTAGTTTCGAATTCCCCAGAAATCCCCAAAAAATGTTTGCCCGTCAATCCACTCACGGGACCCCATGTAGTTTGTCGGATTCGGATTATAATAACTCAGAAACCGGGTTTTGTCCGAGATCGTCTCGGCTGTGGCATGCGACTCTTGCGCGCGAACTTGAACAATTGCCAGTGCGGTGGAAACGACGAGGAGGGGGATAATTCTCATACAGATTTCCTATCCCGTATCGCATGATATGGGATGGATAGACAGAGAATTTTGTTCCCCCGTGGAACGCGACTAATTCGAAGCTAACAGACGTCTTGGCGATGGGGCTTAGCGGCCTGCTTGGAAACACTTTTGTCCTCTGTGCAGGCGCGATGATCCAATCCTGTAAATCTTGTTAATCCTGTCAAAACTCTTTAACCGCCGGATCCGGGTTCATCGGAAGAGCTCGCACGAGTGGGCGGCGAAGCCGGCGCCGAAGGCGGTGAGCCAGAGGCGTTGGGATTTCGGGTGACGGTCGAGGGAGTTTTCCAGAGCGACCAGGACGCACGGGCTGCTCATGTTTCCATGATCGCGCAGGACTGCTCGGGAGTCGTCGAGAGAGTGGCCAGGGATGGATCGTTCGATGGCGTCGAGGACGTCGCGTCCGCCGGTGTGGGCTAGGATGGCATCCGGTTCGGCGCGGCGGTGGTCGAACAATCCGGAGACGGCCGAGGCGGCGAGTTCGGGCACGGCGCGGTCGAGTTGGTTCTTGAGCTTTCCTCCGGAATTGACGAAGCGGATTTTTTCGCGGTGTTCCGGTTGGTGGATCGTCCGAAATCCCTCCATCTGGAATTGTCCGCTGGCATCGTGCGCGCTCCAGATCGCGGCGGCCGCGCCGTCTCCGAAAAGACAGAGGCTGATCAAGACTCCGGGATCATCATCGAGATAAAATGCGGCTGAGCAAATCTCCACGGCGACGGTTGCGACCACGGCATCCGGCTTAGCAGCGAGCACGCCTTTGGCGGCTTGGAGCATGGGAATCGCGGCTCCGCAGCCCATGCCGAGAAGGTCTTGCAGAAAGGCATCGGGCTTGAGTCCGAGTGATTCCGCGACATGGCTTGAGACGCCCGGACAAAGGTATCCCGTGCAGGTGCAGACGATCAGGGCATCGAGATCGCCGGGAGCGACGCCAGCGCGGGTGCAGGCGGACAGCAAGGCCTCACTGGCCAGAGCGGGGGCGAATTTTTCGAACTCGCAATGGAGGGACTCTGCATCCATCGCGGTCAGGGCGAGCGGGTTGGGGGAGGCGAATTGGCGGCGTTCGATGCCCGAGTCCCCGAGGAGAATCTTTTCCAAGAGCGAGCGGGATCGTGGCCGGAGCGCGTCAAAGGCTGGAGTCTTTCGCAGGAGATCCCAGCTCTCGCTCTGGCTGAGAGAGTTGGAGGGAAATGCACTGGCGACGGATTGAAGGAACATCAGCGAACGAGAGGGAGAAGGTTTTGGTAGGGCAGGAGCCGTCGCCGGGCCAATCCCACGGCGATCCGAGTGCCGATAGGCGTGGTGAGGAATCCGTGAGCCCCGCAGGCAAAGAACATCCGTCGGCGGAAGCGTCTCCGCTGTTGATGGCGGGCGCGGTGGGCGGCAGCGCTCCAGGTGATCCGGCCGGCTGAGAACTCGAGGAGGGGATCGAGGGCGAAAGCGGCCGATTCGAAGGCCATCGACATTCCGTTTCCGGTGAACGGGGGTATCATTTGCGCGGCGTCGCCGATGGAAAATTCCGGTCCGGGTTCGGTTCCCGGCTCGAAGCCCGCCACGGCACAAAACGACGCGGCATCCAGGTCGGCGCGGCGAAGGTTTTCGGCGAGCGAGGAAAGTCCCCCACGATCCAGCGTCGAGAGGAGGAGATCCGCGCCCTTTCCTTTGCCCCGGCCATCGGTGCGAAACAACCCACAGATGTTCACCTGGCGGGATTCGATCTTGGCGAGGCCGACGTAGCCATTTGTTCCGGCGAACATTTCGAGATCGCGATCCATCGGGAGGTTGGACGCGTGAATCTTCAGCCCGACCCATCGCGAGGCGCGACGTGGGCGACCTGCTGCCCAGACGACTTCTCCGACGGGCTCCGCTCGCGATTGTGTTTGGAGCACGCCACCGGAGCTCTGAAAATCTTCGGCCAGTCGCCGGTCGAGTTCCCATCGTGAAATTCCCCGTGCGGCAACTCGCATCTCCCCGAGGGGACCGGCTCCGTCGTTCCACCGTGCGGACTCGAGCCTCTCCGCATCGCTCAGATGACGTTCGATCCCGAGCGTTTCGATGACATCGTCGGAAACGCCGCTGATGAATTCGCCGCAGACCCGGTGGCGGGGATACGTTCCCGCCTCGTGAATCACGACCGGCACATTCCTACGGCGGAGCGCGATCCCGAGCGACAACCCGGCGAGTCCCCCGCCCACGATGACGATCTGACGATTCAAGCTCTCCACGCTACCATGCGAAGAACGCCCCGCCAGTGCGAAGATTCCCGGATTATCCAATTGGGGGCACTCAATCCCAGAGCCTCTGGCAGCTCGCGCGCCCGGAACCCGGCTCGGATGCTGGCCGGCATGTCGTGTCGGGTCACTCGTCCAACAAATGGCGCCGCCCAATGGGAAAAGAATAGCGGACGATGATCCCGCCACGGCTCTGAGAAAATTAACAGACAAGCGCGGTCGATGTGTGCGGCAAGTTTTTTGAGCGAGGATTCGTCGAAGTGGTGGAGGATCAAATTTCCAACGACGACGTCCGCTTCGAAAATCTCCCCAGATTGGAAGAAGTCCCCGGACACCCATCCGACCGAGTCCGGAAGGTGCGGTGGCCGCGGAGCGAGATCCAGTCCGGTCACCGATACTTCGGGAAATGCGCGGGCGAGCCGGGCGCAAAGAATTCCCTCGCCGGCTCCGATCTCGACGATGCGAAGTTTTTGATGACTTCGATGTCCGGCGAGCACCCGCTCGATCCACCGGGATCCCCCTAAAAAGTGATCGAGTCGACGAAGGTCGCTCCGGCTTCTCATGGCGTCGGGATCGTCCGGCCCGAGGGAGTCGAGAAGCTCGGGAACAATGATCCGGTCCAGCACGGGAGAGTCTTATCATGGCAGGACTCGTGTGTAAAAGAGATGTGCACGTCGGAGGGAGAGAGCGTATATCGGACGCATGGTGGTTTACTTTTTGAGACACGCCGAGGCCGAGCCGGATCATGGATCGGATTTTGAACGAGTGCTGACCGCGAAAGGACTCGAGCAGGCGGCGAAGGTGGGGAAGTTTCTCCTGCGGGTTGGGATTGCGCCGGATTTGATTATTACAAGTCCGGTCGTCCGGGCCAGGCAGACGGCGGGGATCGTCGCCAAGGCACTTGACGTTGATCTCGTCGAGGAAAAGTGGTTGGCGTGTGGGATGGACGCGGGGACCTGTCGGCAACAGATTTCCGTTCATGCGAAACGGTATGCGATTCTTTTGGTCGGTCACGAGCCGGATTTCAGCGAGGCCATTGCCAGCCTGCTTGGAATCGCGGATCCCGATGCGATCAATATTCGGAAATCTTCCCTGACAGCCGTGGACCTTGGCGGGGGCGATGGGGCATCGGGACAGTTGCAATTTCTCGTCCCAGCGCGCTTAATGTGACGCCATGACCCCTGAGATTCGACACAGCAAAATGTTTGTTGAGGATGCGGTGGCCCTGATCCGCAAAGACGCCGAGGCCGCGATATCCGAGCGCGGGATTTTTCGCATTGCGCTCAGCGGAGGGAACACTCCGCGTCCGGTTTATCGTGCCCTCGCGGCATCCGGCGCCGACTGGTCGAAGTGGGAGTTCACCTTTGGGGACGAGCGATGCGTGCCGCCGGACAGCGACCAGAGTAACTATCGAATGGCTAAGGAATCGCTTTTTGATGCCGCAGGAGTTCCCGCAGCCAACATCTTGCGAATGCGAGGCGAGGACGATCCTGAGACCGCAGCGGCAGCTTACGAAGCCGACCTGCGGGCGAGGTCGGACGAGTATCGGCATGATTTGATCCTCCTGGGAATGGGCGACGATGGGCACACGGCCTCGCTATTTCCCGGCACAGAAGCCCTGCAGATTTGCACGAGGCTGGTTGTTGCCAATTACGTGCCGAAGTTCTCCACCCATCGGCTCACGTTCACTTATCCCCTTCTCAACGTCGCGAGGCACGTGTGTTTTCTCGTGAGCAGTGCGGGCAAGGAAGATGTGCTCGAGGAGGTCTTTACCGGCCGTGGAAACCATCCCTGCGCCGACGTGCGGCCCATCGATGGCTCGTTGACATGGCTTCTTGGCGGGGGAGCCTGAGTCCGGGCGTGGGCGCGACAGAATTTTTATGAAAGCCTTGTTCCTCACCAATGAATATCCCCCCCATATCTACGGTGGGGCCGGAGTTCATGTGCAATACCTCAGCCGGGAATTGGCGAAGCTCATCCCGGTGGAAGTCCGATGTTTTGGAGATCAGAATTTTCTGTCGGGCGGACTCTCGGCGCTGGGTTTTGGTTTGGTCTCGGACGCCTACACCTGCCCGAAGCCGCTGCGATCGGTCTTCGGGTCGCTCCAACGGTGCCTGGATTTTAACACGACGAACATCGACGCCGACCTGGTGCACTGCCACACGTGGTATTCGCATTTCGGCGGAATTCTGGCGAAGCTGAATTACGGCCTGCCCCTCGTCGTCACTGTTCACTCGCTCGAGCCTCTCCGGCCCTGGAAGCGGGAGCAAATTGGCGGGGGGTATGATTTCACGTCCTGGGTTGAAAAGACGGCGATCGAAATGGCGGATGCCGTTATCGCGGTTTCGGACGAGACGCGGAAAGACATCGAGCGGCTCTTTTCCGTCGATCCCGCCAAGATCCACATCATCTACAACGGTATCGATCCCGAAGAATACCATCCGGTCGAAACGCATGGTGCATTGCGCCGACTTGGGGTGAATCCTTACGAACCTTACATCCTCTTTGTCGGGCGCATCACTCGCCAGAAGGGGATCGTCCACCTCGTTAATGCCATCAAGTATCTCGATCCCGGTTTTCAGATCGTCCTCTGCGCCGGTGCCCCGGATACTCCCGAGATCGCCGCTGAGATGAAGCAGGCTGTGGCGACTGCGCAACGAGAGCGGGAGGGTGTGATCTGGATCGAGGAGATGCTCGATAATCGCTCGAAGATCGAGCTCTACTCGAAGGCTGGTGTCTTTGTTTGCCCCTCGATCTACGAGCCTTTCGGGATTATCAATCTCGAAGCCATGGCGTGTGGCACGGCGGTGGTCGCCAGCGCGGTCGGCGGGATTCCCGAGGTCATCCGGCAGGGCGAGACCGGTTACCTTGTCTCCGTCGATCAGATGAAGGAAACGCCCTTCGAGCCGGTCAACCCCGACCGTTTCGCCCGCGACCTCGCGGCGAGGGTGAATGAACTGATGGCGGATCCGGCGAAGTGCGTGGCGTTCGGCAAAGCCGGGCGGCAGCGGGCCCTCGACGTTTTCTCATGGAGCGCGATTGCCGCCCAGACGAAGGATCTCTACGACTCGATCGTTTGAGCGAGGCCATCGAAAACGGCCCTGCCGCTCGCGTCGACGGAAATCTCGCTACGGGTCGGTCGGCGAAGTCCCCGCGGAGAATCGTCCTGTTATGTTCGCAAGTTGCGGTGAGTGTTGTCCTGATGGTTTGGCTTTTCTCCCGGGGCGATTTTCTTGCGGAGATGCAGTCTGTGATTCTCGCCACAAAGCCTGGTTGGTTTTTCTCCGGGCTGCTCGTCGCAGGCATCGTGCAGGTTCTTTGCCTGATTCGCTGGCGCATCTTTCTCCGAATGGCCGGGATTGGGATAGGGTGGAGAGAATCCGGTGGCGTCTTCTTTGCGGGTCTTTTTAGTAATTTGTTTCTTCCCGGCGGGGCCGGTGGGGACCTTGTAAAAATCGGCTTGTTAGCCACGCGTGGACGGGACCCTGGGCGGTCGGCGTTGTCGGTCGTGATGGATCGTCTGAGCGGATCGGTTTCGATGATCGTCGTCGGCTCCGGCCTGATTCTCTGGCGTCGGGACTGGCTATCGCAGGTTCCCGAGGTCGGAGCCGTCATGAATGGAATCCTCATTTTCTTTGTTGGTTTAGCTGCGGTGCTGGTCCTGTCCGTGGCCCTCTGTGCGAGGGGAGTTGTGTCCCGCCTGCCCGCGTCCTGGCCTGGTCGTGCCAAGGTGGTTGAATTGACGGAGGCGTATTTTCAACTGGCGGTGCAATGGCAGCAAACGGTGGTGGCGGTTGTCGTGTCGTGCGTGATGCTCGTTTTGTATTTTCTCACATTCTTCCTTGCGGCGAGGGCGTGTGGTGTCGTCCTTCCGGTTGGGGATTTTCTGGCGATCATGCCAGCGGTGGATGTCATCTCCGGGTTGCCTGTGAGTCTTGGCGGGTTCGGTGTGCGAGAGTCGGTATTTGTTTTGATTTTGGGCCGAATCGCCGGGGTCGCGGCGGCGGTCGCGGTAACCATTTCCCTGACCGGTTACATTCTATCCGCTGTATGGGCTTTGCCTGGAGCGTTTCTTTGGATTTACGGAGGAGGTCGAAAATGAACCCGGGTCATGCCGCGGCTGCGAGGTTTTCGAGCAAAAGGTTTCTTCATGGTTATGCTCGCGGGAAAACAGCCTGGGATCCTGCTTACCCGGCCATGGCAGATCGTCTACGCGGATCGTCCCGACCAATTCTCGACATCGGCTGCGGGGTTGGACTACTGGCCGCGTATTTGCGCGAGAGCGGATGCATGCAGAGGATTCTCGGTATCGAGCCTGATGCCGCGAAAGTGGCGCTGGCGAAGAAGCATGTTGAACCCTTCTATCCGGGTGTAGTGTTTCACACTGGCACGGCGGAGAATCTTCCGGAGTCGTTCGGCGATGTCGTTATGCTTGATGTGCTTCACTACATGGAGTCGGACGTTCAGCGCGGGGTGCTGGATGCGATCGCCGTGCGTTTGTTGCCCGGGGATCGTGTGTTTGTTCGGACGACGTTTCGCGACGGATCGCTGCGTTATGGGGCGACGATGATTGAAGAAGCCGTCGTTCGACTAAGCGGGTGGATTCGAGGCGGACGCTGTATTTTTCCGACACGCGAGGAGGTTTGCCGTCCCTTTCAGGAGCGGGGATACCACGTTACGGTCAGGCCGATGTGGGGCTGGACGCCGTTTAACAGCCACCTTGTCGAGGTTTCGTCGAAACCGATCGATCAGCCGGCCAATTCCTCCCAACGGGCGTAAAGGGCCGCCACTTGGTTCTTTGCCGCCTCGAGTTCGGCGACAAGTTTGGGAGCCTCGGCAGCTCGGGTGGAGTAGAACGCGGGATCGGCCAGCGTCGATTCCAAGTCGGCAACAACCTGCTCGGCCGATTGAATCGTGACCTCCATCGTGTCGAGTTCCTGTTGGTCTTTGTAGGAGAGGCGAGCGACCTTTGCGACGGCTTTCGGCGGAGCGGAGGGTTTGGCAGGGATGGAGGGAGGATTGCGGCGGGCCGCCTCACGGCCTGCTTTCTTCTCGAGGTAATACGAATAGTTGCCCGCCTGCACATGAACGGACTCGCCCTCGAAGGCAACGATCTGGTCGCAAATTCGGTCCAAGAAGTAGCGATCGTGACTCACAACGAGGACGGTGCCATCGAAGTCTGCCAGCGCCTCCTCGAGCATTCGGAGGCTCGCCAGATCGAGATCGTTCGTGGGTTCATCGAGAACGATGACGTTCCCGCCCCGGCAGAGAACCTTGGCGAGCAGAAGCCTCGCGCGCTCGCCGCCCGAGAGTTTGTCCACCCGCTCGTTCACGCGGGATTCGTCGAAGAGAAACCTCCGGAGATAAGATCGTGCGGTCAGCGTCTGCTCTCCAAATTTCACATGATCGCCGCCTTGGGCGACTTCCTGCATGACCGTGCCTTTGCCGTCCAATTGCATGCGCGACTGGTCGATGTAATTGACGACAACGCGTTTTCCGACCGTCACCGTTCCCTCGGTGGGTTCGACCTGGCCGAGGCAACAGCGGAGCAGGGAGGTCTTTCCGACACCGTTTCGACCGACGATGCCCGTGCATTGTCCAGGTCGCAAGGCGACGGTGAGGTTGCGGAAAAGCCATCGCGAGGTGCCCTCGAACCGGAGGCCGGCATCGACAAGATCGACGGCGTTGTTGCCAATCTCCGGTGCGGGCGGAATGAGAAGATCCATCTCGCGCTCCTCCGGCGGAGCGTCGACGCCCGCGACTTTGTAGAATGATTCGAGGCGGTGCTTGGATTTCGATCTTTGAGCGCGAACACCGGCGCGGACAAATTCCAACTCCGCCTTGATGAAGCGCTGGCGGCGGCGTTCCGACTGCTCGACGATCTGCTGGCGCAGGGCTTTGGATTCGAGGAACGCGGTATAGTTTCCAGGGTGCGAGTAAGCGCGGCCTCCGGAGATTTCGATGATCCGGGTGGCGATGGTTTCGAGGAAGTAGCGATCGTGGGTGACGAAGATCAATGCCCCGGGAAAGCTTTTGAGAAAATCTTCCAACCATTGGATCGATTCCGCATCGAGGTGGTTCGTCGGCTCATCCATGAGGAGGAGATCGGGCTGGGAGGCCAGAGCGCGACAGAGGGCGACCCGGCGCTTCTCACCGCCGGAGAGCGGCCCGACCAAGGCGTCAAGGGGCGGAGCATCGAGGGCAGTTGCTTCGGCCTTGATCCGGGTCTGAAGATCCCATCCGTCGGCGTGTTGGATCAGATCCAGAATATCCGCGAGCTCGGCCTCACTGCCGTCACCCTCCTCGTATCGTCGCACCCATTCCACAAGATCCGAGGCCCCGGCCTCAATGTTCTCGAGGACAGTTTTTGTCCCATCGAGCTCGAACTCCTGAGGGAGATAACCGGTTCGTAATCCCCGGCGTCGGGAGATCTCGCCCGCGTCGGCCTCATTCTCTCCGGCAAGAATCTTCAGCAGGCTGGTTTTCCCGCAGCCATTGCGTCCGACGAGCCCGACCTTCTCGCCGGGGGCCACGGTCAGGGAGACGCCATCGAGGAGACGCTGATTGCCGTAGGCGAGGCAGAGTTCCTGCGCGGAGATGAGCGATGGGATCGAAGACATTCGTGGTTGGTAACGGAAAAACCGGAATGCGCAAGGCCGCGGGAACTGGCGGGCTCAGCGATCGCGCATCGCCGAGGCCGTGCTGAAGTGTCGCATTCCCTCCCGCCACCAAGTGTGGAGAGTGTCGTCGGCACATTGCCAGATCTCCCGGTGGAGCAAGGCAATGGCCTCGGCATCCCAAAGGAGTGCGAGGAGCTCGCGGCGACTCAGGCTATCGGGTCCGTGGGTGAGCAGGCGGAGCCGGAGGTCGCTCAAATAGGCCTCCTTGTGTCGCGCCTTGACGGTGGAACGTCGGAGCATCGCGACATGCACGGAGTTCGCGTAGGGAGAGAGTGCGACTTCCAAAAGCCCGGAATGTGAGCCCGGGGCGGCATTGGTTGGCCCGTCAAGGTTCTCCAAAATCTTTGGCAATTCGGTTTCCTCAGGAGTGCGGAGAATTCCAAAACGTGCGAGCCCGAGTCCGACACGTTCCGAACTCGTGATCATCGCGAGGGGAACGGCGAGAAGCCAACCCAGGAGGATCGGCGAGAGCCACGGGAGGAGCTGCGGTGTCCAGACCGCCGCCGCCGTCGTCGCGAGCACGCCGGCTATGGTGGGTTCGCCGAATGCCCGCAGCGCGTCGGGCAGGGAGATCGCCGAACTGGAGCGGTTCTGGGATTTCCAGGCGACCCGGATGCCAAGCAACCCGAGGACGACGAATTTCGTGTAGAAATATAAGAGCACTGGCGCAAGGAGGATGGAGAACAGGGTCTCGATAATCCCTCCTGCCACCAACCGAACGAAGCCTCCAAAGGGCGCGGCCTGCCGAATCAGAAGAGCCGTCCCAAAAATCATTGGCAGGAAAAGGAGGCAAATCGTTAAGGCGAGGAGAACCAGGGTTGCGCCGGGTGCCGCTTGCATTTCCGCCAACCGGTCTGCCAGCACGGCAAAATGTTGTTTCCCGTGAAAATCAACAGCCGACGCGATGATGAAAAGAATCAGCATCGGAGCGGTCAGATATGCCATCAGTCCGAAGAAAATATGCAGGCGGTTGGCAAAGCTCGTAGATGGTGCGAAGAGGAACCAGAAGTGCTGGAGGTTTCCCTGGCACCAACGACGGTCGCGCTTGAGACTCTCGAGAAGATTTGGCGGCCCTTCCTCGAAGGATCCAGGCTCGAGATAAGCAAACCAGACCTGATATCCCGCGCGGCGCATAAGTGCGGCCTCGATCGTGTCGTGACTCATGATGTGCCGATTGGCCGCCGTGCTCCCCGGGATCTCGGGCAGCACGCAATGTTCCATAAACGGCTGAAGCCGGATGATGGCGTTGTGCCCCCAATAGTTTCCCGCATCAAGGTGCCAGAAGTTGGAGCCTGCGGCAAATACGGGACCCGCGACCCGTGTCGTAAACTGCACGAGTCGCTGGAGGAGCGAAGTTCCGCGGACGATGCGCGGTTGGGTTTGGATCACGCCGGCGCGGGGGTTGGCATCCATCGCCCGGGCGAGGCGAACGAGGGTGCGGCCCTCGATGATGCTGTCCGCATCCAAGATAACGAGGTAGCGATAGCGACCTCCCCATCGGCGGCAGAAATCGGCGATGTTTCCGCTTTTTCCGTGAATGGAGATCCGGCGCTTGCGATAAAAGATCCGGCCGAACGCGTTCAGTCGTTTGCACAACCCGACCCAAGCGAGTTCCTCTTCGATCCAGCGGTCGGGCAGGTTGGAATCACTCAAAACAAAGAAATCGAAAGACCGCGAATCCCCAGTCGCCTCGAGCGAGCTAAACATATTTTCCAAACCGGCAAATGTCCGGGCAGGATCTTCGTTGAAAATCGGAAGGACGACGGCGGTCGAGCCCGGTGGGGGATCGCCGGGCGCGGGCGTCGGCAGCGAGTGCATGACCTCGTGGGACTCTCCACGAAGGAGGATGACGAATCCCCAAAATGCGATTGCGAAACCAAAGGAAATCTGCGCGAACAGGGGAACAAACAAAGTCAGAAGCGTCCATTCGAGTGCCGAGAATCCGCCCGGTGACAGAATCGAGAACATCATCGACCCGCCCGCGAGCAGGATCCCTCCGCCCGTCGCAAGGAATAGGGCCCGACGGAAGGTCACAACGTCGGCGGGGAGAGAGTGGGATTCCGCAGAAGAGTTCATTGGAAAAATCGCAACCAGATTCCGTAAGCCACAAAGAAGATGACGACCCAGATGGCAAAAGCCCGGAGGACGTGGCCCCAGGAAAACTGATCCCACGTTTCGCGGGCGATGTCTTCCATCGGGCCGTAGTCGATTTCCTTGCGAACCAGACTTCGGAATTCCAAGGCAGGACCTGCTTGTATCGAGGCCGCGCGGACGGACTCGATCATCTTCACTGGCGGTGAGGGGTTCAGAAAAGCGGTCGGCCAACGCCGGTCACAATCTGTGACGAAATACGCCATTCGCCCTCGCGACGCGGCGGTGGTATCGTCGGGACGTTCGCTTCCAGCGAGCACGGAGAACCACTGCTCGGTCTGGGATGTTGCAATTCGCAGGGCAGTCTGGGTCGGAGTTTCAACAGAATCGGAATGATGCTCGGCCTGCGCGGTCGAGATCAGGTCGAGGGTGAGGCGGAGGAGGTGAGGACGTGAGGAAACGCGATGGGCTCGGAGGTAATCCTCAACGCGCACGCAGGCCGCATTCCATTCTGGCGAAAGGTCTAGTTGATCCATGTCATCGTCCAGGTTTCCGTGATCGGACGGTTGTCAAGGCGGAGCGAGCAGCGGAGTTCGATGGGCTTTTTGGTTTGATTCGCGCTCGCGACGAATGAGACCCGCCAGCTCTTGTTGAAAGAATTTTTCACCACCTGAACGTTCGAGATCGCGCCGGAGTCCCCGATCCAGACATCGGCGGTGACCGGCGCATCGTCCGGAAGTCGATCCAACTCGCCGCCTGCAAAGTCGAGCACGATCACGCGGTAGTAGGGAGTATCCTGCGAATCAATCCGCGTCGCGAGGCATCGCCCGAGCGGTGGGATGGCGGCATTTTCCGCGAACCAGTGAAGGGCGTAGGAGATGTCCGTGCGTGTGCCTTTTTTCAGTCCGCCCTCCGGTTGCCAATACGCGACCACATTGTCCATGTATTCGTTGTTGGTTGGCAGTTGAATGAGCTGCACCGTGCCTTTTCCCCAAGCTCCGGCGGGCTTGACCCAAGCACTCGGACGCTGGTGGTAGCGTGCTTCCATGTCCTGATAGTGAGAAAAATCCCGGTCGCGTTGGAGCAGTCCGAAGCCCTTGGGATTTTCGTCTTCAAAGATGGAAACCTGGAGATTTTTCGACCACGAGAGCGGACGCCAGACCCATTCGCCATTGCCCCGTTCGATTTGCAACCCGTCGGAGTCATGAACCTCCGGACGGAAATCGCCGAACGTATTGCTCGAGTTTTCTCCGAACCAAAACATGCTTGTTAGAGGCGCCAGGCCGATCCCCGGGATATCCCGGCGGGGGAAAAGCACTGCACGCACGCTCATTCGGGTTTCCTGTCCCGGCCAGATTCGAAACTCGTAGGCACCCGAAATCGAAGGCCCGTCGAGCAGGGCATAGAGCGTGATGTCCTGTGCTCCCGAAGAAGGCTCGATGAGCCAGAACGATGTGAAGTCCGGAAACTCTTCTTTCTTCAGCGTGTCGATCGCCACCCCGCGCGCCGAGACTCCCCAGACGAGATCCTTCGCCACAGCTCGGAAGTAGCTGGCCCCGAGAAAAACGAAAACCTCGTCGAGGTAGTCGGAGCGGTTCATCGGATAATGAACGCGGAATCCCGAGAATCCGCCTTTCTCCGTCTCCGCCGCCGCAATCGAGTTTTTTCCGAAATCGAAGAGGTCGGGAGAAAACCGGATCGGGCCCGCGCTTTCGCGGTTGACCTGAAAAAACGTCACCGGCTTCGAGTGGGTCGATCCCGTGAAGAAAAACTTCGCTTGAAACGGAAGCCCCTTGTCCCGCCAAAGCGTGTGATCATCGCGCCAGCGGATATCGCGATACTGGTCGTAGTTTAGCGAACGAAGCGTCTTGGAATCGACCTCGGGAGTCGGGATGTATTTGCTCTGAGAAAGTTGCTCGGCCTGATCAATGATGAGATCAATCGTGAGAGTCTTGTGCTGCGTCTGGCTGACCACAAACGCGAGCAGCAGGGCCGTCATCACGGCGAAAACGAGGTGCGTCTTCATGGGGAGTCAGTAGAGATCATCCCGACGATAGGCATCTTCCAGATCGCGTTTCACCAGACCAAACCCGCGAGGCATCTGATTACGCGATGTCTCCGGCCTACCACTCAACCCCGGCGACGGTGACGGTGGACGAGTGGACCGGGGTTCCCGGGCCGAAGTCCTTGGAGACGAATTTTTCGCCGGATCCGAATTCCTTCGGGGCGAGGGGATTGACCATTTGCCACGGTTTTCCGGTGACGAAGACCTGCTTCACGATACCCTCGATGGTTGGGCGCGGGGCTTCGATTTGCGGGACGATCTCGCGGCGGTCGCCTGAGGGGGCGATGAAATCTTGCGCGAAGCTGGTCACAAGTGTCGCAAAGAATACGAGAGCCGCCGCTTTCATGAGGGTGAGCAAACTCTCTTTCGTGACCATTTGCAAGCCCGGTGCGATGAGGATCGTCAACCGACGAGTTCCGGATCTTTTGCCGGACCGGAATTGCCCCGTGCGATCCAGACGCTGAGGAGTGCGACATCGGCTGGGGTGATCCCGCTGATGCGGGCGGCTTGGCCGAGGGTTTCCGGTCTGATGTTTGAAAGCTTTTGGACCGTCTCGTTCCGGAGTCCACCGATAGCAGCGTAGTCGATCCACTCCGGGATGGCTTTGCCTTCGTGGCGCACGGTGCGTTCGATGAGTTCCTCTTGGCGGCGGATGTAGCCTTCGTATTTGAGGTCGGTTTCGACCTGTTCCCAGATCTCCGGCGGATACTCGTGGCGAATGAGATCGGGAAGTTTGTGCCATGAGTTTTCGGCGCGGCGGAGCCAGCGGGCGAGGGGGATGGCGTCGGCTTTGATCTCGTTAAGTCGCGCGCGGAGGGCGGCCAGGCCACGGGATTTTTCCTCATAGCGCGAACGTCGCTCGTCACACACCATGCCGATCTCCATCGCGCGGCCCGTCAGGCGAAGGTCGGCATTGTCCTGGCGGAGAAGGAGCCGATACTCGGCCCGGCTGGTGAACATTCGATAAGGCTCCGGTGTGCCACGGGTCACCAAATCGTCCAGCAAAACACCGATGTAGGCCTCATGGCGTCCGAGGGTAAACGCGGGACGGCCGAGGATCTTAAGCGCGGCGTTCGTCCCTGCCATCAGACCTTGTGCAGCGGCTTCTTCGTAGCCGGATGTGCCGTTGATCTGGCCGGCGAAGTAAAGGCCGGGGAGGCGTTTGGTCTCCAGCGTTGTGTGGAGCTGAGTCGGCGGACAATAGTCGTATTCGACGGCATAACCCGGGCGGAGGATCTCGGCATTCTCGAGTCCGCGCACGCTGCGGATGAAGGCGTATTGGACATCGAACGGCAGGCTGGTCGAAACGCCGTTGACATAGATTTCATCGGTGTGGCGGCCCTCCGGTTCAAGAAAAAGCTGATGCTGTCCCTTCTCGGAGAACTTGACGACCTTGTCCTCGATGCTCGGGCAATATCTTGGACCGACACCTTCGATGACTCCGGCGTAGAGTGGAGATTTGTCGAGGTTCGAACGAATGATCTCGTGGGTCGTTTCGTTGGTATAAGTGATCCAGCACGGGATCTGGCGGGCATGGAACTTGCCGTTGCGAAATTCGTTGAGCGTGAAAATATCATTCTCGCCACGGGTGATCGTGTCCGCGAGATAGCTGAAAAGCGGCGGCGGGTCATCGCCGTGCTGGGGCTCGCATCGGGAAAAATCAATACTCTTCGCGAGGAGCCGACAGGGCGTTCCGGTCTTGAACCGTGCGACTTCAAATCCCAGATCCCGCAAACAATCGCTAAACGTTGAAACCGCGTCACCCAGCCGCCCGCCCGTCTGGTTTCGCAGTCCGACGTGGAGGAGGCCACGCATGAACGTGCCGGTTGTGACGATGACCGCTCGGGCGCGAAAGCTCAGGCCGAAGTTGGTTTCGATGCCGGTGACGCCGTTTTCATCGGTCGTGAGCGAGGTGACATTTCCCTGCTTGAGATCGAGTCGGGGCTCGCGTTCGAGGACCGACTTCATGCGAAACTGGTAGGCCTTCTTATCACACTGCGCGCGGGGTGCCCGGACGCTTGGGCCTTTCGTCGCATTGAGCATCCGGAACTGAATGCCCGTGGCGTCGGTATTCAATCCCATCGCGCCGCCGAGGGCGTCGATCTCGCGAACGATATGTCCCTTGGCCAGCCCGCCGATCGCGGGATTGCAGGACATCTGGCCGACGGTGTCGGCGTTTTGGGTTAGGAGGAGCGTTTCGCAACCAAGCCGGGCCGAGGCCATCGCCGCCTCGATACCGGCGTGACCGGCCCCGATGACAACGACGTCGTAGGGCTTGGGATATTCGAAATCGCTCAAGTTATTCCGTGGGGATTCCGTGCTCGGCCAGCTTTTTCATGAGACTTGCGGTCCCAAGCTTGGAGCTGTTTTTGAGAACCACGTCTCCAGCGACAAAGTTATCAAACGTGCCACGGATCCCGACGTTTTCGCCCTCGACGATAAACGACTTCTCGCTTGAGAGTGTTCCTTCCCAATCCCGGTGGAAAACCGCCACTTGGGTGTCGTCGTCCGAGATTGAGAGGTTTGTCGTGGGGACATCAGCCGCGGTGAAGACTGCCTTCACGTCCGGGGTGGTTTGGTTCGGCAACTGCATGAAGACCGCCAAAGGATCGCCCTGCCCGTCGCTTGGCTGGGCGAGTTGACCGACGCGTCCGTAAACGAGAATGCGCATTCCGTTATACTTCTGAAGAGCTGCATCCGGGGCCGTAGAAAAATCCGAGACGATTTGTTGCAGGGTTACAAAGCCATCGGGAGGGAGTGCCGGGAGAGCCGGAGACTGGGCAAAAGCGGATCCGACAATCGAAGTGGCGAGGGAGGCGATGAGGAGAGCGGTTTTCATAGTCCTCGTGACCATGGCCGATTCCCCACCGTTTCTCAATGCGAAACGGAGGCGATTAACGAATGAAGCCCCACCGGCTGCTGAACGGCCAGTAAACAAAGAATCCCCGCCCGGCGACATTGCGCTCCGGCACGATCCCCCAGTCCCGGCTGTCCCGCGAGTGGTAGCTGTTATCCCCGAGGGCAAAATAGGCGCGAGCCGGCACTGTGAGTGTGGCCTCCGGATTGCCGAGATAGGTAAACCCTCCGCCGCCAGCCGGCGAATTGGAATACCCCCGGTAGCCATTCTCCATGCTCATCACGCGCTGGAACGCTGGCAGGCTGGCGACTTGGCCGTTCACAAACAGCCGGGGTGGGTCAATACGAAGCGTCTGCCCGGGCATGCCAGCGAGTCGCTTGATGTAGTGTTGCGAGCCCATGGCTGGGTTGAGGCCTTCCTCGATCCTTGTGATGTCCGTGGTTTTGAAGACGAAGACATTTCCGGCTGCAGGCTTGACGAAGTTGTAGCTGACCTTGTCCACGAAGACCTGGTCGCCCGTATCCATGTGGCCGCGAGCGATGACCTGTCCGGCGGTGTATTCTTTTCCCGGGAAGATTCGGAAATACCGGGAGAGGGGCTCGGCGGGCACGAAAAGCGTGTAGGTGCTCTTGCGGCAGACGACGTCGGTAAACGTAAAGAAGTTCGCATACGTGCGCTCCTTGAGACCGACGACAACATCGTCCTCTTTTGCTGCGAGATCGATGTAATGCCGGCCCAGCCAGACAAACTCAACGGCGCGGACGAGAATGTTCGGCGGGGCGGAATCGGTCGGCGTTCCCACAATACCGAAAAGCGTCGGCTGCATCGAGCCCGTGGGGATGCGGAATGGCTGGAGGATGTAGGCTTTGATTCCCGCCGCGATGACGATCGCGACAAGAAAAACCTCCACGTTCTCGCGCCACCCAGCGTCCTTCGGTGGCGGGGCGATTTTTCCAATGAGGGCGTCGAGCTCGCGCATGGCCTCATGGACCGGATCGCAGCGCTTGTCGCGCATGGCTGTGCGGAGTTCTGCCATCCGCGCCTCGATTTTTTCGATCTGGTCTGGCTTGAGAATGTCGCGCTTGTAATGGAGAAACTTCTGCGCGCCGTGCAGGTATTGCTTGGCTTCCTTGACGTAGCGTGGCGTGAGAAAAAGCATGTTCGGGTTCCTAGCTTGTTCGGAGGACCTTGATGAACGCATCCTGCGGGATGTTGACGCTGCCGATGGCTTTCATTCGTTTCTTTCCCTCTTTTTGCTTTTCGAGAAGCTTGCGCTTCCGGGTAATGTCGCCGCCGTAGCATTTCGCCGTCACGTTCTTTCGCATCGCGCTCACATTTTCCCGGGCGACAATTTTCCCGCCAATCGCGGCTTGGATCGAGACTTGGTAGAGCTGGGTCGGGATGACTTCCTTGAGTTTCGCCGCCAGAGCGCGGCCGCGCGACTCGGCTTTCTCGCGGTGGACGATCGATGAGAAGGCATCGACTGGCTCATTATTGACGAGCATTTCGAGCTTTACGAGTTTGCTCGGACGGTATCCGCCGTGCTCGTAGTCCATGGATCCATACCCGCGAGTCATCGACTTCAGCCGGTCCACGAAATCCACCAGAATCTCGTTCAGAGGCACCTCGGTCGTCAGCATGACCCGCTTGGTATCGAGCGACTCGGTATGGCTGACCTCGCCGCGTTTTTCCATGATTAGTTGCAGCACGGAGGAAATGTATTCGTTCGGGATCATGATGAAGCACCGCACAATCGGCTCGCGGATTTCTTCGATCACGCTCGGGTCGGGGAGTTGCTCCGGATTGTCGACTTTGAGCAGCTCGCCATTCGTGCGCAGAACCTCGTAAATGACCGAGGGGTAAGTCGCGATGATGTCCATGTCGAATTCCCGCCGGAGGCGTTCGAGAATGATCTCCATGTGGAGCAGACCGAGAAACCCGCACCGGAATCCGAATCCCAGGGCCACGCTCGATTCCGCCATGAACTGAAACGCGGCGTCGTTGAGCTGGAGCTTGCCCATCGCCATTTTCAGATGCTCGAAGTCCGCCGTATTGATCGGATAAATTCCGCTGAAGACCATGGGCTGGACGACCTGAAATCCGGGAAGCGGCGTCTCCGCCGGGATCCGGCTGCTCGTGAGCGTGTCGCCGACCTTGACCTCGGCACTCGTTTTGATGTTCGCGATGACGTAGCCGATGTCTCCGGCGATCAACCGGTCCTTGACAAAAAACTTCGGCTGCTGGGGTTTGATGATT
>JBMOHW010000001.1:0-125681 GCA_049317665.1 Terrimicrobiaceae bacterium | reverse complement strand
AGAAGCTGATTGGCTTCGCGGTTGCAAACATCAATGATGTTCTGCACCTCCTGCTGGAGGTATTGTTGTGATTTCGGCAGCTCAAGCTTTCCATCAATCAACAGCCGAACCTGCTCCTCACTCAACGTATTGCCTTCAATGGCGGTCGTGGCAAGCACACCTTTGGCCAGATAAATGCGGTGCAAGTCGGCGGCGACATCCGGGCGCAGCGGCACTCCGCTCAAGTGCTGAACCTTTGAAGTGACCTCTCCAAGCAACAACCAAAGGTTGTAATCGTCGGGAGGGAGTCGGAGCGAAAACTTCAGCCAAGGATGACTTTCCTCATACTTCATACGGCGCATTCTAGCAGCACTGGGACTTGCGTCAATGCTACTTTATATCCAATTTGACGTTTTCATAAGAACATTACATCGTCTTATTGAAGAGACCTTTTTTTCGGACACCTTAAAGCGGGGGAATTGGGGTCAGATTTGGGGTCAGTCAAAGAATTCTGACAAAAGTCGTTGAGATCCGCTGAAGAGACGGGCGAACCGGCAGGATCGCGAAAGTGCAACTCTAGGAGGAACGGTGTGACAAAATCTTAAACACGCACCGGCTGATTGTTTCCGAAAAACAAGCCACAACGAATCGCTCGACTTGCCTTTGCGATTCCCTTACCTCGAAAGAATGAAGACTTCTCGAATCCTTGCTTTCGGTGGAAGCCTCCGGGCCGCTTCGTTTAATCAATCGCTCGCCGCGATCGCGGCCGAGGGCGCCGGCGAGGCGGGTGCCAAGGTAACCCTCATTGCACTCAGGGATTTTCGGCTGCCGATCTTCGACGAGGACCTCGAAGCCGCAGAGGGAATGCCCGAGGCCGCGAAGCGCCTGAAGGCCCTCTTTCTTGAAAGCGACGGCCTCATCATCTCCACGCCGGAGTATAACAGCACGATCCCGGCGGCCCTAAAGAACGCCATCGATTGGGTCTCGCGTGCGACCGCTCCCGACGAGAAACCCCTTTCGGCCTTGCGTGGAAAATCCGCGGCGATCATGGCAGCCTCACCCGGTGGTTACGGCGGCGCGCGGGCACTGGCGCAGTTCCGTCCATTTCTCGAAAACATCGGGATCTCGGTCCTCGAGGATCAGGTCACGATCCCGAAAGCCCACGATGCGATCGGGACGGATGGACGACTCTCGGATCCAGCCCAGGAGGCGGCCGTGAAGGCACTCGGGGCCAAGTTGGTGGCCAAGCTGGCCTGATCCTCTCCAATGCAACGTTGACGCTGCACGGCATGTGCGGTTCACTTCGGGGTCAGCCTTATGTCGAACGATCTCTCATCCCAGCGCATGGAAAAAATTGTCAGCCTTTGCAAACGGCGGGGGTTTATTTTTCAGGCGTCGGAAATTTATGGCGGCCTCAACGGCTTTTGGGACTACGGCCCGCTCGGTGTCGAGTTGAAGCGGAACCTCAAGGATTTCTGGTGGCAGCGAAACGTTCGCGAGCGGGACGATATGGAGGGGATGGATGGCTCGATCATCATGAACCGTGCAGTGTGGAAGGCTTCGGGACACGAGGAAACTTTCAGTGATCCGATGGTCGATTGCCGCGCCTGCAAGTCCCGGCACCGCGCGGATCAGTTGCCGGAGAAGGACGGCGTGAAATATTGCTCGAATTGCGGGAGCCGGGATCTCACTGAGCCGCGAGCGTTCAACCTGATGTTCAAGAGCTACGCCGGCCCGATCGAGAGCGAGGAAAACATGGTTTACCTCCGCCCCGAGACCGCGCAGGCGATGTTTGTCCAGTTCCGCAATGTGCTCGATACGACGCGGCAGAAGCTCCCGTTTGGCATCGCCCAAATCGGGAAGGCGTTCCGAAACGAGATCAATCCGCGCAATTACATTTTCCGATCCCGCGAGTTCGAGCAGATGGAGATCGAGTATTTCTGCCGCCCGGAGGACGGCCTCCGCCTGACCGATTACTGGCTGGAAGAGCGCCTGCGGTTCTATGAGGACATCGGGATTCCCCGGTCAAAGATTCACATCAACGACATTCCGGACGGTGAGCGCGCTTTCTACTCGAAAAAAACCTACGACCTCGAATACGAATTTCCTTTCGGCATCAGCGAGCTCGAGGGTATCGCCTACCGGACGGATTACGACCTTTCCAAGCACATCGAGAGCAGCGGGAAGCCGCTGGATTATTACAATGAGGAGACGAAAGAGCGGTTCGTGCCGCACGTCGTTGAGCCAAGCGCTGGAGCCGATCGCACCGTGCTCGCGCTCCTTTGCGAGGCGTTTGATGAGGAGACCGTCACCGATGAGAAGGGAAAATCCGAGACCCGCAACGTGCTGCGCTTTCACCCGCGCATGGCTCCGATCAAATGCGGAGTTTTTCCTCTGCTAAAAAACAAACCTCCCCTCGTCGAAAAAGCCCGCGAGATCGTGGCCAGCCTGCGACGTCACATGAATGTTTTCTACGACGAGTCCGGAGCCATCGGTCGCCGCTATCGGCGGCAAGACGAGGCGGGCACACCGTTCGGCATCACCGTGGATTTCGATACCATCGGCGAAAATGGCCCCGAAAAAGAAGGCACCGTCACTCTCCGCCATCGCGACTCGATGCAGCAGGAGCGAATCGCTATCACCGATCTCAAGGACTTCCTGCTCGAGCGCCTTTCGTAGGCCGAGCGCAGCTCGCTGTCCGGATTCCTAGACCGCCACGACCGCGATGATCGCGGCCGCAAGGGACTTGGCGGTAAAGGGCTTGCTCACATAGTAATTCATCCCCGCCGCCTACACAGCCATGCGAAAAAATGATTTTGTGCGCGCTGCGGAGTCCCTCCGCCTTTGCCAGGGCATGGTCAACGCCGATGGCTTTGGATCAATCCTGCTCGACCCAGTCTTCCGCCCCTACCGCACACAGCCCGAGCTCGCCGCCTTCTTTCCAGCTCAGCCAACGGGGCAAACGCGTTGATCTGACTTCCAACCGACCGGCTGATCTGCAAGGATCTTCGGAGACAGCCAACTTTTTTATGCAATGGAAAGGCCGTAGAGAGAGCGAGAATGTTGATGATGCGCGTGGTCGCACGACGGCTGGCGTGGGCGGCGGCAACAGCCTCGGGCTGGGCTTGCTGACTTTGATTGGGCGGAAATTCGGCATCAAAGGGATCCTCATCGCAGCAGTGATCGGGATCGCAGCTTGGAAATTGGGCATTTTGGACGCCAACTTGCTGTTGGGCGACGGGACGTCCTACACATCGCAAACTTCGGCGGCGGGCCCGGAGGATCAGGAGCGGTTCGATTTTGTCAAAGTGGTCCTGGCCGACACGGAGGATGTCTGGACGTCGGAGTTCCTGCGGATCGGGCGGCAATACCGCCTGCCTGCCATGACGGTTTATCGGGGACGCGTCGATACCGCCTGCGGAACGGGCACGGCCGACATGGGGCCATTTTATTGTCCGGGCGATCAGAAGATTTATATCGATTTGGGCTTCTACGACGAACTCGCCCAAACTTTCCAGTCACCGGGAGACTTTGCCCAAGCCTATGTGATCGCGCATGAGGTCGGGCATCACGTGCAAAAGTTGCTGGGCACGTCCGACAAGGTGGCTGCGCGGCGGGGCCGACCGGACTACAACGAATACTCGGTCCGCCTCGAATTGCAGGCCGACTTTTACGCAGGGGTCTGGGCCAACCACTCGCAGCAATACCTCGAAGACGGCGACATCGAGGAGGCCATGCGCGCCGCCAATGCGATTGGCGACGATGCCATCCAGCAAAAGATGCAGGGCCGCGTGGTGCCCCATGCCTTCACCCACGGGACGTCCGAGCAGCGAATGCGTTGGTTCAAGAAGGGACTGAAAAGTGGACGCATCGAGGATGGAGATACGTTTTCAATGCCGTATCGGGATTTGTAAGCGGGTGTTCTCGCAGCGACCCGGGCCCGCGTCAGGTCGTTTTTGTTTTTGCCATGGGCTCAGTGGCGGGATAAGAATACCAATTACACGGATTCGCCATGCCCTCTCATTCAACCCTCACACGCTTTTTCGCCATTGTTTTCCGACCCCTCGCCTTTCACGGTTGCGCGTCCGGTCCGCAAGTGGATCCGGCGGTGACCTCGGCCGTAACTTCCCGTGGGGTGGACTCCGGCACGGCATTGAAGATGAACAACGCCCGAGCGTTGGATTATCAGGACATCGACAACCTCGTCAGCAAAGGCGTGCCGTCAAATGTGATTGTGGGCTACCTGAACAGCACGCGAGCAGTATACAATTTCTCCTACTCCCAACTCGCCGGCCTCAAGGCGGCTGGTGCCACGCCCCAAGTCCTCAACTACCTCTCCGAGACGCAGGGCTTTTACGGGAACAACTCGCCAAAGCAAAAGGCCCACGCGGCCAAGATGCAGAAGGACCAGTATTACAACAGCCCGTATTATCAGGATCAACAGCCCTTCGCCTATAACGCACCGGCTGTGGATGACTTTTACGACTCCGGCTACGAGGAATCTCTCTACAGCCCGTTTTCGTTCAACTGAGGATTGCCTGCGGGTTTTCTTCGGGTGAACTCGGGAAAGCTCGCTCCGGATTTCCCCGAGAGTCCGCTCGTCCGGGCGGTAGGTGATCATTTGTCGGCGGAGGTCGAGGACCATCCGAATCCCGAAGAGATCGATCACGTTCGAATAACCATGGATGCTGGTGTCGGGAGACCAGTTCAGCTCTCGATCAGCACGCTCTCGAAATGGAACCGCTTGGCGGGATTCGATCCTCGCGTTCGCATCGGAATCGTTCGCGGCGTGTGGGAACTTCCACCTCAAAAGGGCATCCACGCTTGGGATCACTTTGACTATCTCGATATCGAGACCGTCGAAAATGTTTTCTACGAACACCGGGCCCGCACGGAGATCGATGCCTTCCTCATCGACCGGTGCCATCGCGCGCGGTGGCTGGAGGTTTGGGGAACTCCCTATCGCAACCGTCGGCCGGGAATTCACCAGATCCACTCGCGTCGCGCGAGCTGTGCGGTGGCCGAAGACGTCGTTGGCCGCGACGGCGCTCTGAAGTTCTATTTTGAGCCGGGCCAAACGACCGAGCTCGTGCTTTTCAAATTCTGCGGACAGACGTGATGACTCCGTCTTGTTTCCGACAACGACTTCCGTTTGCAGCGTTGCTGACCGCCGCGATCATCGGGATCGTCGCGGCGTATTTGTCCCCAGTGGGAGCGTGGGTTTTTGTCGGTGTGGGACTGGCGTCACTCGCGACGTGGGTGGTCTTCCGACAAACGGTCTGGATTCTCCTTGCGATCGTCGGTGCCTTTGGAGCGGCGCATCTTTGGCAGACAACGGAATCGCCAGCCACCGCGCTCGCGACGATGCTAGGCGATGATCGCGTGGTCGCGACGGCCGAGGGAGTTGTCGCCGAGGAACCGGTGGCTTTCGGAAAATCGCGAGTGCGCTTTTCGCTCCGTGCGAACCGAATCGAAATCCATGGTCGCGCGATTGATCCGCATGCCGAGATCCTCGTCGTGGCACCCGTCCCACCTCCCGGTCGAGGCGACGAAGTCCGCGTGACAGGCTCGCTCGCCCGGATTGCCCCGCCGAGAAATCCGTCGGAGTTTGATGCCCGCGCTTGGATGGGTCTGCGCGGGATCACGACCGAGATCATTGCCATGTCGCCAGCCGACATCGCCATCGTCAAACCGGCCAGCCGGCTCTCGCTCCCCCAGCTCGCCGACCGTTGCCGCGTCTGGATGGAAGCGACCCTGCGCATCGGGATCTCGGAAGATCCGGTTATCTGCGATCTTCTGGCTGGAATGGTGCTCGGCATCACGAAGTCGATTCCGGACGACTTGCAGGAACAATTCGAAACACCGGGACCTACCACCTCTTTTCGGTGAGCGGGCTCCACGTGGGAATGATTGCCGTCATCCTCTGGCAAATCCTCCGCATCGCGGGTGCAGGTCGCCGCACGGCTGTCTGCATCGTCATTCCCGCGCTCTTCTTCTACGCCCTGATCACCGGATGGAAACCTCCGAGCCTCCGCGCGGCCACGATGTCGGCGATCTTCCTGCTCGGGATGGTTTCCTCCCGGCAACCTATTCCTCTGAACTCGCTCTGTGCTGCGGGCTTTTTCCTGTTGGTGTGGCGAACGTCGGAACTCTTCAACCCGGGATTCCAACTCTCATTCTTCGTCGTATTCGCGATTCTGGTCATCGCCCAGCCGCTCCGCGCTGCATTGGTCAAAGTCGGCCAACCCGATCCCTTTGTGCCCCGGTCTCTTTGGACGGATGGCCAGAAATGGCTTTCCACATTTTCAACGGTCACCGGCGGACTCGTCGCCGTCTCGCTGGCAGCCTGGATTGGCTCGCTCCCGCTGATCATCTACTACTTCCATCTCATATCCTTTTCGGCATTGGCTGCAAATCTTGCGATTGTCCCGCTGGCTTTTGTGATCATGGTGACGGCAATACTCGCTTTCACAGGCGGACTCGTCTCGGCAACGCTGGCGGCGATTTTCAATAATGCGAACTGGGTGTTCACGCACCTCTTGTTGCTGGTCGTGCAGACCGTTTCGGGGCTCCCGGGTTCGTTTCTCTACGTGGG
Source organism: Terrimicrobiaceae bacterium (assembly GCA_049317665.1). Lineage (GTDB taxonomy): Bacteria > Verrucomicrobiota > Verrucomicrobiia > Chthoniobacterales > Terrimicrobiaceae > JBBRHN01. The sequence continues at coordinate 119,107 of JBMOHW010000001.1, read as the reverse complement.
TTCACCGGCACGCGAGGGAACCAACGTGACCGTCTTCGATTTCGGCGCGGGAGGCGCCACCGCGATCCAGCTGGGCGGCCAGATCGTCTTCATCGACTCCGGAGGCAAATTTGAGGCACAGGACATCTTGCGTCCATGGCTGCGGAGCCACGGACGGAATTCTCCCGATGCCTTCGTCATTTCTCATGGTGACGCAAGACACATCGGCGGCGCTAGCGGGCTGATCTCAGGACGTGAGGACATCCTCGTCATCGACTCTCCCGTGGATGACAGATCATCGAGCCGCGAGCGACTGCACCGGGGTCTCGAAGCGGCCGGAATCCCGAAATCCCTCTATCGTGCCGGCGACACATTAGACCTTCCCAACGGAAACACGCTCCACATTCTTCATCCGCCCGCCGGTCTTCAGCGAAACGAAGCGGATGACAAAGTGCTCGTCGCACGTCTCGACTCCGGGTTGACCCGCGTCCTTTTTCTATCCGATGCCGGGCTTGCGACCCAGCAATGGCTTTTGAAAAACGCCAGAACCGATCTCCCGGCGAACATCGTCGTTGCCGGACGACACCGATCCCGGGTTCCGATCGATCTCTCGTTTCTGGAGGCGGTGAACCCTTCGTTGGTGATCTCGACGGTTTCGACATTCCCCGCCAACGAGCCCATGGACGAAGACTGGGCGCGCTTGGTGCGGGATCGAGGCATCCGGCTTTTTCGGCAGGATCAAACCGGAGCCGTTCAGTTGCAGATCCTACCGCACCAATTCCGGGCGACCGGGTTTGTTGACGGACAGGAATTCATTGCGAGTCCGGAATTCAAGCCGGCTCGATATGCACCGTCACATCGCTGATCTGGTGGCCGCCGCTGAGCAGCGTATCTTTCACGCGATGCGAGATCGCGTGGCCGGCCGTCACTGTCACATCGCCATTCACCCGGACATGGAGATCCGCGATCAGACTCAGCCCACTTTTCCGCACACGACATTTTTCGATGTTTTCGACTCCCGGGACGGAGAGTGCAGCGGCGGTTATCGTCTGGATCACGTCGGACGGTGCCTGCTTGTCCAAGATCTCACCCAGGCTGCTCTTAAGCATCCGCCCGCCATTGAAGACAATGATGCCGCAGGAAAAGAGTGCGGCCCAATCATCCGCACTGATCCAGTCCCGCCCGCCGATTAGCGTAATCGAGATCCCGATCGCCGCCGCGAGCGAGGTGATCGCGTCGGAGCGATGGTGCCAGGCATCCGACTGCACCGCCGTGCTGCCGACCTCTTTTCCGCGGCGGCTGGCGATCTGGAAAAGGGTTTCCTTGATTGCGACAACACCAAACAGAACGAAGAGAGTGAATGCCGAAGGCGCGGCCCGATCCGAGGATTGGTGCAACAACTCCGACAAACTGTTCCAAGCCACGAAGACCCCCGCGGTCAGAAGCAAAAGCGCCCCGCCGACCGCGGCGAGAGATTCCATTTTCCCATGTCCGTAAGGGTGATCCGAATCCGGAGGGCGCTCGGCATACTTCAAGGCTCCCCAGATCATGGCCGAGCTGAAGACGTCCAGCGTGGATTCCACTCCGTCGGCGATCAACGCCGCGGAATTGCCCAACCACCCGGCACCGAGTTTGAGAAACGCCAGAAAGGCGTTGATCACGAGCCCGGCCGCGAGGATTCGACGCCCGCTGGCCGCGCGTTCGGCGAGCGATTCCATCAGAAGTTTCTGAAGCTCATCGCTCCCGCCATCGGGCTAAAATCGGAGGTCTCCGCGTCTTTCTTCAGGTAGGCAATCGTTTTGTCCTTCTCAGCGAGCAATGGAATCTCGCCTGGGCCGACCCATGTTTTCGGGCGATCCGTGATCGTATAAACGACGTTGATGAGGTCACCGATTCGGACCTCGGTCGCGGTCCGTTCAACCTTGTTCACCAACGCCATGAGACGGACCGTCTGCCGCTCCGGAGCGTCGCCGGGTTCGACATCGATCCGCAGAACCTCGATCTCAAGATATTCCGGTGCCTTTTTCTGCATGTCTTCATAGGCCGAGGGCGCTAATTCGGCAATCAACGGAAGGCTCAGGCACAGTGTCAAAACGAAGCTCAGGCAGAGGCGATTCATATTTTGACTGTCACCCGCCGGAGCGTTTCCGACAAGAAAATCAATCCACGTTCTTCCAGCGCTTCAGAGATTCCTCGTGGAGGTGACGGCGACGAAGCGAGCGGGCAAGGATCCCGTATTTCGGACTGAAGAGGTAAGCCCCAGCAAAGAGCAAACCGAGGACAAAAACAATGGCCGGACCAGACGGAACATTCGCATAGTAAGAAAGCAGAAGGCCGGCGACCGCACCGAACATTCCGATCGACGCCCCACCCCAGCACATTTTCCCGAACGAATCGGTCAGCAAATACATCGTGGCGGCCGGGAGGATGAGCAATCCCAACGAAAGGAGCACACCAACAGCCTGGAGGGAAGCCACCATGGACAGAACGATCAGAACAACGAGAAGCATCGAGAGCCTCCCAGCCGGCACCCCTTGTGTCTTGGCCACCGAGGATTCGAACATCAAGAGAAGGAGCGGACGCCCCAAGGCGATGAGGCATAAAAGTGTGATGCCGCAGATCGCGTAGCTCACCCACAGGTCGTCATTGCCGATGCCCAGAATGTTTCCAAACAGAAAATGCTCAAGGCTCACTCGGACGTGGGTAAACTTGAGCAGCGTGATACCGACGGCGAAGGCAATGATATAAAGCGCCGCAATGGCGGTTTCGCTTTTCACGCGCGAACTGCTCGCGATGAGGTGTCCGCCGACCGCCACAAAAAGCGCGGCAAAGAGCCCGCCGACCAACATGCCACCTGCCGAGACACCAAAGATCATGACCGCCACAACGAGGCCGGGCAGGAGCGAATGGGACAGTGCCTCCGCCATGAGCGTGAGTCGGCGAAGAATGACAAAAGTTCCGAGAAATCCATTCGTGAATCCAATGAGCAGACACGCCGCCAACGCGCGCTGCATGAAGTCGTAGTGAAAAGGCTCGGTAAAGAAATTCACAGTCTGCCTCCACTGAAAATCTGTGTTCCGTAGGTGCGCTCGATATTCTCCGGAATAAACGTCTCCGCGGTTGATCCCGAGGCGACGAGTTCGCCATTCATGAGGACGACTTGATCGAAGACCTCGGCCGTATTCCGGAGGTCGTGGTGCGAGGCCAGCACGAGTTTGTTGGCCGCTCGAAGCCGGTGCAGCGCACGGGTAAAGGCCTCCTGGGCATTTCGGTCGAGTCCGGCAAATGGCTCGTCCAGCAAGTAAATATCGGCCTGCTGGGCCCAAGCGCGAGCGAGGAAAGCGCGTTGTTGCTGTCCCCCGGAGAGCGCCTGAATTTGCCGATCAGCAAAGGCGGCGAGATCAGTCATTTCGAGGGCTTGTGCGACAAGATCGTGATCGGATTTTCCAAACTTCTTCCAGAGCCCCAACGAAGAGAAACGACCCATCTCAGTCAGCCCGCGAACCGTCATTGGAAAATCCCAGTCCACACTCTCATGCTGCGGAACATAGGCAACCGTCTGGCCCGATCTCCCGACCTCGTGGCCCTGAAAAGCAATACTTCCTGTCTCCCGGGGAAGGAGTCCGGCGATAGCTTTGATGAGCGTGGTCTTCCCGGCACCATTCGGCCCGAGCAGCCCGACGCAGGAACCGCACCGAAGCGCAAGGTTCAGGTGGTGAACCGCCGGCACCCGGTTGTAAGCCACCGTGAGATCTTTGATGACAAGTTGGTCGCTCACGGGACAGGAATGGTGACGACGTCCTCGATCTCGCCCTGACCCCAAAGAGTGGCGTCGAGCAGGTCGAGGGAATCTTGCCGGGCGAGAACTCGCACCGCACACGAGCCCTCCGCATCCGCCCACTGGCCCTTGACGACCAGATCCGTGGCCTCACGTGGCAGCCGAATTACCCCGTCGCCGCCAAGGGAAATTGGCTTCCCGAGAAGCAGGACGGTTAGAGATTGCGCCGTGGGGACCGAAGAAAGTTTGAGTACAACTTCCCGTGTTCCATCATCCGGAGCTGCGTCCGGAACCGCGGCGGACGCAACGACAGGGCGGGTCAAATGCCAAATCGGGATTCCCGCGAGGACCAAAAAAAACGCCGCCACGGCGAGCCTGAATATCGGTGAACCCCTCATTCCTACTCGAGCCCCTGGACAATCGTCGAAACGTTGTAGCGCATCATACTGTCGAAGGTGGTCGCCTCCTTATCGCCGAGACCGTCGGCATAGATCGCACCGCCGAGCCTCGCTCCGGTTTCCTTGGTGATTTCGACGAGGATTTTTGGATTCTCAATCGACTCGGCAAAAATGGCCTTCACTTTCGCATCGCGGATTTCCTGAATGAGATCGGTCACCCTCTGCGACGACGGTTGATCCGAGGAACTGAATCCCGCGACCGGCAACACTCGGAAGCCGTTATCACGGGCGAAATATCCCAGCGCGTCGTGAGAAGTGACGAGAACCCGGCGGGTTTTTGGCAACTTGGCAAGCTCGACTCGGACCCATTTGGCGAGGGAATCGAGTCGAGACTGATACGCGGCGGCATTTGAAAAATACGCGGTCTTGTTGCCGGGATCGGCGTTCGAAAAGGCGTCGCGGATCTGATTCGTCACGATCTCCGCGTTTCGAATGCTGTGGAACCAATGCGGATCCGGCGTGTTCGCAGAGTCTCCATGCTCATGCCCCGCCGCACTGTGATCATGGTCGCACTCATCAAATCCCATGATCGGCTTGATGGCATCCCCCGCGATGACGAACGTCGGTTTCGTCCCCACGCTCTGTCTCAGCTTGTCGAGGTAGGTCTCGAAACCGAGTCCACTCGCCAAAACGATCTGAGAATTGCTGACCTTTTTGATGTCGCCCGGGCTGGGCTCGAAGTCGTGCGGATCCACGCCGGGCTTGACGATGGCTGTGATCTCCACGTTGTCGCCTCCGACGTTCCGTGCGATATCAGTCATCACGGTATTCAATGAGGCCACCGTAAGCCGGTCTGCGCCATGGACCGGAGCAAGCGCCGAAAGAGCGAGGGCCGCCAGTGGCCGGAAAAACTTCAACATGGCCGGACGATCCGGTTAAAGCTCATGCAAGTCAATTGCAAATTCCTTGGCTTTATCAACTGATTCGTTTGCATCAGGCGCGGATTGCGTCCAACATGGAGGTTTAAATTCATTCTATGGCTGATTACGATTTGATTGTGGTAGGTGGCGGACCGGCGGGCTACGTGGGTGCGATTCGGGCCGGTCAATTGGGCAAGAAAGTGGCTTGTGTCGAGATGGACCGGGCTGGCGGAACCTGCCTCAACTGGGGTTGCATCCCGACGAAGTCTCTGCTGAAAAACGCCGAGGTCTATCAGATGCTAACCCACCATGCGGGTGACTTCGGGCTCACTGTCGAGGGGTTCAAATTCGATTGGGAAAAAGTCATCGGACGCAGCCGGAAGGTCGCCGACAAACTCGCTGGCGGCATCGAGATGCTCTTTAAGAAAAACAAAATCGACTACATCCGCGGCGAAGCTTCGATTGTGAAACCCGGCGTCGTGGAAGTCACCGACAAGGATGGCAAGAAGTCGGAGATCAAGGGCGCAAAGTTGCTCATCGCCACCGGAGTCGTTGCGCGTGAGATGCCCGGGTTTCCGTTCAACGGCAAAAGCGTGATCGGGAGCAAGCAAGCCATGGTTCTCCCGACGCAACCGAAGGACATTGTCATCATCGGTGCCGGCGCGATCGGGATCGAATTCGCCTATTTCTTCAACGCCTTCGGCACCAAGGTCACCGTCGTCGAAATGCTTCCAAACATCCTCCCCGTTGAGGACACCGAGGTGAGCGTCGCACTCGAGAAGTCCCTGACCAAGCAGGGCATCAAACTCCTGACCGGCACGAAAGTCGACAAAGCCGAGACCACCAACAAAGGAGTTCGTCTCACGGTCAGCGGGAAAACTCAGGAAACAATCGAAGCGGAGATTGCCCTCGTTGCGATCGGCGTGAGCCCGCTAATGCCCCAGGGCCTCAAACTCGAAACCGATCCGAAAGGCTGGATCAAAACCGATGACAACTACGAGACGAGCGTCAAGGGAATCTACGGAGCCGGAGATATCATCGGGCCACCTTGGCTCGCCCACGTCGCCAGCTACGAAGCGATCCAAGCCGTCGAGGGAATGTTTGCCGGCAAGAAGCCGAGCAAGGTGAAAGTTTTCCCTGGCTGCACCTACTGCCAGCCGCAGGTCGCAAGCGTCGGACTAACCGAGCGCGCCGCGAAGGAAAAAGGCCTCAAGTTCAAGGTTGGGAAATTCCCGTTCCTGGCCAGTGGCAAAGCGCTCGCCGTCGGAGAGAGCGAGGGATTTGTGAAGCTCCTCGTTGGCGAGAAGCATGGCGAGATTCTCGGGGCCCACATCATTGGAGCCGATGCCACCGAAATGATTGCCGAGCTCGGCTTGGCCATCACACTGGAGGCCACCTACGAAGAATTGATTTCGACGATCCACGCCCATCCGACCTTGAGCGAAGCCGTCCATGAGGCCGCCGAGCAATCGCAGGGTCATGCCATCCACATCTGAAGAGTGAGACCAACCGGTCCCCGGGGCCTCCGAGCACGCTGATCTCCCATGGGAAACACCCTGCTCGTCACCGCAACCTTCGTCTTTCTCGTGGGCTTCAGCTACACGCTGTATGCCATCGGAGCCGGACGGTTCCGACCCGGACGGGTGAATCTCGGTGCCATGCTCGTTGGCTTCGTGTTGCTCTCCGCCGAACTCTGGAAGCGCGGACAAATCGAACGCGGATGTCCGATCAATTCCCTGTTCGATGTCCTCGTCTTCATGAGCTGGTCGATCGTTCTCATCTACCTGCTCGTTGGATCAGCCTACCGGCTCTCACTTCTTGGGTCGTTCACCTCGGCCCTCGTCCTTTTCATCCTCCTCTTCGCGCAATTGCTGCCGATCAGCCGAATTCCGGGTGGTCCGGTGATGCGCGATCCGTGGATTGAATTCCACGCCGCACTCTCGCTCATCGCCTACGGAGCCTTCGCCCTCGCCGCACTGGCTGGCCTCATGTACATTCTCCAAGACCGACAGCTCAAGAATCGAAAGGGCGGGGCGCTCCTCTACAACCTGCCCCCGATCACCGACCTCAGCGTCGCCAATGCCCGACTGCTCTGGCTCGGATTTGGTCTTCTCACCGTCAGCTTTGTCGCCGGGCTGATCAGCGGGATGCCGGTCAATACCCTGAAGTTCTGGACCTCCGTCGCGATCTGGGGCGTTTACGGCGTGATGCTCGGACTCCGAAAAATCCATAGCCTGCCTCCCCGCCGGATCGCGGTTTTATCGATGGCCGTCTTTGCCATCGCGCTGCTCGCGCTGCCCGCGATTCAATACCTCTCGACCGCACGATGAATATCCTTTGTGCCGGAATCAGCCACCACAGCACGCCGGTTGAGGTGCGCGAAAGATTTGCCGTCGGCGCCCACGAGATGTCGTCGACGCTCGGTGGACTCCGCCAGATCGATGGCCTGGCGGGGGCAGTCATTGTCTCAACCTGCAATCGCGTGGAGTTCTATGCCGCGAGCGTCTGCCCAATTCGCGCACTCGACGGGCTCCGGGATTTCCTCCGGGTCCGAACCGGCGAAGCCGATGCCCCACTCTACACGCACGAGTCGCCCCAGAGTATCCGACACCTTTTCCGCGTTGTCAGCGGACTCGATTCCATGGTTCTCGGCGAGACCGAGATTCTCGGCCAAATCAAGCAATCCTATGCCGCAGCCATCGAATGTGGATCAACCACTCGTCACCTGAACCGATTGTTTCAACACTCGTTTCGCGTTGCCAAACAGGTCCGCAGCGAAACGCAGATCACACGCGGGGCAACGTCGGTCGGATCCGTGGCGGTGGAGCTCGCTGGAAAAATCTTCGGCGATCTGGCCGGGCGGAAAGTCATGATCCTCGGAGCGGGAGAAACCAGCGAACGAACGGCGCGTAGCATGGTTTCACGAGGTGTCCGCACCGTGATCGTGGCGAACCGGACATTCGAACGCGCGGCCAATCTCGCCAATGAAATCGGCGGGATGGCCGTCCACTTCGACCACTGGCCTCACGCCTTCGAGGACGTCGATATTCTGATCTGTTCAACCGCCGCACCACATCCGATTGTCACCCGCGAGAAGCTTGCCCCGCTCACCCGGAGTCGCGACGGACGTCCCCTCTTCATCATCGATCTGGCCGTTCCCCGCGACGTCGAGGCGGCGGTGAATGAACTCGAGGATGTCTATCTCTACGACATCGATTCGCTCGAGGACATCGTCCGCCAGTCCCTCGACGTCCGCCGGGCGGAAATCGCAAGGTGCGAACAGATGATCGATCACCACGTCGGAGACTTTATCTCCTGGATGCGGCACCATGCGGAGGCCCGACGATGAACACTTGGATCCTCGGCACCCGCGGAAGCGACCTGGCTCTTGTCCAAGCCCGCGAGACCGCCGCCCGCCTTCGCGCCGCGCATCCGGCTCTCGAGGTCGATGAGCGCATCATCAAAACCACCGGCGACCAACGTCTCGACGTAAGCCTCTCGGCTCCGGGATCGCTGGACAAAGGACTTTTCACGAAAGAACTGGAGGAGGCTCTTCTCCGCAACGAGATCGACGGAGCCGTTCACAGCTTGAAGGACCTCCCAACGGAACAGCCACCGGGCCTTGTCGTCGGGGCGATCCTTGAGAGGGCGGATCCGTCGGACTGCCTCGCCTCGAAGCATCGGGGCGGATGGCAGGGGCTTCCAGGCGGAGCGACCGTTGCGACCTCCAGTCCACGTAGGAAAAACCAGATCCTCGTCCTCCGACCGGATCTCCACGTCGTCGAGATTCGAGGGAACGTCCCCACTCGTCTCCGAAAAGTTCTAGAGGCTCCCGATCTCGACGCTCTGATCGTCGCCCGCGCCGCGATTCAGCGACTCGGCGAGAACGTCGTCCCGCCGGAACTCCACCTCACATGCATCAAGGAAATGCTGGCCGCGCCAGGCCAGGGTGCCATTGCCATTGAATGCCGCGAGGACGATTCAGACACTCTCGCGATCCTCGCATCGATTCACCACGAACCCACCGCGCGCTGTGTCGCAGCCGAACGCGATCTCCTGCGCTCGCTCGGCGGAGGTTGCCACATGCCCCTCGGTGTGCGCACCGAGATCCGCGACGGGGAGGTCAAGATCGAAGCCGCGATCTTCGACCAGTCGGGAATCCGCTGGCTCTCTCCAGAAAACTAGACCGCCGGGATCAGGCTTTCTTCCGCGCCTTGAGCAAGCGGGTAAAAAGAAAAACCATGCTTCCGCCGGCAACGAAAATCAGAGGGATTCCGATCATCGGACGGTAGGCGAGCCACGCGAGGGCGATCGTTAGGAGTGTCAGCGGGACGGCCAGCGCGAACGCCAACATTCCCGTTCCGGCCCCGACGATGTTGCCCATAAAGGGGATGACGCTCGCGAGGACGGAAAAGATATTCACCATCAGATTCATCCCGAAGAGCATCATGAAGAATCCGACCAGACGAAGAATCCACGTGAGCATGGCGTTGCCCTCGGCTTCCTGTTGGAACATCGTGCTGGCACTCAGCGTTCCCGTTTTTAGGACCTCGATTGTCCCTCGCTTGGAAACAACAAACGGCTCAAAAGTATCGCCCACCTGCCCGGCGAGGATGCTGACCGGACCGCTCGGCACGGTTTGAAACGTCACACGCGTGTCACCGACTACCGGATTGGCAGGATCGGCTCCGATGAAGAGGCCGCCGCCAACGGTGGACTGAATTTTCCCCGAGTGCTCGCTGGCCGCTTGCTCGGCTTCCTCACGCGTCGCCGGGCGAGGAGCAAAGTCACCGATCACTCCAATCAGGCCCGGAGAAAGGCGGAAGCCGCCGACATGAATGCCCCGGGCGACAAATGTCTCGCTCTCGACTGGCAGGGAATCCGGATTGGTATGTCCGGCCGGTTTCTGGAAGGCCCCGGAGTCGATGAGCGAAGGCGACCAGCCTTTGCTATACGAATACGTCGTCGTTGTTTCCTCTCCGCCCCCAAGCTTCTGTTTGGTCTCGGTCTTCTTCTCTTCCTGCCATTGATACATCTCGACATCCCGCCGGAGCTTGAGCCCATCCGCGGAGATTCCAAAAACGGGATCACTCACTGGCCCTTCCGCCTCGGCGAAGCCCGTTACATGGACCAATTTGCCGTTGTTTGCGGAATCCGGTTTGTCCGCCGGAACGGTGATGACCTGGCTGGCGCCGGCTTGCAGCGTCTTGGCCCGATCCACTGCCCGGCCTTCATTCCATGCGAGTAGGACAAACGAGCCGAGGAAAAGCACCAGACCAAAAAGAATGCCGGAAAAGGCATTCCCGATGCGACCAAACCACGATTGACTGGAAGTCGTTGTGACAGAATCGTCAGGCATAAGCCGGATGATTCCCAAAAAACTTCCTTCAGGGCAAACGGATTCTACCGATGCAGTCAGCGATATTTCTCGGGAAGCGTCGCGCGCAACTCTTCCTTCGGTGTGCGCTCACAATACTCGCTGAAGATCTCGTTCTCTTTCTTGTTGGCCTCGAACCCGCGCAAGAGCGAATCCACAACGAGATCCACATCGCTGGCGAGGATCTTGCCCTTCAGCAATTCATTGAATCGGCGATTCTGCCCCAGACTTCCACCGACAAACAAATCGTAGGCGTCGACCATCGTGCCGTCGACCTTTGTCCGGGCACCCCGGAAGCCGATCTCCGCAATCTGGTGCTGACCGCACGAAGACGGACATCCGCTGAAATGGATGCGGATTTTGTCCTGAAACCATCCGCTCCGCGCTTCCAGCTGACCGACGAGCGAAATCATGCGGTTCTTCGTCTCCGCCACCGCGAGATTGCAGAATTCGATGCCCGTGCACGACACGCAACCCTTGCGGAAGTTCGACGGGGCGTAATTCAGACCCAGCGCATCCATCTCGGCTTTCATCGCGGGCAGATTGGCCTCGGGCACAAATGGCACGATGAGGTTCTGCTTGTTCGTAAGGCGGATCGTATCCTGACCCGGCGCACAATATTTTTTGGCCAGTTCGCCGACTTGAGCGAGCACACCGTCGCGGATCCGACCGCCGGAAAAATTGATTCCCACCCAGAAGAATCCCGCCTGTTTCTGCGCATGGATGCCCATGTGGTCGGTCTCCTGATCACGCGGAAAAACAAACTCCGAATGCGGAGCAAGCGAAAACCCGAGCCGTTCCTCGACCTCGGCGAGCATCTTTTCGACGCCCCAGTCGGCCACGAGAAACTTGAATCGGGCCCGGTTGCGCTTCGCCCGATAACCTTCATCGCGGAAAACTTCGCTGATTGCCTTCGTCACGGCCCAAACTTGTTCCGGTGCGATCCAGACAGGCAGCACCTGCGCCATGTGCGGCGCACTGGAGAGTCCACCTCCGACTTTCACACCATAGCCCGCGACACCTGCGGAGTTCTTCAATCCGAAGAAACCCAGGCAATTGATGTCCGGCTGGTGGCAGTGAATGTTGCACCCGCTGATGGCAATTTTATACTTTCGTGGGAGATTCGAAAAATCCCGGTTGTCCGTAAGCTTGTGGCTGATTTCCAAAAGTTGCGGCGTCGCATCGATGATCTCATCGGGATTAAGGCCGGACACCGGGCAGCCCACCACATTGCGCGTGTCATCCCCGCAGGCTCCGCTCGTCGTTATGCCCACCTTGTTCAGTTGGTCGAAAATGTCAGGAATATCCTCGATGCGCAGCCAGTGGAACTGGATCGTCTGCCGGGTCGTGATATCGCAAAATCCATGACCGTATTGGTCGGCGAGCTTGGACAGAACAATCGCCTGATCTCCCGTGATCTGACCGCCGGGAACCTTCGTCCGCATCATGAAATACCCACCGTCCTTCGGCTTCTGACGGTAGACCCCATACCACTTCATCCGGTCAAAATCCCCCTCCTCAATCGCAGCGAATCCCAGCTTCGCATAACGATAAATATCGTGAATAACGTCGAGCCCGTCCTTGTCGAGCTTCAGCTGTTCTTGAGGCGTCACCTCGATCAGGCCCTTCTTTACGGCCTCAAAATTGGGATGAATATTGATCATATCAGTAGGAATTTGCGCGGGGACGAAGCTTCGTGCAACCCGGAAAATTCACAAGGCCAATTTTTTACCGCGCTCAAGACACAGGCCTTAGATCTCCACAACTTGGATCTGCGCGTGACGGCGGTTCCAGCGCTGGATTTCGGCGTCGGCAGTGATCAGGGGTAGGCCCAATATCAACGCCGTTGCCAAAATCAGACGATCCGCCGGATCACCGTGAAAATCCGGCAATCGACAGCTTGCAATGCTAATGGCCGGATGGATTGGCTCCAGCTCCACAGGTGCCGCGAGATTACTTTTGACCCAACTGTCCACGTCCGGCTTGAGAACCAATCGACGCTTTTGCTCGAGCATCGCCACCTCCCAGACCGAAATCGCCGAGACAACGGCCCGCCCCGAAAAATCTGACAGGGCACCCGCCCGCTGATCGCCCGCGCACATCCAGACCCACGCGTGCGTGTCCAAAACAACCGCCCGAAGCCGGTCAATTCGTTGCATTCCACACCTCACCGGTTGCCATCAGATTGCCCCGGATTTTCGTTCGCGAGGCCGCCCTCCCGAAGAATGGCTTCTCGGAAGCCTCCGAAATTGGAATCAACTCTGCTGCCGGCCGCCCGTGACGACTGATCACCACCCGCGTTTTCTCCCGCTCGACTTGCTCGACGATTCCCAGACACTTCGCCTTGAATTGTGTGATGGTCATTTCCATGAAATGACCATGGTCTGACTATGGTCGGTATTCAAGAGGAAAGATTGAGACGGGCCTCCGGTCTTACCGTGTCGAATCAGCGAACCTTGATCGATTTGATAACGGCTTCCATCGCATCGGCGTGCTTGTCGAGTGCGCGGAGGGGAGTTTGGCAGAGGAGGATGAGAGCCTTGTCTCCGTCGGCTCTGATGTAAGTCACGAGGTTCACGCTATATTTCTCGGTTCCCTCACCGTCGGAAGCCTGCGCGTTTTGGAAAATCGCTGTGAGACCGAGGTCGTCGTCTTTGTTCACCTCCGGATCATTGCCACCGTTCCACAAAATCTCCTTAAAACGCTCGCCGACACTCTTTTTGAGGGATTCCTGAGCATCCTCCGCTTCCGCCTTGTCCACCATGATGACATTCATCGCGACGAGTTGGTCCGGCGATTCCACGTAAGCCCCCTCTTCCGTATCCTTCATCTTCCAATCCGCCGGAAAGTCCACGGTGAAGTCCGGTTTCGATTCCTCTGGGAAACTGAAGGTCTGGACCGATTCGGAATCCACAGCTAGGGAGACGTTGGGAATCAGCGATCCGACGACAAAAAAGGCAAAAAGACAGATCCGGATTCCGTTGAAAGCTTGCATTCCGGCAACCGTAGGAGATGGGATTTTCATAATGGGTTTCGGCGGGAATCTGAATGCAGAGCAACGAAGATCAAGCCGAAAATCCCAAAGAGGGACGGATCGCCGAGCTGTCCAACAAAGATCGTTGATGGATCGCCGAAGGCCGGACTCGCTCTCCTAGCTTCCGTCTGCGGTGCTTTGAGGGAAGCGAAGGGAGTTAGGCCACCTTGCCAGCCACAAACCTCAGCCCCTCACCGAGGCGGGATCTCCAGGAGACTTCGTCGTGGGTTCCGCCGGGAATTTTGGCGATCTGAAACTGCTCGCCGTCTTTCCATCCTTTCTCCCGGAGAAGTGAACCGAGATCGCGATGGTAGGGCTCGTAGCATTCGTCCAGCCCGAGCGTTCCGTAGTCGAAATACATTTTTACCCCGGACGGGAGCGCCGGCAGATTCGCGAGGGCTTTGAGTTGCACACTGTGCTCGGGCGGGGCCTCGAGAATGTCCTCAAACGCCGTGGAGAGGCAGACGAACTTCCCAAAGACACCGGGATGCCGGAAAGCGGTGAACACGTTGTTAAGAGCACCGAGGGAAACGCCCGCCAGAACGCGGGACTCTGGAGTGGCCAGAGTGCGGTAGTGAGCATCAATGTGGGCGATAAGCTCGGTGGCAACGAAGTTCGCATAGCCCGCCCCACCGAGTTCGGGCGACAGATCGAAATCCCTCAGCGTGTTATTCTCTTCGGAAAATCCCTCGGGATGGCAAATCCCGACGACAATCGACTCCGAAAGAACCCCAGCCCGCGAGAGCAGGCTGACCCATTCATCCGCCGCAATGTCAACCCCGGTTACCGCACTGGTGGCGGGATCGAAAACATTATCTCCATCGTGAAAAATCATCACTGGGAACCGCCGGTTGCCATCAACGCCATAGCTCGGCGGCAGCCAGACCAAAAGATCACGCCAACCGGCCAAGCCACGGGAATGGACCCGCTCGCGGGTGAGCCTGCCGCAGTAGCGATCCTTCCAATCCGCCACCGTCTGGTGAATCGTATGCCCGAGCCAGACCTCGTGGGAATCATTGGGACGGACATTTCCGTAGGCATCCACGGCTTCCGATTCCCAGTGTCCGCGCGTCACCTTGTATTCAAAATGGACACCGGTCTCGGCATCGAACTCCCCGACCTGAAAAGGTGGCTCCCACCGCAGCCGCAGACCACGGGCGGGCTCCCAATCACCGAGAGCCGGATGGCTCCCGGTCACAAACACTGGTTCATCGGGTCGGTCAACCGGTGGAACAATTTGGAATCGAATTTTGTTCATGAGACGAATCTACAATTATTACCTGTTGGCATCAAACCCCGTTCACAGTTACTTTCCGCAGCTAAATTGACATGATTTCATCCACCGAGAAAAACCTCCGCGAGTTGCTGTCCGAGCGAATCCTCATCCTCGACGGTGCCATGGGCACGATGATCCAGCAATACAAGCTCCAGGAGGCCGACTATCGCGGCGACCGATTCGCCGATTGGAAGGGCCAGGACCTCAAGGGAAACAACGACCTTCTCGTGCTAACCAAGCCGGATGTGATCCGCGAAATCCATGGACGGTACATCGCAGCGGGTGCCGATATCATCGAAACGAATACGTTCAGTTCGACGACGATCGCGCAAGCCGATTACGGACTCGAACATATCGTCCCGGAAATGAATCTCGCGGCAGCCCGACTCGCACGCGAAGCCGCGGATGCCTACAAAGATCGCCGGATTTTTGTCGCGGGAGCGATCGGCCCGCTCAACCGCACGCTCACACTCTCCCGCGACGTCAATGATCCCGGAAAGCGCGATGTGACGTTCCAGCAAGTCGCTGCCGCGTATCTCGAGCAAATCGAAAATCTCGTCGCGGGCGGGGTCGATATATTGCTCGTTGAGACGATTTTCGACACCCTCAATTCCAAGGCGGCACTCTTCGCGATCTCCGAGTTCTTCGAGACCCATCCCCGCCTGCCCGTGATGATCTCCGGAACGATCACCGATCTCAGCGGTCGCACGCTGACCGGGCAGACAGTCGAGGCATTTCTCAACTCGGTTTCGCATTTCCCTCTCGTTTCGATCGGATTGAATTGCGCGCTCGGGCCGAAGGAAATGCGGCCCTACATCGAGGAACTTTCGAATATTTCACCGTTTCTCGTCAGCACGTATCCGAATGCCGGTCTGCCCGATCCCCTCTCGCCAACCGGATTCCCGGAGACGCCGGAATCGCTTGCCCCGCAGCTTCGCGAGTGGGCCGAGCAAGGCTGGCTCAACATCATCGGCGGTTGCTGCGGGACAACACCGGACCATATCCGCGCCATCGCAGACGCTGTTCGCGACCTCCCGCCACGGGCGATTCCCGAGCGGACGACGACGCTTCGCTTGAGCGGATTGGAGCCATTTACCGCGCGCCCAGAGATTCCTTTCATTAACATCGGCGAGCGAACAAACGTCACCGGCTCGCCGAAATTCGCCAAGCTCATCCTCGCCGAAAACTACGACGAGGCCCTCGCCGTCGCCCGCCAGCAGGTCGAAGCGGGCGCGCAGATTATCGATGTGAATATGGACGAGGGCATGCTCGACGGAGCGGCGGCCATGACGAAGTTTCTCAACCTCGTCGCCAGCGAACCCGACATCTCGCGCGTTCCCGTGATGATCGATTCCTCAAAGTTCGAAGTCATCGAGGCCGGCCTCCGGTGCGTCCAGGGAAAGTGTGTCGTCAACTCGATCAGCCTCAAGGAAGGCGTGGAAAAATTCAAACACCAGGCCCGTCTCGTTCGAAGCTATGGCGCGGCAACAATCGTGATGGCTTTCGACGAACAGGGCCAAGCCGACTCGCTCGCGCGAAAAATCGAGATCTGTGAGCGCGCCTACCGGATCCTTGTCGACGAGGTCGGGTTTCCGCCCGAGGACATCATCTTCGATCCCAACATCCTGACCGTCGCCACCGGAATCGACGAACACAACAACTACGCCGTCGACTTCATCGAGGCCACGCGCTGGATCAAGGCAAACCTCCCCTACGCCCGCGTCAGCGGCGGCATCAGCAATATCTCGTTCTCATTTCGTGGAAACAATCCGGTCCGCGAGGCGATGCATACTTCGTTTCTCTACCATGCGATCCGCGCCGGACTCGACATGGGCATCGTCAATGCCGGCCAACTCGGACTCTATGAAGAAATCCCGAAGGACCTCCTCGAGCTCGTCGAAGACGTTCTCCTGAACCGCCGCCCGGACGCCACCGAACGCCTCGTTGCGGCAGCAGACGGCATCAAAGCCCAGGCTTCCGGAGGGACCGCATCCGCCTCGACCGTTGATCTGACTTGGCGCGAGGGAACCGTCGAGGAGCGTCTCAAACACGGGCTCATCAAGGGCATCGTGGATTTTGTCGATGCCGATACCGAAGAGGCCCGCCAGAAATACAGCCGCCCTCTCCTTGTCATCGAAGGCCCGCTCATGGACGGAATGAAAGTCGTCGGCGATCTTTTCGGCGCCGGCAAAATGTTCCTGCCGCAGGTCGTCAAGAGCGCCCGCGTGATGAAAAAATCTGTCGCCTTGCTCACGCCATACATGGAGGCCGAACGCGCCGCGAATCCCGAATCCCGCGCCCAAGGCCGTGTGCTGATGGCAACGGTCAAGGGCGACGTTCACGACATCGGAAAAAATATCGTTGGTGTCGTCCTCGCCTGCAACAACTACGAGGTCATCGACATGGGAGTCATGGTTTCCTGCGATAAGATTCTGACCACGGCCATCGAGAAAAACTGCGATGTCATCGGACTGTCCGGCCTCATCACCCCTTCCCTCGACGAGATGATCCATGTGGCGAAGGAAATGAAACGACTGGGCTTCACCGTCCCACTGATCATCGGTGGCGCCACGACGAGCAAGGCGCACACGGCCGTCAAGATTGAGCAATACTACGACCACGGAGTCGTTCACGTCCTCGACGCATCCCGCGCCGTCAACGTTGTCAGCTCGCTCCTGAGTCCGGAACAAAAACCTGCATTCCTTGAGAAACTTTCGGACGACTACGAAACCCTCCGCGCCGAACACGCCGGACGGCAGGCGGGCCGCCCACAGCTCCCGCTGTCCGAAGCTGCCGCCAACCGCCCGGTCTGCGATTGGACGACTGTTGATATTCCTAAGCCATCGCGCCTCGGGGCTTTCAGCGCCGATGTCGCGCTGGCGGATCTCGTTCCGTTTTTCGACTGGACCCCGTTCTTCCACGCTTGGGAACTGCGCGGGCGGTATCCCGGACTTCTGAGTGATCCGGAGGTTGGACCTGAGGCCACAAAACTTTTCGACGACGCCAGGCAGCTTCTCGACGAGATCGTCAGCAAAAACCTCTTCCGACCACGGGGGGTCATGGGCTTCTGGCGTGCGGCCAGCACGGGAGAGGATATCCGAATTTTTGACGAGTCGGGAAATTCCCTCGAGACCCTCCACTGTCTCCGCCAACAACAGAAGAAACCCGACGGTCAATTCAACCACTCGCTCGCCGACTTCATCGCGCCCGAATCCTCAGGACGCGAAGATTTCATCGGGGCATTCGCCGTCACCGCCGGAAAGGAAGTCCACGACGTCGCGGATCACTACGAGAAAAATCACGACGACTACCTTTCGATCATGACCAAAGCCCTCGGCGACCGGTTTGCCGAGGCTTATGCTGAGTATCTCCATAAGAAGGCCCGCGAAATCTGGGGTTTCGGCGCGACCGAAAGCCTAAGCCCGGAGGAACTCATCCGCGAAAAATACCGCGGCATCCGACCGGCTCCGGGCTACCCCGCACAACCCGACCACACGGAAAAGTGGACGCTTTGGAAACTCCTCGACGCCGAGCACCATACCGGAATCACTCTCACCGAGAGCCTCGCCATGTTCCCGGCCAGCAGCGTGAGCGGCCTCTACTTTGCACACCCCCAATCCAAATACTTCGCCGTCGGCAAAATTGAGCGAGACCAAATCGAAGACTATGCGGCCCGGAAGGCCATGCCCCTCGACCAAGTCGAAAAGTGGCTTCAACCCTACCTGAACTACGATCCCGACAGTGTTCTGACACGCCCGTGCCTTCCCGGCGCGACGGCCGAGCGAGCTTGATGACTTGCGCTATCGGTCGATTCGGTGCTTTTCACATCGCGCGGGGGGGAGTAGTGAGACTCCATGGAGATTACGAAAATCGCGGGTTCCGGCTCTACAACCCTGAAGATTTCGGGCGAAATCGATCTACACGCCTCTCCGGCACTCAGGGCTGAGCTCCAGTCCTGTGTCGTCGCCAAGGCGCCGATTCTCCTGCTGGATTTTTCCGAGGTCAGCTACATCGACTCGAGCGGGCTGGCGACTCTCATCGAGTATGTGCGCGAATGTGCCCGCTTCTCCGGAAAGTTCGCTCTCATCGGGCTCCAAAAGAAGGTGCGGACAATTTTTGATCTCGTTCGCCTAAACGAGCTTTTCGTCATTACGGACAACGCCGACGAGGCCCTCGCCAAACTCGCGGCCAAATGATCTTTGCGGACCCGGTGAGAAATTTTTTCGTGCTTAATGCACGAATTCTTTACTGGCTCGTCCTCGGCCCGTTCCGCGGTAAACCCGTGAGCTTTGGAGCCGTGTTCCATCAGATGGTTCGGATCGGCGTGCAGGCCTTTCCGATGACAGCACTCACCTCCGCGAGCATCGGCCTCACGCTCGCCATGCAGGGCGCTCAAGAACTGTCGCGCATGGGTGCCGCGGCCTACGTGCCAAACCTGATTGCGATGACGATCCTACGCGAGCTTGGCCCCCTGCTCGTCGGCGTGGTCGTGATCGGCAGAAGCGGCTCGGCTGTCACCGCCGAGCTGGGAACCATGAAGGTCGGCGAGGAGATCGAGGCCCTCGAAGCCATGGCCATCAATCCCGTGCGCTACCTTGTCGTCCCGCGCTTCTTGGCCATGCTCACGATGTTGCCCGTGCTCACCGTTTTCGGAAACTACATTGGCATGGCTGGAGGGTGGATCATATGCCACTTCGCGCTCGACATGAACACGGCGGCGTATGTCCAGCGGCTTCTCGAGGCCGGACTGCCCATCGATCTCTACTCCGGCATTGTCAAAAGCATCGTTTTCGCGTGGTTGATCATCACGATCTCGTGCCAGGCCGGACTGGAGGTCACCGGTGGTGCTGAAGGTGTCGGCCAGGCAACGACATCCTCGGTGGTCAACTCGATCCTCGCCATGCTGGTCGCCAACGCCATTCTCACGGCACTTTTTTTCGTCCTCTAAACCATGAGCGAGACAGTCATTGAGATTCGCGACCTGGTGAGGGATTTTGGAAACCGGCGGGTTCTGAACGGAATCAGCTTCGACGTCATGAAGGGCGATACCATGATCATCATGGGCGGATCCGGGTGCGGGAAAAGCACACTCCTCCGGCACATCATTGGCGCGATGCGCCCGACCTCGGGATCCATTCGAATTTTCGGAAGTGAAACAACAACCCTGTCGCCCGGGGAAATGGACAAACTGCGGCTTCGCTTCGGGATGAACTTCCAGTTCGGCGCACTTTTGCAATCGCTCACCGTCGGAGAAAATATCGCGCTCCCCCTGATTGAGAACAGTCATGTCGATCCCGGGATCATTGATCTCGTGGTCAAAATGAAACTCGAACTCGTCGGGCTCACCGGCTTCGAAAACATGAAACCGTCAGAGATCAGCGGCGGAATGCGCAAACGTGTCGGACTGGCCCGAGCCGTCGCGTTGGATCCGGAACTCTTGTTCAGCGATGAGCCGACCTCGGGCCTCGACCCGATCATGACAGCCGTCATCGACCAGCTTACCCTCGACCTGACCCGGAAGCTCCTCATGACGGCGGTTGTCGTCACCCACGACATGACGAGTGCCTTCCGAATTGGAACGAAGATGATCATGCTCGGAGCCGGCAAGCGAGCCGGCCAGATCATTGCCGCGGGGACTCCCGACGAGATCCGCAATTCCAGCGATCCCGAGGTTCAACAATTCATCAATGGCGAACCCGACGGCCCAGTGCCGCTGAAGCTATCGCCGGAGGATTACATCGAGCGATTGCTGGGGCAGTCGCGTTAGAGGCCGCCTAGCGATGTGCTTGCGGCGATTCGCCGCCGACCCTAGGTTGTTCCGATTATGCGGATCATCGTCACAGGGCTAATCGGCCAATACGCCTTCGGCGGCGTCACTTGGGACTACATCCAATACGTCCTGGGATTTCTCCGCCTCGGTCACGACGTTTGGTATCTCGAGGACACGTCGACATGGGCGTATGATCCCGTCAAGCAGGAGGCTAGCGCGGATTGCTCGCATAATGTCGCCTATCTGGAACGCGTAATGCGGGAGTTCGATCTCGGGGACCGTTGGCTCTATCGGAACGGGGCAGACGGAACGTATTTCGGGGTCAAGGACGAATCCACCGCCGAGAAGATCATCGCCTCGGCGGATGTTCTGGCCAACGTCTCCGGAGCCTGCTGGTTGCGCGAACCCACGGCGGCCATTCCGCTCAAACTCTTCCTGGACGGGGATCCCATGTTCACACAGATCGCACTCGCCACCGGAGTGAGGCCGGAAGTTACGGAACGGATCGCGGCCCACGAACGCCACTTTTCGTTTGGCATGAATATCGGACTTCCCGGCTGTCGCGTGCCCGAGGTCGGCCTCCACTGGCGTCCCACGGTTCAACCGATCGCCGTCGACCTCTGGGCCGGACCGCTGGGAGACACCAGCAAGGCCGACGTGGCATCAGGCGCCTGGACGACCGTTATGAACTGGGCGAGCTACGCCCCGCAGGTCTTCGAAGGTGCGACGTTCGGGCAGAAGGATATCGAGTTCGAACATTTCATCGACATGCCCCGTAGGACAACGGAGCGATTCGTTCTCGCCATGGGACAGGGGATTGGCCAGAAACGCCCGACAGCCCGATTGGAGGACATCGGCTGGACGATTATCGAGCCAGACCTTCACATTCCTGATTACACCAGCTACCACGATTTTCTGACACGCTCGAAGGGCGAATGGAGCATTGCCAAGAACGGCTACGTCCAATCGAAAAGCGGATGGTTTAGCTGTCGGAGTGCCTGCTATCTGGCCGCCGGAAAGCCGGTTGTCGTGCAAGATACCGGGTGGACCGACCACCTCCCGTCGGGCGATGGTGCCCTCGCCTTCTCGACTCCCGAGGAGGCGGCGGCGGCTATTGAGCGCGTGGCCGACAATTATGAGCATCACTCGAACGCGGCCAGAGCGTATGCTAAGGAAAACTTCGAAGCAGCCAAAGTCTGCGCGAATCTCCTCGAATGAAAAACTACCAAAACGCAGCACTTGTCATCGTTGGGCACGGTTCAACTCAGAACCCCGACTCGAGCGCCCCTTCGCTTGTTCACGCCGAGGAAATCCGACGGCGGGGAATCTTTGCCGAGGTCGTAACTTGTTTCTGGAAGGAAGAGCCCTCATTCCGCGAGGTGCTTCGCACGGTGGACAGCCGGGAGATTTTTGTCGTTCCAAACTTTATTAGCGAAGGCTATTTCACCCAAAACATCATTCCGCGCGAGTTAGAACTCACTGGCCCGCTCACCCACCGGGACAA
Organism: Terrimicrobiaceae bacterium; assembly: GCA_049317665.1. Taxonomy (GTDB): domain Bacteria; phylum Verrucomicrobiota; class Verrucomicrobiia; order Chthoniobacterales; family Terrimicrobiaceae; genus JBBRHN01. The sequence continues at coordinate 97,071 of JBMOHW010000001.1, read as the reverse complement.
CCGCGTGATCCGATATTGCGAACCGACAGGCAACCATCCGCTGATGACCGATCTCCTGATCCGACGTGCCGAAGAGGTCGCTCCGGGCGTCCCACCGGCGGAGACAAGCTTGCTGATCGTCGGTCACGGCACCGGGCTTAACGAGAACTCGGCCAAGGCGGCCAAACATCAAGTCCAGGTCATCTCAGATTCCGGCACCTATGCCGAGGTGATGGCCACCTATATGGAAGAACCACCGCTGATCGCGGAATGGGATCAGTTCACAACGCAGCCCCATGTTGTTGTCGTGCCCTTCTTTATTTCGGATGGACTCCATAGTTATCAGGACATTCCCGTCCTGCTGGGTATCGAGGAGGCACCCGGGGTGGCCGCCAGCCAGGCCGATGTCTTTCGCCACAATCCTCACGATCTGCGCGGAAAGAAACTTTTCTACGCGAGTGCCATCGGCACCGACCCCGGATTTGCCGACATTATTCTCGATCAAGTCGAGGCGTTCGTTGATCCGGTCCAATAAAAAAGCCGGCAGTCCATTCGCAGGACTGCCGGCTTCTTGTTGAGCTTGTTGATTTACTTCACATGGGCTGAGACGAGTTTCGTCATCTCAAACATGCTGACTTGTTTCTTGCCGCCGAAAACCGCCTCGAGGGCAGCGTCGGCGTTAATCTGGGTCTTCTTCGCGGGATCCTGAAGCTTGTTCTTCTTAATGTAATCCCAAAGCTTCTTCGTCATCTCGCTCCGCGGGAGCGGCGTGGATCCAACAATCACAGACAAGACGGCATCGGGTTGGACGGGCTTCATGAGTGCCGGATTTGGTTTGCGGGGCGTCTTTGTATCAGTTGGCATAATCGTATTTTTAAAGACTTGAACTACTTCTTCGCGGACTTGGCAGGCTTTCCAGCCTTGCGGGCGGCCCAACGCGCTTTCATCGACGCAGCAAGCTTCGCGCGAGCTTCGGGACTGAGGTTCCGCTTCTTCTTGGCGGGCTTTGCAGGCTTAACAGCCTTCGCAGGCTTGGCCACTTTCGCGGTCCGAGATGAAGCGGGACTAGCAACCGTCTTGGCTGTGTCCTTCTTGGCATAGCGACCCGGCTCAACCTTTGAAGTAACCTTCTTGCCCGTGGTGCTGAACCAGACCGAGATATTCCCTGTCTTGGCACCCAACTTCTCCGCGATTTCCTTGACCCGGAGACCCTCGGCGCCGGCTGCATCCAAGAGGTCAAGGATGCGATCTTTGAGACTGCCTGCAGGTGCGCTCTTGGAGGACTTGGAGGTCTTCGCCTTGCGGCCCGCCTTCGCCTTGACAGGACCGGAGAACGGATTAACCGACTTTGCCACGCTAACAGCGGTGGATCCGGCTCCCTTTAGGGTTTTAACAATTTCGTTTTCAACGTCCGCAACGGCTTTGATGAGTTGGTCCTTCTTCTCCGTCAGACTGAGCAGACGGCGAAGGGAATCGCTAGTAATGTGTTTAATTTCCATAGTTGGAGAAATCAGTTAGCATCAGAATCAGCAAGGTTGGCAATAGCAAATGTTTAACCCAACCAAGCGCCGGTCGGCATTAGTGACTCCGATAGCGCTGAATACCCTACAAAAACGGCAGTGTCGAAAACTTCGCTCCCAAGACTTTTCCCGACGGGGCCTGGAGCCAGTTCTCGAGCACGCTGGCATAAACACTGCGAAAATCGACGTTGTGGACAATGTCTCCCTGGGATAGGTCGGTCAGACTTGGTGTTTGACCGTAAAGCCCCGCATGAACTACCCCTCCGAGGACAAAAAGCGGTGCGGCGGCACCGTGATCGGTTCCGCCGCTGGCATTCTCAGCCACGCGACGCCCGAACTCGCTAAAGGTCATCAAGACAACCCTGTCGAAATTTCCCTGCGACTTAAGGTCCGCGACGAAGGCACCGATTGCCGCATCGAGGTCGCCCAACAGGCGTTCGTGCGATCCGGCCTGGCCGCTATGGGTATCGAAGCCTCCCTGAGCGACATAGTAAACACGGGTTGGCATTCCTCCACCGATGAGCCGGGCGACAAGATTCAGAGAACTCGCCAATTGACCGGCAGGATAGCTAGTTGGGGCCTTTGATCTCCGCGTGATCTCCAAAACCTTGTCGGAGCTCATTTGCGCGTCGAGCGCGGTCCGCCGGAGAAAGTCGAGCGTGTCGCCACCGGAATCCGAGCTGCCTTGCAGCATGCCTATGCTTCCGCCGTCGTTCTGGTCCGTCGGCATCTCATTCATACTTCGAAAGAACTCATCCGCCGCCGCGGGATCCGATGATTGGCCCGAGATGAAACGGAATTGCTCCGGACGGGCAAACGAGATGCCCTTGGGTTCGCTCGCCGCGAAGGACTGCGGGGATTGGCTCCCGATGTTAACTCCCACCGCAGGATCTGCACCTTCGCAGCAGGAATCAAAATAGCGTCCAAGCCATCCGGAACTTGAGGTTTTATCGGAATCGACCGCTGTTTGCCAGATCTCGGTCGATCGGAAGTGCGAGCGGTTGGGATTAGGATATCCAACGCCCTGCACGATTCCTACGCGACCCTCATCGTAGAGCCCCCGGAGCGCGGTCAACTTAGGATGAAGCCCGAGGTGATCGTCGATCTTAAGAACCTGCGCCGGCTGGATCCCCAGGCTTGGACGAGCCCGGTAGTAGGCGTCGTTGGAATAGGGAACAAGAGTATTTAGCCCGTCGTTTCCCCCCGCGAGCTGGAGGACAACAAGAATCGTGCCGTCCTTTCCGGTGGGTGTCTGAATCAGAGAATCAGCAGCCATGGCGTCGAGGGCGAAGAATGTTCGCTCCAAAAAGGCAGGCACGGTCCAAGCAACGGCGCCGCCTAGTAGTGAAGTTCTTAGGAATTTCCGGCGGGTGTGTAGTGTCTTGTTCATGTGAGTTGGAACTCTGGAGTGCTCATCATCAGGTGGAGGAGATCTTGCCGGGCGGCGGCGCCCGTTCCATGTGTCGAGAGATAATCGACAAACTTCTCATGCAGCGGAATCGGTAGCGGAGACTGGAAGAGCCGGGCCGCCGCCGCGTTGCAAATCTCTTCCGGCGAGTTACTCCCGCTGTAGATTTTCTCGAGTGAGATCTTCCCGCCCTCCATTTTGCCTTGCGCCAGACCCGGAAGCCCCGAGGCGTTTCCACTCAGGAGGTATGCCGAGATATTGTAGCGCAGGAGAAGCGTGGCGGAGCTAATCCACGCCCGTCCTCCGTCCCATCCCTTGACATTAGGTGGAGCGAACGGAATTTGCCCCAGCTGCTGCAGGATGCCATTGCAGGCCACAGCTCCCGGAAGCGAAATCTCGAGCATTTTGCAGGTTCCCACCAACCACTGCACTGGGCTCTTCACCTGGCGTCGGACGACGCTCGGTTCATAGAATTCGCGGCTCTTCCAAAGTTTTGCCAGAAGCATCCCGGTATCGTAATCCGAGCCCCGATACTCTGCCGCAAGGGCATCCAGCAGTTCCGGAGACGGCTCGCTGCCGGCATAGTAGATCCAAATCTTTCGGGCGAGGAACTTTGACGCCTGCGGGTGACTGAGAATCAAACCCAGAACATCGTCACCGGTCAGGTTTCCGGTCTTTTCGAAAAACGTCTTTTGTCCCCCATCGTGCTGGCGTGGTTGGAAAACGAACTGCCGTGTGGCGAGATCGACCCGATATCCGGTGAAAGCCCGAGCGGATTCACTAATGTCCTTCTCGGAGTAGTGCCCCTCCCCGAGGGTGAAAAGTTCCATCAACTCACGAGCGAAGTTCTCGTTCGGGTTCGTCCGCTTACTTTGACCAAGGTCGAGATAGCGCATCATTGCGGGATCACGGGAAATCTCGAGAGCCATCTGGCGAAAAGATCCCAGTGCCAGGGCCCGAAGCGTCTCGTTCTGCTGCCACATCAGAAACGGCTCCTTAACTTTTTCAATGCTGGTCGCCCAGTGGCCGTGCCAAAAAAGGAGCGCCTTCTCCCGCGCCGGGTGGGATGTCCACCGCATCCGATTCAACCACCAAGCCCGCAACTCCAGGGTCTGGTCGCGGAAAATCCGCTGCAGTTCCTTTTTCCTCATTTGCTTCTCTTCTTCCGACAGGCCCTTGGCTTTCGTGTAAAGATCACTCATGTCCACCCGCTCCGATGCGGCGGGAGGCGGAAAGAGGTCGGCATCCTCGTCGCCGCTAATGAGCAAGTCCACCGCACCACGGAGACCAAGCTTGTGCAATGCGGCAATCTCAGAGGGGCTTCCACCAAACCCCGCGCGATTCAGCAAATGGGCAGCCGCTTCCGGTGTCCACTTGTCCCTGTCGAGTTCATCCAGCATCTTGAAGATGCAACGCCTGAAACGAGGAAAAGTTGCGCGGGAAACGGGAGAATTCTAAATCTCGACAGCAGAACCCGGAGGTTGAAAACTCGCGCCCGTCTCATGAATGCCTTCCGTCGATTCGACCTCGTTGCGGTATTGATGGCTTCTGTATGCCCACTCATCGCGGCAGAAAAGCCATGGCCGCTCCCGCCTGGCACCTATTTTTTGGAGCGGATTCCCCCACCCCCGGCGAATCTTGGATTCCGGGACCGCATGGACCTGAGGCATAGCGTGGCCGAGCAAGCGCAAGCGGAGGCGACGGATATCGCGAAGGCCGAGGGTTTTGTCCAATTCAATGTCTTCGCTTTCTCCGATGTGCTCGGCCCCAAGTTCACAGCCAAAAACTTTCCTGCCACGGCAATGTTTTTCAACCGCCTCGAGACGACAGCGAATGGCCCGAAGAATTTTATCAAAGATCATTACGCACGGATACGGCCTTACCTCGCACACCCGGAGTCGATCAAACTCCTCATCACTCCGGACTCCGGATTTTCTTATCCCAGCGGCCATGCCACGCGGAGTTGGCTCTATGCACAGGTCCTCAGCGAACTGGCACCTGCCAAGCGTCAAGCTCTCCTTGAACACGCGGCTGCAGTCGCGCGCAGCCGGGTCATCGGAGGGATGCACTACCGGTCGGACATTGCGGCGAGCAGGGAGCTCGCCGACTTGATTTTTCACTCCCTGGACCGCGACCCCGAATTCCTCGCAGACCTCGGAAGACTCCGGATAAGCGAGTGGACCACCAAATGAGAAAACTTCCCCGCTGCGGTCTCGTCGCCCTCCTTGCCTTCGCTTCTCTGCCCCCCCTCGAAGCGCAACAACCCTCAGCAATCGTGCTGGGCATTGCCGACGGGACATCTCAGGAACTCCTGACCGCCGCCCGGATCTACTCGGTCGGTGCGGAGGGAAAGCTCGCCTTGGAGTCTCTTCCGCAGACCGCGATTATGCGCACGTTTTCCGCCTCAGATCTGGTGACCGATTCCTCAGCCGGGGCAACCGCTTTCGCGCGCGGGATCAAAGCCGACAACCGCGTAGTCGGCCAGGCAGCCAAGGACTCCTCGTCTTCCCCACCCAGCCTCCTTGATCTTGCGCGAAATGCCGGTTGGTCGACGGCCGTGATCACCGACGACTCGGTCACCGGTGGAACGCCCTCGCCATTTCTCGTGGAGAGCCCGGAACGCGAAAAGCACGCCGAGATTGCCGCCAAGATGGTTGACGCTCTCGGATCGCGCGCCGACATCGTCCTGGGCGGCGGCTCTCAATGGTTCTCCGACCGATCCGAACAGCCGTGGACGAAATACAAGGATAACGAAAAGGCCATCGCGACCGAAACGGGTAAACGGCTCAGATCGCTCCCCGTTGACGTCTTCGACTCGTGGGATCAATTTGTCGGGATCACGGGCTCCGAGACAAAGGCGCGTCCGATCCTCGGAACATTCGCTGAGACCGAGTTTCCCTACTTCGCCGATGGCGCTCGAAAGCTGCGCTTGCTCGACATGGTTCAGAAAACCGTCGAGATCCTCCGGGCCCGGGGGAAGCCATTTCTGATCATCTTCGAGGCCGCCCTCCCAGACAAAGCCTGTCACCTCAACAACGCCAAACGAGCGATCGTCGAGGTATTGGAGTTTGATGCCACGCTGGCGTGGCTCAAAGAAAATCTTGGCCCCGACGCGTTGATTATCGGCACGACGGACCATAACAACGGTGGCTTCACAATCAACGGCCCACCGACTCCTATTCGATGGAAAGGTGACGCTCTGCTGCAAACAAATCCCGTCACCGGACAGAGCATTCTGACATGGGCCAGCGGGCCGGGCTTCGACCGGACATCGACCAATGCCACGCTCTCCGTCACCGATCCGGCTTACACCCAACCCGCGCTCCTGCCTGCCAAGTCAGCACACCACTCGGGCGGCGACGTCTGGCTCCTCGGTGCCGGACCCGGAAGCGAGCGAATTCGCGGATTCCTCGACAATACCGACGTCTACAAGATCATCGCGGACGCGATCACTCCGGCAAAGTAGATCGTCTCCTTAGCGAATCGAGGGCGGTCTCGACGGCTTTCCGATGCGGCGATGGCATGGCCGGGAGCGATGCCAGCGGAAATCCCGTCCAGCTCGCGTCGCGGCGCGCCTCAAAAACGTTCAGGCGAATCCGGTGCCGCGTCACCGCGTATTCGAACGAGGCAAGCGGGATGCCGAATGTTTGGCCTTCCGGCAGGATCCAAAGCCCTTTCCAGCGCGGCCCGGGCGACGGGACAAGAAAAAGCTGACCGCGTGACAGTGCGAAGGCCCGGGTCTCGGATTCGTGGACAATCTCAGCCTTCGGCGGTTTCCGGGGAATCGCAACCGGATCCTCAGCACGGCAGAACCGCCTCACCGGGCACCGCGAGCACTCCGGCTGGCCGGATCGACAAATCATCGCGCCAAGATCCATCAGAGCGGACGCATGAAGGCAACCGCCCCTCGATGGCAGGATTCCTCTCGCGGCCTGATCGATCGTCTCACGCGCTTGAGCCGTCTGGATCGGTTCCCGGAAATCGATGAGCCGGGCGATAACCCGCTGGATATTCGCATCAATCACGGGAACACACCGGTCAAACGCAAACGCCGCAACCGCAGCAGCCGTGTAGGGCCCGACACCAGGAAGAGAGCGCAATGTCGCGGGATCCGATGGGAGATTCCCTCCGAATTCCCCGACCACGATTCTTGCAGCGCGTTGGAGATTCCGAGCGCGTGAGTAATAACCCAACCCCTCCCAGAGCTTGAGCACATCGGCCTCGTCGGCCGCAGCCAAACTTTCGAAAGACGGAAAACGCAACATCCATCGGGCGAAATAAGGCTTCACTGCAGCGACCGTCGTCTGCTGAAGCATGAACTCGGAGACCAGAACGGCATAGGGATCCGCACCCGATCGCCACGGAAGAGTGCGACCGTTCGACCGGAACCAACCATGCAGCGCGCGACGGAATGCTGTTGCCTCACCTATCATCTCAGTAGCAACATCGAATACGCACTCCGTCCGCCGATGTCGTCAGAAAAAAAACTCCATTCCCACACCGCCCCGCTCACTCCCGAGCAGGCAGAACGCTTGCGGGAGGTTCTGAAAGAGCGCGGATTTGAGTTTGAGGAAAAGCCCTACGCCCTCTATGCCGCCCGCCTCGCGAAGCTCACGGTCGTGGTTTACGAGAAAGGTCCGAAGGCACTGATCCAAGGGCGGGGCATCGAGGAGTTCATTACCTTTACCCTCGAACCGGAGGTCCTCGGGGAGGCAAAGTTCGGATACGACGAGGTTCACAGCCCGGAACTTTTCGAGCCACATTTCGGCATCGACGAAAGTGGAAAGGGGGATTTTTTCGGTCCGCTGGTCGTCGCGGGTGTTTATGTCGATGGAGGTCTGGCCCGCGCCTTCCGCGATGCCGGAGTTCAGGACAGCAAGGCGATCTCCTCGGATCGGAAGATTCGCGATCTGGCCAATGCGATCCGAAAGTCCGGCGCCCCGTCGAGCGTGGTGACCATCGCGCCGCCACGCTACAATGAGCTCTATCGGAAAATCGGAAACCTCAACCGACTGCTCGCATGGGGCCACGCCCGGGTCATCGAAAACCTCTGCGAGGCGCGTCCAGCCTGTCCTCGCGCGCTTTCGGACAAGTTCGCCGATGTCCGGGTGCTCGAGCGGGCCCTCATGGAAAAGGGAAAGAAGATTCACCTCGACCAGCGCACGAAGGCGGAATCCGACTACGCTGTCGCAGCCGCCTCGATCCTGGCTCGCGAGAAGTTCATCTCGTGGCTGGAAGAATTCTCTGAAAAGGCCGGCGTCACACTCCCGCGCGGAGTCTCGGCCATCGTAAAGTCCTCCGCCCGCGAAATCGTCGCCACCCAAGGGGCCGAAGCCCTCGAGAACTTCGCGAAGACACATTTCAAAACCGCGTCGGAAGTAACCGGGCTTCTCTGAGTTTTTCCTAGATTCCCTGCCTGTGCACATTAGTATCGCGGGATGAAGCTCCTCCTCCGTTTCGCCCTGGCCCTTGTGCTGATGACCTCAGCAGCCGTCGCATCCGACAGCCCACCAGCCGAGGCGCAACGGATGTTTACCGCGCTCATAACGGCAATCGAAAAAAGCGACTACCCGGCCTTCCAGCGCGAGGGAAACCCGGCGTTCCAAGCGGGAATCACGCCCCAGGTTTTCAATACCGTTTCCTCCCAACTCGCGCCGGTTTTGAAAGGCGGATACGACACGACCTTCCTGACCGAGCTCAAACAGAAAGGCCTCCAAGTCTTTCTCTGGAAAATCGCTCCAAAGTCCGGGGGTGATCAGTTTGTCGGAAAGCTTGTCATCGAAGGCGACAAGGCTGCCGGGTTTTGGATTAACTAGCCTGCCGCTCCGGCTAGGGCGCGTTTGTTTCCTTCGATGCGTTGCTGAGCGTCTCGGAGAAGCTTTTGCCGGCCTCTTTGATTGCGTCTCCGAAGCCTTGAATCGCATTCTTCGCGTCGTTGAGGGCACGGGCCATGCGAGCTGCCTGAAAGTCTGCGCGGATCGAGTCCGCCTGCCGACGGAAGAGGTCGGCTTGGACGACGTCCCCCTTCTTCTCGAGTTCGGCGATTTGCGTATCGAGCGTTGCGAGCGTCTTCTCGAGCACCTCCTGCTTGGTATTGTCGGGAGTGGTCTTGAACTCCGTGAGTTGCTTGCGCGCCGTCGATACGGAGCCCTCCGGGGAATCGCATCCCATCAGGGCGAGACCGGCAACGAGGAGGAGAATGGCGGAGCGGGCTTTCATGACCGGAGCTCGACAGTATCGAGTGCGGGGGAGCGGCCGTTTTGCAAATTCACCTTCGGGTTGTTCGCGGCCAAGTGACGGATCACATGGAAAACATCCTCGGGATCCGCCTCGACCGCCAACGCGATCTGCTCGGCAGTCAGCGGGGTCGTCGCGGACTTCAGGTGGGCGAAGACTTTTGCCTGCAATTCCAGAATTTTGGCGGCGGCCTTTTTACCGGCTTCCACGCCGGGTTGGTGATAGGCGTTCACATGGACCAATGACCCGTAGAAGCCCACCGCGCGCTCGTAAAGGGCAATCAGCGCACCGAGTTGGAAGGCGCCGAACTCAGGAATGCTGATCGTAACAGATTCCCGCCCCTTCTCATGCAATGCGGTGCGCGTGCCCCGGAGAAATCCCTGCAGATAATCCCCGGCGGTCACGCCCGGCTCGACCTCGAATGGAGTCGAGAAAGTCGCGCGGCGGACCTCGAGAAATGTCACGAAAAAGTTGTTCACCCCATCGCGGAGTTGCTGGACGTAAGCGTGCTGATCGGTCGACCCTTTGTTGCCGTAGACAGCGATGCCTTGATTCACGACGTTACCATCGAGGTCGAATTCCTTGCCGAGGGACTCCATCACGAGTTGCTGCAAATACCGACTGAAGAGGAGCAGTCGATCTTTGTAGGGAAGGACAACCATGTCTTTCAACCCCCTCCCCTTGCCCGCGTGATACCACATCAACGCAAGAAGCATGGCGGCATTCCGCCGGATGTCGTCGGTGCGCGTCTTTTCATCCATGGCAGCTGCCCCCGCGAGAAACTTCGCGACATCCAGGCCCTGGAGGGCCATGGGCACCAAGCCGACGGCGCTCATGACCGATGTGCGGCCTCCGATCCAATCCCACATGGGAAACCGGCGGACCCAGCCCTCGGCCACGGCGACCTTGCCGAGCTCGCTCCCCACGCCCGTCACCGCGACGAAGTTCGGAGCAAAAGAAATCCCGGCCTTTTGAAATGCCGCCTGCGCGGTAAGCATGCCATTGCGGGATTCCTTCGTTCCGCCAGACTTCGAAATCACCGTGACAATCGTGGTCGCCAAGTGACTGCCAATCTGAGCCAGCACTTTCTCCATGCCGTCGGGATCCGTATTGTCAAAAAAGTGAACACGAATCGGATCAGCGGGCGACCAGAGTGCGTCCGCGACGAGCTCGGGACCGAGCGCGGAACCGCCGATTCCCACAACGAGCAAATCGGTGAACTTGGCACCGCTCGAGGACAGGATTTTTCCCGAGTGGACGTCGGCCGCAAACTCAAGAATCGACCGGTTTGTCTCATCGATTTCCTTCTTGAGCTCGGGGGTCGGTGCCAGTGAGGAATTTCTCAACCAGTAATGACCAACCATTCGCTTCTCATCGGGGTTCGCAATCGCTCCACCCTCAAGATCCTTCATCTGCCGGCAGGCTTTGTCGGACGCGATGGCGAGGCCGGTGAAAAAATCCTCGGGAAAATCCATCCGGCTGATGTCAATCGAGATCCCAAGGTCGTCGTAGCTGAGAAAATATTGTTCGAATCGCGACCAGAGAGAGGATTGGGATGTTGAGTTCACGTCAACGAGCGAACTAGAATCCCTCCTGCATGGCAAATCGAAATCCGGTATGTGACGAAATCTTTACCCCATCCGGCCTCCTCTGTCGGACCGAGGACGCGACCCGGGCGGCCGGACGGGAGTTCGCCGATTGCCTGAGCCCGGGATCGACCGTCAGCCTCGAAGGCCCGCTGGGAGCCGGAAAAACGCATTTTGTCAAAGGCCTCGCTGCTGCACTCGGGGAGGATCCCAATTCGGTATCGAGCCCTACATTTACGATCGTTCACGAGTATGCCTCGGGTGCGCTGGTCCACTTCGACCTCTACCGAATCGACTCGCCCGGAGACCTCGATGCGCTGGGATTCCACGATTACATCGGGTCCTCCGCGATTTGCGCGATCGAGTGGGGCGGGAAGTTTCCGGAGACCCTTCCGCCGGGGACTCTCCGACTGAGTTTTCAGATCGAGGGAGAGTTCCGACGGATCGTTGGAAGTTGGAAGCCATGACCACGCTCTGTATCGAGAGTTCTTGCGGCTCAGGGAGCGTCGCGCTGGTCCGGAGCGGGACAACCCTTGTCGAACGAGCCTACGAAAACCCACGCGGACGGGGAACCGAATTGTTTTCGGCGATCGCCGAGGTTGTTCAACCGAACGTTCCGATCGATCTCGTGCTGATCGGCTCGGGACCCGGAAGCTACAATGGCCTCAGATCCGCGATGGCGGCGGGACGCGGGATCGCTTGCGCCCGCGGGGTGCCAGTCCGCGGCGTCTGTTCATTGCTTGGCTACGCTGAACCCAACTATGCCATCGTCGGTGATGCCCGAGCAGGCCAGTGGTTTCTCGCAGTGGTCGCGAACGGGAGCCTCGTTGACGAACCCCGATTGATCCCCAATGGAAAATTTCCGTTCGCCGGAAACCTCCCGGTTTTTTCCCCGTCGGGGATCGAAGGGTTTCCCGAGGCCATCGTGAAGCCGCCGTCCGCTGCCCTCCTCGCGCGATACGCTGAGTCGGCCGGACCCGCCGTTCCGATTTATCTCAAGCCGCCGCACATTACGGTGGCAAAATCGCGTCCGACCCCTGCTCCAAAAAGCGAACCCGACGGTCCGCCCGCGGCAGGCGGAGAGTCAGCGTAAGCCCTTTCCCGGACGCACTCTCGAGCACAACTTCGCCACCATGCGCACGGATGATCCGACGCACGATGAGCAGGCCCAGCCCACTTCCGCCGGACTTCGTTGTAAAGTAAGGCTCAAAAATCCGGCTGATATTCTCCGGAGGAATCCCTCCACCCGTGTCGGAGAAAGAAACATTCACATGTGTCTCATCGGCACCGGTGCGGATTCGAAGGATGCCACCAGTTTTCATCGCCTGGAAGGAATTGCGGACGACATTGTAGAACGCTTGTTTGATCTGGTCGCGGTCGAGTTCCAGCGCCGGCAGCCCGGGATCCAGGTCGCACTCGACCAGAACGTCGCGATCTTGAATCTCGGGCTCCAGAAACGCAATGGATTCCTCGACGATGGAATTCACCCTTCCAGGCTGGAGGTCCAATGGCTGGGGGCGGATCGCTCGGAGGAACTGCGTGATGATGTGATCGAGCCGGGAGACCTCACCACGCGCGACATTCACCGCCTTCTCAAGTTCGGATCGAGATTTGGCGGGCAGCTTCTGCAGGCTTCGCTGCATGAGTTGAAGATGGATGTCGAGTGAGTTGAGCGGGTTCCCCACCTCATGGGCGACTCCCGCCGCCAACATCGTCAGAGCAGAGAACCTCTCGCTTTCGATCGTCTCCTCGGTGGCTCGCCGGGTTTGCGTGATGTCCCGCAGAATGATTGCGCGTCCAACCGTCTCCCGCTCGCCCCCGTCGATCTCGTCGCTGAGCAAAGGAACGACGTAAAAATTCAAGAGCCGGTTGTCCGGGTAAAAAACCTCCAGGTCCCGGCTGATCACCTCGCCCCCTAATCCCCCGAGTCCGTCCCAATCCAGCCCCCGCACGACCTCCGCGAGTGGCTGCCCGAGACTGGCCTCGGATTTAATTCCGAAAAAACCGCACGCCGCTTGATTGAGGTAAATGATCCTGCCCTTCGGATCTGTGACGATAACCCCTTCGAGAATCGCATTGAAGATCGTTTCGAGGAATCCCTTCTCCCGAGCGATTTCAACAAGGTAGTTCTGCACCTCGCCCGGGTGAACGAGTGCCACGCGCTCGATGAGCTTGTCCAAAAATCCACGTCTCATGGGTTTAGGCTTTCCATTGAACCGATTGCTCGTTCGAGACAAAACGTGCAAATCCCCGACCTCCGGGGTGTCCGTTTCCCGATCTTCCCCAGCCGCCGAACGGAAGTGTGGAGGGCGAGAAAGTCGTCGGCAGGTTCGAATAAAGATTGCCGACACTCAGACGATGGCCGAGAGCCTCGAACAGAGAATGATCGCCGGAGAAAATACTCGCGCTGAGCCCGAAGTTCCACGCCTCGTGCCGCTCGACCGCTTGATCAACATCGGAGACGCGTTCGACGACGAGGATCGGTGCAAATGTTTCCCGGGTCGCGAGGTCGGAGGCATCGAGAACCGCCGGGTCGGTCGCGAAAACAACAGCCGGTGTGACAAAGTGTCCGTTGCGTCCCTCAGGAACGGATCCGGGCCGGATCCAATCTCCGGCGGGCGTATTTCCAAGCTGTCGATAGCGATCGACCGCCGCCGCACTGATCAACGGCCCAAGCATGGTGGCCTCGTCCAGCGGATCACCAGGGACGTATCGGGTCAGGGACTTTTGAAGCTCCTCAATAAAAGGATCGAAAACGTCCGCGTGCACTAACGCCCGAGACGTCGCGTTGCACCGCTGACCGGATGTCAGACACATCCCGTCCGCCACAGCGGCGGCTGATGCCGCGAGGTCCGCATCATTCCAGATCACCGCCGAGTTTTTCCCGCCCAGTTCCAACGCGAGGGACTTCGAATAGTCCTCAGCCAAATCCCGAGCCAAGGCCGTTCCGACCGGTATCGATCCTGTGAAGCAAACCGCCCGCACATCGGGATGAAGAGCCAGGTGCCGACCCGCCTCGCCCCAACCCGGAACAAATTCGAACACCCCGTCCGGCAGCACCGATCGCATCACCTCCGCATAAGCCGCGCCAACATTCACCGCGAGCGGTGATGGTTTGTAGAGCACGGGATTTCCCGCAAGGAGATAAGCGACGGCGGCACCGTGTCCGAGGTGGATCGGAAAGTTGAACGGCGCAATCACTGCCGCTGGCCCCCTCCCACGCTGCCGGATTCTCGCCGGGTGGGGTCCGCCCCCCACCTCCTCATCGCGCAGGTATTTTTCTCCATCGGAAAATGTGAGATCGAACTTGGCAATCGCCGCCCCCATCTCGAGCCGAGCCTCGCGCAGGGGCTTTCCCGTCTCCCCAGATATCAGCCTCGCCAAATCCTCCGACCGCTGAGAGAGCCGAACCCGGCAGGCCACAAGCTGATCGCGACGCTCCTCGAAAGATCCCGCGGCCCACTCCGGAAATGCCCGACGCGACCGCGCTACTGCCACCTCGACATCGCCGCTCGAATGGGTCGGAAACGAAAAAGAAAGATCTCCGGGGAAAAATTACGCCAGCTTGCCGGGTCAGTCGCCATTCCCGAACCCTATCACCTCGCGAGGAACTCACGCCAGAAAAAGACCAAGGAGAGCGAGATTCCAATGAAGCCGATCACAAATCTCACCTGCCCCTGCGAAATCCGCTGGGCGAAATGCGATCCGAAGTAATATCCGCCGGCCGCCCCAACCGTCATCACGATTGCCTGCGGCCAGATGATCAGACCGACCGAGACGAAATAAACGACGGCCACGACGTTGATCAAAGCGCCCAGCACGGTCTTGATCGCGTTCATCTCATGGATGTGGTGGAGCCCGATCAGCCCGAGGGTCGCGAGCATCAGGATTCCGATTCCGGCGCCGAAGTATCCCCCGTAGATGGACACCCCGAACTGGAGGGCCACCGCGGCCACCGTTCCTCCGCCGGAGTTGCCCAGCTTCATGGATTCGAAGCCCGCCAGCCTCCGGAAAACGTTGCTCAGGAGAAACAGGATCGTCGCAAAAAAAATGAGAAATGGAACCAAGCGATCAAAGAAAGCCTCGGTAGTCCGCGTAAGCAGCCAGGCTCCCAACAGCCCACCCACAATGCTCACCGGCGCGAATCGCAGGGTCCAGTGCCTCGCGGCGGGTAGATGAGTCCGATATCCGTAGAGACTCCCGGCAATCCCGATCAAAAGCGCGCACGTGCTTGTGGCATTCGCCTGAATCGACGGCATCCCGAACGCGATCAATGCGGGGAACGTAATGATCGTCCCCCCGCCAGCCACGGAATTCATCGCCCCGGCCACAAACGCCGCGACCAGCAGGACAAAAAATTCCGTCGTCATCTCCCCGAGTATTCGCCAAAAAACCCGGCAGGCGGAAGAGGAATCCGCCGCTCACGGCCAAGCGAACATGATCCTCGCTTCGGTTGTGATGCGAGTTGCAGCGGGAGAATTCACCGAGGCGGTGGGATTTTGGTTTGCCCGGGAATGCGAGTTGATCCATGCTCCCGGAATCTTGAAAACCCGCATCCCAATCCTCCTTCTGTTGCTCGCCTTCTGCGGACCCGCACCCGCCCAAACCCCGCAGCGCGCCAGTCGTGATGCTCAGGCGCTCCTGCAATCCGCGATGGGTGACTTCGACCAAAAGAAATACGACGATGCCCTCGCCAAGCTCGCAGATTTGGACAAAAAGACCCCGAATGATCCGTTCATCCTGAATCTCATCGGTGCCGCATACACGAGGAAGAAAGACTATGCGACAGCCCAGCAGAATTTTGAAAAGGCTCTTACGATTCAGCCAGACTTTTTCCCGGCGAAGTTCAACGTGGGCGAGCTCATGTTCCTCCAGCGCCAGTATGCGGAGGCTCTGACCTTCTTTCGCAAGATGCTTGAGGCGGATCCCCGCAACGAACTCCTTCAGTTCAAAGTCTTCCTCTGCTACATCCAGTTGAATCAGAAGGAGGAAGCCCTCAAAGCCCTGAAACTGATCAAGTATCCCGGGGATACTCCCGCATGGTATTACGGGCAGGCCGCCTGGGAATCCAAGCAGGGCAATAACAAGAAGGCTCTCGAGTATCTCACCGGTGCCCGCTACATCTTCGGCCCGAAGACCGCGCTCTTTGATGAGACGTTTGAGGACTTGGATATCAAGCTCCGATAGGCGCTCCCGGCCCCCCATCGCGGGGAACCATTTGCCACCAGCATGACGACCAGACCCACCCGACAGCTCCCTCCAACCAAAAAACCACCGGCCCGCGACCGCCTTCTTCACGAAAAGGCCCGCGTCCTCGTCACCGGAGCCGCCGGGTTTATCGGCAGTGCGCTCGTTCACGAGCTCAACCAGCAGGGCCTCTCACAAATCGTCGTCACGGATTGCCTGGGCGAGGACGACAAGTGGAAAAATCTCCTGCCTCTGGATTTCGAAGACTATGTCCCGGCCGATGAATTCCTCTCCGGCATCACCGCGGATCCCGATCGCTTCGGAAAATTCGCAGCGGTCTTTCACCTCGGCGCCTGCTCGTCCACGACGGTCTCGGATGCCGGATATGCCCTGAAAAACAACTTTGCCTACACAAAATCCCTTTGCCAATGGTCCCTCGCAACCGGCGCTCGATTTGTCTACGCCTCGTCCGCGGCAACATACGGCGACGGCTCCGCGGGGATGGATGACCGAACCGAGAACCTCCGGGTTTTTCGCCCGCTCAATCTCTACGGGTATTCGAAACAACTTTTCGACCTCTACGCATCGCGCGAGGAAATCCTGCCGGATATCGTCGGCGTCAAATACTTCAACGTTTTCGGCCCAAACGAATTCCACAAGGGCGACATGCGAAGCCTCGTCTGCAAGGCCTTCGAGCAGATCCGCGACACTGGTCGGATCCGCCTCTTCAAGAGCTACAAGCCCGAGTATCCGGATGGCGGGCAAATGCGCGACTTCATCTACGTCAAGGATGCAGTCAAAATGACACTTCATCTCGCCGAAAACGAGGATGCCGGCGGGTTGTTCAATATCGGCTCAGGCGTCGCACGGACCTGGCTCGATCTCGCCCACGCACTCTTCGCCGCTCTCGGAAAACCGCCTCAGATCGAATTCATCGACATGCCCGAGAACCTCAAAGACCAGTATCAATACCACACCTGCGCAGATATCGGAAAACTCCGCGAGGCCGGATACTCCGCCCCGACCACGTCCCTCGAAGACGCTGTCTCCGACTACGCAATTCACTTTCTTCTCCCGGGAAAACGCCTCGGCGAAACGTTGGCCGTTTAGGAAGAATACACCCCCTTGCAAATTCGAGGATTTCCTCGATAATGATCGAAATCGCTCATTTGTGAAGATCTCCCTTTTTATCCCCTGCTTCGTTGACCAGTATTATCCCAACGCAGGGATCGGGATGGTGAAAATCCTGGAGAAGCTCGGACACACCGTCGACTACCCGGAGTCGCAGACCTGCTGCGGACAGCCGGCCTTCAATTCGGGATATTGGCCCGAGGCGCGATCGGTCGCCGAGACGATGCTGGATGCATTTCGGGACGCCGAGGTGGTCGTGGGGGTCTCGGGATCTTGCGGGGCGATGCTGAAAGTTTTTTATCCGGAGATGTTCCATGGCGAACCGCGCGAGGCTGAGGCGAAGTCGCTTGCGGCAAAGACCCACGAGTTCTCATCGTTTCTGGTCAACGTGCTGGGCGTCGGTGATATCGGCGCGGAGTTCCCGGCGAAGGCGACGTTTCATGACGGCTGCCACGGCTTGCGGGAACTCGGAATCAAGCGTGAGCCTCGCGAACTGCTCCGACATGTTCGGGGGCTCGAGCTCATCGAGATGAAAGAGGCCGAAACGTGCTGCGGATTCGGAGGGACATTTGCGGTGAAATTCCCCGAGATCTCGACTGCGATGGGCGAGGTAAAATGCGCGTCGATTGCGGAAACCGGTGCTGACCTCGTGATATCGAACGACTCGAGTTGCCTGATGCAGATTCAAGGCCTGCTCGACCGTCAGAGAAAACCCATCCGCAGCATGCACCTCGCCGAAGTTCTCTCCCACTCCCTCGCATGAGCACAATCCAGTCCCGCCAGTTCCACCACGATGCCGAGGTCCTCACGCACGATCTCCGGCACCGGAGCCTGATCCAGAAAGCTCTCGGGGGTTACTACGTCAAGCGGGACGAGCAAAAGGCGAAGTTTACCGACTGGCAATCCGCCCGCGCCTCAGCGGCAGCGGCAAAATACGAGGCGGTCAATCATCTCGACAAGTATCTCATTGAGTTCACCGACAAGCTCGCCGCCCGCGGCACCAAAGTTTTTTGGGCGGCCGACGGCCCCGAGGCATCGGGCTACATCGCCGAAGTGGCGCGCAAGGCGGGAGTTCGCCGGATCATCAAATCGAAGACAATGACTGGCGAGGAAATCCACCTCGCGCAAGCTCTCGAAAAAGAAGGCTACCATGTGGTCGAGAGCGACCTCGGAGAGTTCATCGTCCAACTCCGTGAGGAGCCGCCCTACCACATCGTTTTCCCGTCGATGCACCTCACGCGGGGAGAGATCAGCGATACTTTCGAAAAGAAACTGGGTTCGCAGCCTGCCGATACGCCAGAGGAACTCACGATGATCGCCCGAGATGTCATGCGCAAAAAGTATTGCGAGGCCGACATGGGGATCAGTGGCGCCAACTTCGCCGTTGCCGAGACCGGACACATCTCGATCACGGAAAACGAAGGCAACGCACGCCTGAGCACCACGCTTCCCCGTGTGCTGGTCACCATCGTGGGCATCGAGAAAGTCGTTCCGAAGCTCGACGATCTCGCACTCCTCCTTCCCATGCTGGCCACATCCGGCTCCGGCCAGAACATGACATGCTACAACACCCTTCTGGGGGGGCCGCGCGAGACAGGCGAAACAGACGGCCCGGTCGAGTATCATGTCGTCCTCCTCGATAACCAGCGGACAACTCTCCTCGCCGATGCCGAGCAGAGAGATTCGCTGCATTGCATCCGCTGCGGGGCGTGCCTGAATGTTTGCCCGATCTTCAAGAATGTGGGCGGTCACTCTTACGGAACGACCTATCAGGGACCGATCGGCTCGGTTATCACGCCCCACCTCCGCGGGCTGCAATCATGGAAGCACCTCTCGTTTGCCTCCTCGCTCTGCGGGGCCTGCACGGAGACTTGCCCGGTGAAAATCGATCTGCATCACCACCTGCTGCAAAATCGTCGCAATGCTATCGCTCAGAAATTCGTCTGGTGGGAAAAGCCAATCTTCGCCGGGTTCGCATGGTTCATGCGCCGCCCGCTGCTCTACCGCTTCGCGGCTCCTCTTCTGCGTCTCGGCGATCCCATCCTGCGGTTGATTCGCGGCCAAGTGATCGATCCCGCTCGGATGTGGACCGCCACGCGCGACCTCCCGAAGGCCCCGCCGCAATCGTTCAAAGAATTCTGGAGGACCCGCAATGCCCGCTGACAGCCGCGAGAAAATCCTCCGCCGGATTCGCGAAGCCCTCGCCGTTCCTGCTCCGAAGCGTCACCTCGCCGGGGCCGGACAGGCAGTGTCCCACCCACCCCAGGACTGGCTCCCCCCGGTGCCACGGTCGTCCGAGGAACTGGTGGCCCTCTTCGAAAAGAATTCCACTGACCTGAAAACTGTTGTGCACCGCTGTGCGGACCGCGCGGCGGTGGCATCGGTTCTAGCGTTAATTGCCTGTGAGGAAGGCTGGAAATCGATTGCGACCCACAACTTCGATATCGGTAACGCAGCGATATCCGCTCTCGGATTGCCAACGCTACGAACCGATCAACCCTACACGTCCGCCGAACTCGAACCCTGCGATGCCGGGATCAGCGGCTGCGATTGTCTGGTGGCACAAACCGGCGGGATCGTTGTCACGGCGGCCTCGGCCGGCGGCCGTGCGCTTTCTGTTTTGCCTCCGCACCATGTCCTCATCGCCACAACCAGCCAGATGGTGGGCGACTTGGCCGATGCGTTTGCGGTCGTCAGAGAAAGGTATGGCGAGGTGCCCTCGTTCCTCTCGTTCATCACCGGACCGAGCCGGACCGGAGATATTGAGAGAATCCTTGTGCTCGGAGCTCACGGCCCCAAAAAGCTTACCGTTCTCCTGCTGACGGAGTGAATGTTTGCCTGATGCTCAAGGCCCCGCGGGGGGGCTTCGTAAAAACCCGCCTCGCGCGGGACATCGGCGGGATCGACGCCGTGAAAGCCTACCGCCGGCTCGTCGAGACCCAGATCGCCTCGTTGCCGGAGGACTGGACGGTTCACATCGCGTTCACGCCGAATGATGCCGGGGATGAGATGCGCGAGTGGCTGGGGGCGGATTATCATTATTTCGCCCAATGCGATGGCGACCTTGGTGCGCGACTCGTTCACTCCGCTCGCTGTCTCGATGTTCCGCTCATCTTTCTGGGCGGCGACTGCCCAGCCCTGAACCGCGCCCGGCTTCTCGATGCGGCGGAGTCGATGAAATCCGCCGACATCGTGATCTGGCCGGCGGAGGATGGCGGTTACTGTCTCTTGGGGTTCCAAACCCTCATCCCCGAGATCTTCACTGGAATCACCTGGGGAACGGACAAGGTCTTCAATGAAACACTCGAACGCATTCCGGTCGGCGTCAGCCTGTGCGTGATGACGCCACCCTTGGAGGACGTGGACGACCTCGCTTCGTGGGAACGAGCTCTCGCCACCGGCTGTATGCAAAAGCCGCCAGAATTGGGATCCACATAAACACCCATTCGATCCAAGTCAGCCTCCAAAGCGAGGGGCCGAGAGCTTGTCGATGTTCCAAAAGGAAGTAAGCACCCACGGTGATCCCGGCGACGCGAAACCCCAAATTCCCAGTCGCCGAGGAGAACGGAATCGCCCAAGTGAAATACCAAGCGTGGACCGCCGGTGAAATCGCGAAGAGCGCCATATATACGTCTTCACCGAATCGGGCAAAGTTTTTGCGAAACAAGATCAGCGCGACCACTACGATGGCAAACGGCCAGAGGAAAATCGCATTCCTCTGGGCGGTCTCGGGCTCCAACCACTCGACCAACCGGGGAAGAAACTCCGCACTCCGGGCGAAGGCCACCATCTCGACCGGTGCCAGCTTGTGCAGGCCGTCGCGAAGCCAGAACCACGCCAGCGCTAGCGCCCACGGGAGAATCCCCAGCCCGGCTCCAAGAAATGCCGCACGCCATTTTCCCTCGCGGATCAGACGCCAGACAACAAACGCCAGCAACGGCGCCGCGACATATTTGATGCCGATCGCCACCCCGAGCCACGCGCACGCCCGCAGCGGCCTTCGATCCTCCCGGGCAAACCAACCGATCACCATCGGCAAAAGCATCAACGGGTCGAAATGCCCGCCACCCGCAAAGCTGTAAACAACCAAGGGACTCAGGGCATACCACGCCGCTCGATCCGGCCCAAATCGCCTGGCCAACAACCAACAAACCCCGAGGTCGGCGAGCACGAGAACGCCTTTAAAAAACCAGAGACTCGTCGAAATCGCGGCAAGCCCGGCGAAGATCAAGAGCACGAACGGCGGGTAACCGGCGGTGAGATCCGGGTGGTTGATTTTTGCACGCCACCACACGTCGAGTCCGTCGAGAACCCCCGCGGTCGGCGGGACGAGGTAGGGGTTGTGACCATGCCACTGCACCATCCCCTCCCACATATAGCGCCAAATATCGGTTCCCGGCGCCATCGGAAAGGCCAGCAACCGGACGAGAACCGCAGCCACGATAAAACTCTTCCACCGCCACCTGCTGGCCGAAGAAACCACGTAGCCAACGGCCGCCATCGCAAATCCGGCAAGAAACCGCAGCACATTCCCCGGAACCGAGAAGTCCCCGTGAGGGGTCATCAAACAGGCCCCGGCGACCATCAGGAGGATCGAGATTCCGACGCCAAACCTCGCGAGAAAAAACTGACCGAGCGTGGACAGAATAATCGACCCGGCCATCACGGTTCCCCGAAGGTTTCCAGACACTTTTGACACACCACTCCGCCGTTTGAAGTAACGAACCGGAAGTTCCTCGGTCCGCAAACCCAACTCACAGGCGCGGGCCTGCATCTCGACCGTCCAACCGAACCCGCGATCCCGCATCCCCACCGCTTCATATGCCTCGCGCCGGATCAAACGCATCGGCCCGAGATCCCGAAACCGCTTTCCGAAAATCAGCCAAAGCAAGGCGGGCGCAAGCCAGTTCCCGAACCGCTGGGCGGGGGACATCACCGCCCGCCCCTCGGCCGTCGCCATTCGGTTCCCAAGAACAAAATCCTTTTCCTCCGCAGCCTCCAGAAACGCCGGAATCGCGTCGAGGTCATCACTCCCATCCGCATCGCAAAAGAGGATCCAGTGCACATCGTCGGGAAGATCCTGAGTCCCCGTCCAGCAGGCCTGACCGTATCCAGCGCGCGGTTCGGATAGCACCTCGGCTCCGGCCCCCCGCGCAACCTCCGCCGTGTGATCCGTGCTCCCGTTATCCACCACGCGAACCCTTCCGATCCCCCGCTCGAAAAGCCCCGCAACGACGGTGGCAACGTTGCCCTCCTCGTTCCGAGCGGGAATCACAGCGAGAATCGATTTCAACATCCCAGCAGCGAACAGGACTCCACCCGGACTTGCAAGTGACCATCGCAACCGAACCGGATCGCTTTGTCGTTTCCGTGCGAACGAGATCCCGCTAGCCTGCCAACTATGGCCATTCTTGGAAAACGCAATACGCTCACGGTCCTGAAGGATTCCCGGCCGGGATTGTATCTCGACGGAGGCGAACTGGGGGAAATTCTCCTCCCGGGAGATTCGATCCCAGATGGCGCACAGGTTGGGGACGCCATTGACGTTTTCCTGTATCGCGACTCCGAGGACCGCCTCATCGCAACAACCCGGATTCCGCGGGCTGTCGTTGGCGAATTTGCCGCGCTTCAGGTGACCAGCGTTCATCCCGCCATCGGAGCCTTTCTGGACTGGGGCTTGCCGAAGGATCTCCTCCTCCCCAATCGCGAGCAACCTCATCGGGTTTATCCCCAAGATATCGTTGTCGTATTCATCTACATCGATGAAAAATCTCAACGCATTGTCGCCAGTGCCAGATGGGAACGCCACATATCCGCAGAGCCTGCGAACTACGCGATTGGCGCAACTGTTTCGATGCTGGTCGCCTCGGAAACTCCTTTGGGATATAAAGTTATCATTGATAATTCCCACATGGGATTACTTTACCGAAGCGAGCTCGGAACCGAGATCAAGATCGGCGAGACCCATCCCGGCTACGTGCGAGCGATCCGTCCGGACGGCAAAATTGACCTCGGACTTGATCCGGAGGGCTATCAAAGGATCGGACCGCTCGCCGAAAGAATCCTCGACACGATTCGCCGAAGTGGTCGGCTGTCTCTGAGCGACCGGAGCACTCCCGAGGAAATCCGCGCAGCGTTTCAGACCAGCAAAAAGGCATTTAAGCAGGCCCTCGGAACCCTCTACCGCCAGCGGTTGATCCAGATCGAAACGGACGGGATCACGTTACAGGAACCACGGCCGGGCGTTAAAAATTAACGTCGCATTCGATCTCGATGTCGAGTTCCGACCGGCAGATGTCGGCTCGGAGAAAAGTCATGGTTGTTCGGGAAAACAACCCATCCCGGCGAAGAGCGTCCCGAACACGATCGAGGTCGGCGGCCTGCCGAAGGTAGACCATCCCGTAGGACGACCGACCTTGTTCCGGCGAGACGCCGGAGACCTGGAAGACCTCGCGGAGATTCTCCAAGGTCACTTCGAGTTGAGCACCCACGTTTTTCGGCTCCATCGTCGTGTGCCCTCGAATGCTGGACGTCCCCGAAACAAAAAGGCGGCGGGCGGACTCAACCCTCGTCGCCCGGGAAAAAGCCGGGGGCTGCGGGGAGTGAATCGCGGGATAGCGATAAGCCGGAATCTGCAGGGGGTTCTCAATGTTAGTTCCCGCGCTTCGGCCCCCGACGAACCACGCGACAAAGTCCGGGGCATCGGTTCCGACAGCCGAGGCCGCCGGCATGAAATCTTGCGCCGCGTCACCGAACTGCCCACGAAAAGCCTCGTAACGTCCAACGCAAAAGGCCTGGTAATTTTCCAGTCCGTCCGTCTGGCGATTGATCCGCGGAACGAAATTCCAGATGCGATAGAGACTCCATCCCTCGGTCGCCGCGAACAAGTCGCGATAGACCCCGTGAATCGTGCCCGAGATCCGACCGTGGGCGAGACTCGCCGTGATCGCCCCGACGATTTGCTCCCCGGATTCCGCGATCAGCCACGGCCCCCGGCGTTCGAACGTCAGATGGCTCGAAGCGGGAAAAACCGCGGCTTCTCCAGCGAGAACCGGGAGCCCGCTCGGAATTCCGCTCCCGCCCACTCCGTGCTCAAGGCGAAGCCCACCGGCAGTCGCGGCCGCCGCCATTTAAAATAGGGAGGGCTGATTCTCCACAGACGGCTTCTCAGTAGGCTGTTTACGAACAGGCGGCTTCGGCGGAGGAGGTGCCACGGGTGCCGCGATCGGCTCCAACCTCTCCGCGGCGGCAACCTTCTCAACCGGTGCCATCTGGGGCGGCGGCACGACCGGGTCCGGCGTCCGAATGACCGGGGCTTCGCTTTTCGCCGTGACCCGTCGAATCAATTCCTCCGCATCCATTCCCTGCGCCAACTCGGCCAATCTCAGGAAGGCCCCAATCATTTCCGGGCGGGTGGAAAAAAGGGACTTCAACGCCTCCACCGGCCCACGCACATCGCGGGATTCCAACTCGGCCACCGAGACCCCGAGGGCTCCGGCAAACTTCGTCAGCGTCTCACGCGCCGGATACCGTTTCCCACTCTCAATGTCGCTCAAGTGCGCCAGACTCCGAAAACCCACAACTTGCGAAAGAGCTCGCTGCGTCATGCCGGCTTTCTCTCTCAAAGAACGGACATACTGTCCAAATGATTGACTCATAGGGAACAATTACTATTCGCGTAACATGCGAAGTAAAGGAGTTTTTTTGATGGGAACCTGAGAGAGAAGCGCTAGAGTGTCCGGGACAATGGACGCATGGATGAAACGCCTCTGGGATGTTTTGCGAACAGGATGGGAAACGCTGAAGACGTTCTCGGAAATCGACGGCGAGCAACGAGCCGCTTCCTTTGCGTATTACGCGCTCTTTGCGCTTTTCCCGCTCTTCGCCCTGTTGCTGACCGTCGGTTCGTCGTTTTTCTCGCCCGCGGAGGTCATCGCGACAAGCGAGCGGTTTTTTCCGATGGGCGAGTCCGAGCAGGTGTTCGTCTGGGAAATGGTGGCGAGTCTCGAAAAATCCCGTGGCAGCGTGAGCTTGGTCTCCCTGGTGATTCTGCTGTGGAGTTCGCTGCGCTTTTTTCAAGCATTGGTCCGTGGGGTCAACCGGGCGTGGCACACGGTCGAGATTCCTTGGTGGCAACTGCCGCTGAAGAATCTGCTGATGATCGCCGTGATGACGAGTGCGCTGCTGATCGGACTGGTCGCCCCAGCGCTTTTGCAGGGGGCGCGGAAAGCCCTCGTGGCCTTCGAGTCGTTCATCCGGCTTCACCTTCCCGGTCTCAATCTCGATTTGATCGGAGTCATCTTTGATTGGAGCCGGTATATCGTGGCCGCGCTCGTTTTGTTCTACGCGCTCTCGATGCTCTACATGCTGGCACCCCGGCGGAGAGTGTATTTCAGCCAAGTCTGGTTTGCGGCCCTGCTGGTCACACTGACCCTGCAATTCTGCCAGACGGCCTTCGTCAACTACATCCCTCGCTTCGTCAACTACAACGCCATCTACGGGACGGTCGGCGGTCTGATGCTGCTCCTTCTCTGGGTCTACCTCTCGGGCGCGCTTATCATCCTCGGAGCCTGCCTGTGCTCGGCCATGGCGAAGATCCGGGGCGACGACAACGCGACTATTCCATCCAGTTGAGGACGTTGAAGTTCATCGAGACGAGAACCGCAACCCCGGTCACGACAACAAGAAACCCGACTACGGCAGCCGCTGCGGCGGAAAGTAGGATGATTCGGATCTGACGGTCCTCCGGGTCGTTCGTGTTGAGCATGACCGGGAACGTAGGCCGGATCGTGGGGCGTTGTCAATTCAGCCGTCGCCATGGGATTGACGCGGAATTCCGTTTGCCGGATCGGGCGGTAAGCCGCTATCCTGACCCCTTGGAAGCGAGCATTCTTATCGAGAGCGTGGGATTCGGCGGGGCGGGCGTCGGGCGCCTGCCGGATGGCCGGGTCTGCTTTGTCCCCTACACGCTGCCGGGCGAACGGGTGATCGTTCGGACAGTAACCGAGAAAAAATCCTACGTCGAAGGCGAAGTCGTGCGTCTCGCCGAGGTTTCGCCGAAGCGTGTGCGTCCACGGTGCCCCGTCTTCGGAACCTGCGGTGGCTGTGCCTATCAACACGCGGATTACGATCTCCAGCTCGAGATCAAGACCTCCCAAGTGGTTGATCTTTTGCGGAGAGTCGGTGGATTTTCCTCGATCGACGTCCGCCCGACGATCGCCTCGCCGGAACAGTGGGAATACCGGAACCGGATCTCCGTGCATGTGGCGGATGGAAAAACCGGATTCCACCATCGCAAGTCCCGCCAACTTGTTCCCGTTGACCACTGCCCGATTGCCAATCCCGAGGTCAACGAACAACTCGCCGTTCTGGCGAGACGCCCTCCGCGCGGAAAGTCGCGCTTCACGCTGCGGTCGCGCACGGACCACCACGGATTCCGGCAGGTCAACGAGGGGGCGGCGGGCGTTTTATTGGAGGTCGTTGCCGGAATGTTCACCGGTCCCGAAGACCATCTTGTCGATGCGTATTGTGGCGCGGGATTTTTCTCGAAGGCCTTGCTGCCGCGGTTCTCGAAGGTGACCGGCATCGAATGGAGCGAACCGGCGATTGCCGCAGCCCGAAGCACCTCCGGGGAGTCCGAACTCTATGTTCAGGGCGCGGTCGAATACCACCTCGCGTCCGTGCTCGAGGGTTACGCCCCGGCGCAAACCGCCCTGCTGGTCGACCCTCCATCCGAGGGATTGGCACCCGATGTCGCCAACGCAATCCTGAGCCGCCCGCCGGGCACATTGGTCTACGTCTCGTGCGATCCGGCCACGCTCGCCCGGGACCTGAAAAAACTCGCGGGACCATATCAAATCGACCATGTCCAGCCGATCGACATGTTCCCACAAACTGCCGAAATCGAGGTGGCAGCGGTCTGCCGACTGCGCGTATAGTCCTCGGAACCGATGTCTCATTCCTTCACGCCTGAACAAATGCCACGCCGACGCTTCGGTCGAACCGAATTGGCGATGCCGGTGTTCACCTGCGGGGGGATGCGGTTCCAGCACTCGTGGAAAGATGACGATCCGGCGACGATCCCGGATGAGAGTCAAAGGAACCTTGAGGAAACGGTTCGGCACGCACTCAGCCTCGGGATTAACCACATCGAAACCGCTCGCGGCTACGGCACGTCGGAAGTCCAACTCGGACGGTTCCTCCGGGAGTTTCCTCGGGACGAGATGATCATTCAGACGAAGGTATCGCCCGAGTGTGACGCGGCGAAGTTTCGCGAGACATTTGAACGATCGATGGCCTACCTCCGACTCGATCACGTCGACCTCCTCTCGCTGCACGGCATCAACAATCACGAAATTCTCACGCACTCGCTCGAACCGGGCGGCCCGCTGGCGGTTGCGCGGGAAATCCAACGGGAGGGTCGCGCGAAGTTTATCGGATTCTCCACCCACGCTTCATGCGACGTCATCACCCGCGCGATCAACACCGGGGAGTTCGACTACGTCAACCTCCATTGGTATTGGGTCAACCAGTCGAACTCGACCGCCATCGAGGCAGCCGCTGCGCAAGATGTCGGAGTTTTCATCATCAGCCCGAATGACAAGGGAGGGAAGCTCTACGCCCCGCCGGAAAAACTCCGCCGCCTCTGTGAGCCCCTGAGCCCGATGGCATTCAACAACCTGTTCTGCCTGGCCAATCCCTCCGTGCACACGCTCTCCGTCGGTGCCGCGCGGCCATCGGACTTCGACGAACATATTCGCTCCCTCTCGCATCTCGCCGACACCGGGGCCTTGGTGCCTGCGATTTCGGACCGGCTGGAGGAGGCCATGGCCGCTGAGTTCGGACAGGAATGGATCAACCAGTGGCAAACCGGGATTCCGCCATGGGAGTCCTGCCCGGGCGAAATCCATGTCTGGGAAATCCTGCGGCTTTTCCTCTTCGCCAAGAGCCTCGACATGGTGGATTTTGCAAAGATGCGCTACAACCTTCTCGGACAGGCGGGCCATTGGTTTCCCGGCAAAAATGCGGCGGAATTTTCGGATGCAGAAATGCTCGAGGCACTTCGATCAAGTCCCTTCCGGGAGCAAATTCCGGGTATCCTTCGCGAGGCTCACTGCCTGTTGTTTGAGAAGCCAATCGAACGGCTCAGCCAATCGGAATGACTCCCCGTTTCGAGAGCATACGACTGCTCGACTTCCGCTGCTTCGAATCGCTCGAGTTCACTCCGGGACCGGGACGAAGCTTTGTCGTGGGACGAAACGCCATGGGCAAAACGTCACTACTTGAAGCGATCTGCATTCTTCTCCGCCTCCAGTCGCCCCGCACATCGTCTCTGGCCGAGGCTGTCAAAGTCGAACGACCAGCCTTCGTGATCGACGGTCGCTGCGGCGGATCGCACCTCTCGTGCACGTGGATGGAAGGATCCCGCCGGATCTCCCTCGATTCAAAAGTGCAGACGCGAAGCGAGGACTATCTCGGGATCGCAAGGGTCGCTTGGCTGGCGAATTCCGATCTCGATCTAGTTCTCGGCAGCAGCTCGGTCCGGCGGAGATTTCTTGACTTCCTGGGAACGCAAGCCGTGCCGGGCTACCGTGCGGCCCTGCGCTCCTACGAGCGGGCTTTGCGTTCGCGGAATGCCCTGCTGAAGGACACCCGTCCGAGGCGTGAGATCGCCGCCTTCGACGAACCACTGACATCCGCGGGTGACATCCTTCTTAACGCACGTTCCTCCCTCACCGCAATTCTCGCACCTCTCGCAGCGACATGCTGTCGGGAAATCAGCGGAGCCAACGATCATCTGGAGATTCGGTTCCGGGCAGGGGCGGACGTCCCGATGATCCAAGCGCTGGAGGAGTCGCGTCCGGAGGAAGACCGACTCCGCCAAACTGTTGTCGGGCCTCATCGCGACGACATCCTCATCAAGCTCAACGGTCTCGGGGGATCCGCATTCGCATCGGAGGGACAGCAACGGAGCATCGCCCTGGCCCTCAAACTCGCCCAAGCCCGGCACCTGCAAAATGTCCAGGGCACACCGCCGCTTTTTCTCCTCGACGATGTCTTCGGGGAACTCGATCCGCCGCGCCGCAACCGCCTTCTCGCGTCGCTGCCAGAGAACGCACAGGCCATCATTTCGACGACGTTTCTCGACTGGGCCGATATCGACGGATCGGACGCAATCATGGATCTGTGCGATGGCCGCTTGGCTCCCCGCCTCCACGCTTGAGTTCCGGGCGGCGATCCGATTCTCTTACTTCCATGACCGTCCGCACTCGATTCGCACCCTCGCCCACCGGCTTTCTCCACGTCGGAGGCGCCCGCACCGCCCTCTTCAACTGGCTCTACGCCCGCCAGAATGGCGGGACATTTATCCTGCGCATCGAGGACACCGACGAAAAAAGGAATACCGCCGAAGCCTACCAAGTCATTTACGACGGACTCAACTGGCTCGGCATCGATTGGGATGAAGGCCCGGACAAAGGCGGTCCGTTC
Source organism: Terrimicrobiaceae bacterium (assembly GCA_049317665.1). GTDB lineage: Bacteria > Verrucomicrobiota > Verrucomicrobiia > Chthoniobacterales > Terrimicrobiaceae > JBBRHN01. The sequence continues at coordinate 67,534 of JBMOHW010000001.1, read as the reverse complement.
GGTCCCTACCAACAAAGCGAACGCAACGCGGTCTATGAAAAATACCTCAACATCCTCGAGGCCGGCGGACACGTGTATGAGGACGGTGGAGCGATCCGATTCCGTTCGCCTCGGAAACCGGTCGTCGTGGAAGATATCGTCTGCGGGCGCATTGAGTTTGACATGTCCAATCCCGCCACCCACCCGGATATGACGATCCGGCGTCCGGACGGGTCATGGATTTTCCATTTCGTCAACGTCGTCGACGACATCGAAATGCAGCTCACGCACGTCATCCGCGGCGAAGACCACCTCTCGAATACGCCGAAACATATCGAACTCTACCAGGCCATCGGAGCGAAGCCGCCGAGCTTTGCCCACATTCCGCTGATCCTGAACCATGAGGGAAAGAAGCTCAGCAAACGAGACGGAGGTTCGAGCATTAGATATTTTCTGGATCTGGGTTACACACCGGAGGCTGTCGCGAATTACCTGTGCCTGCTCGGATGGTCGCCGGGTGAGAACCGGGAGTTCCTCACGAAGGCCGATGTGCTTGCCCTGTTCGACCTCGGGAAAATCAATCGCCGAAATTCCATCTTCGATCTCGACAAATGTTTTTGGTTGAACGGCCAGCATATCCTTCAAATGCCACTCGAGCGGTTCGCCGAACTCGCCCTCCCGTTTGTGGACAGGGCCGGCGTGCCCTACGGCTGGTCGTCCGCCCTGCTCCCGGCGCTCGCGATTGTGAAGCCGAAGGTCAAACATCTCAGCGATGTTCCGGATTGGATCGGCTTTCTTTTCACCGAGGATTTTCCCTTCGATCCCGAGGCCGTCGCGAAGAGCCTGGCCAAGCCGGGTTCCGCAGACCGTCTGGCCTCGCTCCGGGCGGCTTTGGCCGATTTATCGGAGTGGAACCACCCGGCCATTGAAGCGAAGCTCAAGGAAACGGCCGTGGGCCTCGGTGTCAAAACCGGCGAACTTGTCCACCCGGCCCGCGTGGCGGTCAGCGGACGCTCGGTTGGGCCCGGACTTTATGAGATGTTTGAGGTTCTCGGAAAGGAACGAACACTGGCCCGGTTTGATCGCGCCATTTCCAACTCTTCACCCACTTTGGCAAACCATGGAGAGTAGGGGGGTCGAACCCCTGACCTCCGCATTGCGAACGCGGCGCTCTACCAACTGAGCTAACTCCCCGGAGACGAAAAGCCTGCCACCGATCCCATTCTCCTGCAATTCGATTATTCAATCGCCATGGAAATCCTGATCAACCCCGACCCAGCCTCGGCCTCTCGCCTGGCCGCCAAGCGACTGGCGCGATTTATCCGAAACAAGCCGGATGCCGTCCTCGGACTCGCCACCGGGAGCACACCCGTGCTACTCTACAAGGAACTCATTCGCATGCATCGCGAGGAGGGTCTCGACTTTTCCCGGATTCGGACATTCAACCTCGATGAGTATCTGGGTCTCGCTCCAACTCATCCGGCTTCCTACCACCAATTCATGCGAACGAATCTGTTCGACCTCATCAATATCGAACCCGAGCGAACTCACATTCCCAGCGGTTTGATGAATGGCACCGAGGTCGCGGGCCATTGCGCCGATTACGAAAAAATGATCCGTGAAGCAGGGGGCATCGATATCCAGATCCTCGGCATCGGCTCCGACGGACACATCGGATTTAATGAACCCAGTTCGTCACTAGCCTCCCGCACCCGCATCAAGACGCTGACCGAACGCACACGCCGGGATAACACTCCGTTCTTTGATTCCGAGGACGAAGTCCCAAATCACGTCATCACGATGGGCATTGGAACGATCATGGAATCCCGCGAGGTTCTCCTTCTCGCCTTCGGTAAAAACAAAGCCGAAGCCGTCCTCGGTGCCGTCGAAGGCCCCATTACCGCGAGCAATCCGGCATCGATCCTCCAGATGCACCCGGCGGCAAAATTTTTCTTGGATGAACCCTCGGCATCGCTCCTGACCCGGGCAGAATACTACCGTTGGGTGTTCGACAACAAACCGGATTGGCAACGGGACGAATCCTAAGCCCCGACAAAAACAAGTTCCGCCCACTCCTGCTGCCTGTGAAAGGACGCCACAGTATGGGGCGACGTCGAGGAGATGACCGGCTCCGTGCCGGGCGCTCGATAGTCATACCGACTGAACGATGCCAGCCATGTCCGACCCGCGAGTGTCGTTCCAGGCTGGAGAAATGCAGAGTTCGGAACCTCCGCGCAGATACTCCACAGGTCCCCATCGACCCAGTGGGAGAACTCAAACATGGGCTCGGCGACCATCAGATCCTCGATCACCATTCCGTTTGCCGCAAGTTGCCCCAGCGTAGCCCGGTCCGAAAAAACGAGCTGCAAACGCCTGCCGTTCGGCGCAATGTGAAATTCCAAATACCGCTCACCACTCGAATCGCGCAGGAAAATTTCGAAAACATCACCCAGCTTCCATAGCCGTTGGTTGTTCTCCGTGGCTTGCGTCACGAGTTCGACGTCGGTCAACTCAGCGAAGACCATGAGGCGGTCTTCCCGCCACCCGACTCGCACCCGAGCCGGTGAGAAGCCCACCTCCAAACTCTCCCGCCAACTTTGGCCCATCTCCATCACGGGAGCCCCTTGAAAGGCAACGCGAACCGCTTCGCGATCATCCCTAGCAAAGGGGGGAAGAGCCGGACACGGGATTTTCACAAGATACCTCCAGATACGCTAAATTTGAGAACCATCATATGCCAGATGGTCAATGCAGCGAAGCCCCAGCGTCAATCAATTCCTCGGCCGGATACGTCCAGATTTCGGAGAGCGTGGGGTGGTAATGCGGCGTCGTGGCGAGATCGGCGGCGGTCCCGCGGAAGCGCATGGCAACAACGATCTCATGGATCAATTCCGACGCGCACGGCCCGACGACCGTCCCTCCCAGGATCTCGCGGGAGTCTGCGTGAACAATCAGTTTCACAAAACCTTCGGTCTCTCCCATCACGAGAGATTTTCCGTGATCGGCAAATGGGTAAGATGCGGATCGGAAGGGAATGCCGGACTCCCGGAGTTCGGATTCCGTCGCCCCGACCGTCGCGAATTGCGGGTCGGAAAATACCGCAAACAATCGCAAGCGGTAGTCGATCGTCTCAGGCGTCTCCCCGGCCCAGCGGAGCAACCGAGCCGCATTGCGCGCCGCGATTTCGCCCTGCTGGATCGCGACGTGCACGACTTCCAGCGGACCGCAAACATCCCCGGCCGCGAAAATGTGATTCTGCGACGTGCGCTGGTCGGGAGCGGTTGCGACGCGACCGTTTCGGATCTCGATCCCCGCTTGATCAAGGCCCTCAAGGCTGGCCCGCCGCCCAAGCGCATTCAGGATCTTTGCGCTCACAATTTTCACCTCAGCGCCGGCGTGCTCGATGACCGTTTCCCAACCTTCCGCCGAGCGCGCAACCCGCTTGAGTTTCGTATCCAGAATGATCTCCATGCCCCCGTGCCGAAGCCCGTCCACAAGCGCGGCAGCGGCATCGGGATCCGAACCCTTCAGCACCTGGGAGCTCCGCTGGACAAGCACCACTCGAACGCCGAGCGCTTGACAGTATGTTGCCATTTCGAGTGCGACCGGCCCTCCTCCGAGCACAGTCAGGGATTCTGGTAAACTTTCACTATCCAGGATGTCATCACTCGTCCAAACCTCGGGGTCGCTAAGTCCGGGAACCGCTGGCGTCGCCACGACTGATCCCGTCGAGAGCAAAAATGTTTTGGCCCGCACGTCCCTCATCCCGCCCTCGCGGAGCAAGATCCGAACCGTATGCGCATCAAGAAATTCCGCCTTCCCGCGAATCAGTTCGAATCGCCCGTCCTCCAATTGCCCACGCCGGAAATCGGCGAACTCGCCGACCAATCGACGCTTTCGCTCAATGATCGCACGGGCATTGAACCCAATGTCATTCGCCTCAAGACCAAACTCACTCGCCCTCCGGAGCACACGATATCGGTGGGAAGATTCCAGAAGGGTTTTGCTCGGCATACATCCTCGCAAGATGCAAAGGCCACCGAGTTCCGCGCCGCCATCAATGACGGCCGTTCGAAGCCCGGCTGCCGCCGCCGTGCGTGCGCCAGCGTAGCCGGCACTGCCGCCACCGATCACAACAAACTCGAATTCGTCCATGAAGGATTCACGCACATTCCCGACGAAAGAGAAAGACCGGGTTCGATCAGATTTTCTTTCGATTCTATTTCGTAGCGGGTAGTCAATAAGGGATGAGTTTGAATGCCACTCAGGAAGCGTCTCGCGAGCAATTCGAGCGTCAAAGTCGAAACTACGGAAGTTCCCACATCCTGGCGGACACCTCCGACATCGCCGAGGCCCTCGGGGACTTGGTAGCGGGCGTGGGCCGTGCCGCACTGGATATTGCGACTGGTGGCGGGCACACGGCCGTCTTCCTCGCAGCAAATGGATGGAATGTCACCGCATCCGATCTCACTCCGGCGATGCTGACACGGGCCGGGGAGCTTGCCAGCGAGCGCGGAGTCGCAATCCGGACTGCTCTTCACGAAGCAGAACGCCTGCCCTACCCGGAGGCCAGCTTTGATTTGGTCACATGCCGCGTGGCCGCTCACCACTTCAGCGATCCGGCGGCATTTGTTTCAGAGGTCCGGCGTATCTTGGCTCCCGGCGGGCATTTTTTGCTGATCGACGGCAGCGTTCCAGATGGAGCCTCGACGGCGGAGGAGTGGATCCACTCGGTCGAGAAACTCCGCGATCCGAGCCACGCAAGATTTCTTTCTCCGTCGGCATGGACGCAACTCTGCGAAGCCTCCGGACTCCGTGTTCTCAGCGCCCGTCTCACGCCGTTTAAGCAGCCGGATCTCGAGTGGTATTTTCAAACAGCCGCCACCCCGCCAGAGAATCGTGCAAAGGTCGTGGAGTTGGTCCGCTCAGCCCCGTCCGAGGCACGCGAGGCATTCCAGATCGGCCATGAGGACGGAAAGACTGTCTGGTGGTGGCCACGCTTGGCGTTGCTCGCCAGACGCCAGCCCGGCGCAGAGTAACAGTGCTTTCGGTGAAAAAAACAACCCTCCCATCTTATGCATGAATTGATCCATGACATCGCGATTTGCATCATTGCGGCCTGGCTGCTCGGTGTGGTCGCCAAGGTGCTGAAGCAGCCGGTGATCCTGGCCTATCTGATCGCTGGCTTCGCACTCGGACCGTCGGGCTTCGGCATGGTGCATGAGCAGGAGTCGATCCACACCATCTCGGAATTGGGCCTGATTTTTCTCCTCTTCATGATCGGACTGGAGATCGATTTGAAAAAGATCATCAGTGCCGGCCGGCCGATCCTGGTGACGGCGGCGTCACAGATTCTTGGGGGTTGTTTGCTGGGCGTTCTCTTTTTTTGGTTGATAGGCTTCCCACTGGCAGGCGGAAAATTTGATGTGCTCTACCTCGGCGTCGCCGCAGCACTCAGCAGCACGGTGATCATCGTGAAAGTGCTCTACGACAAGCGGGAGCTCGACACGCTTCCGGGAAGGATCACCCTCGGACTGCTCGTGCTGCAGGATCTTTTTGTGATCCTGTTCCTCGCGATCCAGCCAACGCTCGATCGTCTGGAGCTTGGTGCCCTGGCGCTCTCCGCTGGCAAAGTCGTTCTCTTGGTGGCCTCGGCACTGGCTGGCAGCCGATTCGTCCTGCCATCGGTCTTCCGCTCGGTGGCCCGCTTGCCGGAACTCGTCCTCGTTGGAGCGATTGCGTGGTGTTTCCTCGTAGGCATTTTTGCCGCATGGCTCGGGCTCTCCCGCGAGATGGGAGCACTGATTGCGGGCGTTTCTCTTTCGACATTTCCGTATGCCCTCGATGTGACGGCGAAGGTTACGAGTCTCCGCGATTTTTTTGTCATCCTCTTCTTTGTTGCGCTCGGGATGACTATCCCGGTGCCATCAGTCAGCCTCGTCTTATGGGCTCTGGCATTTGCGGCATTCGTCGTCGTCAGCCGCTTGGCAACAACGTTTCTTCCGCTCTACTTGCTGCGTCAGGGCTTGCGCACGAGTCTGTTGCCGTCGATCAACCTCTGCCAGATCAGCGAGTTCTCCCTGGTGCTGCTATCGCTTGGACTCGAGAAGGGCCACATTTCGACTGGAACATCGGGAATGGCGTCGTTCGCTTTCGTCCTGCTCGCGACGCTCAGCACGTTTGCCATGGTGCAATCCGACTCCCTCACCCGCTTCCTGACGCGATGGCTGAAATCCCTCGGACTCCGCGATCTCGACTCCTCGGTGCTGCCGACGGAGGAATCAGGGCATGGACACGGCGCGCGGATCATTATTCTCGGGTTTTTCCGAACCGCGAGTTCACTGTTGGAGGAGCTGGCCCGGCGCAACCCCTCGCTCCTGAGGGATGTAGCTGTGCTCGACTTCAATCCCCAAGTCCACGCGGCACTGCGCGAGCGCGGCGTCCGCGTGATCTATGGCGACATCAGCCAACGTGACACACTCCTCCACGCCGGAATCGAGCAGGGCGAGATCCTTGTATCGACCATCCCGGATGCGCTTCTCAAAGGCACGAGCAACGAACGACTCGTGCGGCAATTTCGCGAACTGAATCCGGAAGCCGTGATTATTGCGACCGCTGATGTCTTATCCGACGTCACCGTCCTTTACGCCGCCGGTGCAAACTACGTCAGCGTGGCTCGTCTCGACGAAGCGCGGGAACTTTGCAAGGTGCTGGAGGCCGCCGACTGTGGCCTGCTCGTCGAAAAGCGAGCGGAGCTCGACGCCCGGCTGGCGGATCGTCGCGAGGTTTTGCCTTAGGCGCAAAATCAGTTTCAATCGCGGCAGCGGCGGATGCCCGCCCAATCGGTAGGCGAAGACCCCATTTCCTCGGGGACGATTCCTAGCCTATTCTAGCCGCCTATGAGCAAAACAATTGTCAGCGAACTGGCCGACGAAACTGAGGCATTGGTGACCGCAACGAAAGATATCGCTGGAGGGCACGTCCGAGAGGCCCGCCATCGTGTGGAGCTGGCATTGAGACGCGCAAAAGGAATCTACGGCCAGGTTTGCGACAAAGCCGTTGATGGCTCGGCGACCGTCAACGAACTGGTCCACAAAAACTCCTATCCAGCTATTGCTATCGGACTCGGGCTCGGCGCGATCCTCGGTTACTTTATCGCCAGGGGATGCACATCCTGTGGTCTCCGGCAAAGAGCCAAGTGACGGGAATGAAATCGAATCGACCGAGAAAACCTTCCTTGACCGGCGCATCCGTAGACACCGATCCCGAAGCCGGCCGCCTGGTCATGGCCAGGGCACTCGAAATCGCGATCAACGACGGTCGGTTGGCGATTGATTTATCTGCGAACGACTGGCAACAAGCCAAACGCGAACTGACCGGCGAGGTGGAGTAGATTTCGTCACCGGCGGTTGGTAGGTCAAGACCCCATACACGCGAGGCCCGGAGCATTGGATACTCATTGTCCCGTGAATACCAACCCACTCAAACAAGGCATCCTGATCGAAAACTCCAACGGCATCGGCACCGTGACACCCGAGATGGTCAGGCTGCGGGCGAAAGAATTGGCCATCATCAACGGCCGCGCAGCACAGGACGCCACGAAGAACGATTTTGACCAGGCCCGACGGGAATTGACCGGGGAGTCGGACATGGATCCAAACCAGACGATCCTCGAATCCGCACCAGAATCCGAACGCTGGGATCCGGTCCATGGCTCAACCGGGGACAAAGTCGCAGCGGCTCCGAGCGAAGATGAAGACGACGAGGGACGAAGCGACAGTGCGAGACTATTTGAAGAAGGTGTTCAAGAGGCCGAACATGATCAAATGCTCCAATCGGCGAGACTTCCGAACGATCGCTAAAAGCGCGGATATCGAAGTGATGACCGATCTCCGAGAGTTTACGGGCCGGGCCGGATGCCGATCTCTCGACGCTCTAAAACTCCAGTGCCAGTTCACCAGGTCCAAGCGCCGCTGGGATTTTCTTCTCGAAGAGACCCCACTTCTGGCGCGGCTCAGCACCTACGATTCGAACAAATTCGAGGACTTCCGTATTCGACTCCTCAATCCATCCAAGGATCGCATCGTCATGGTGCTGCTGCGCCTTCGCAAATTGCTCGTAGACAAGCCACGCATGGATTCCCCGGTCTCGAAAGGCCGGCACCACTCCGAGCACGGTTTGCCGACACGAACGGATGCGCTGCGTCTTCATCAGCCAAAAAATGTGCGGTAGTCGCAAAAAATACGGCGTCCGTTTTGTCCGCGCCAGAATTTCATTAAAGTTCGGTAGCGTCAACGCCACGCCGGCCATTTCTCCATCGGCCTCGGCGATGAGCAACAACCGCGGATCCGCAATGGCTCGGATATCGTCCGCTGCGGCAAGCAGGTCGTCCATCGAGATCGGAACGAAGCCCCAATTCCGCTCGAGTGTCTGATTATAAACCTCTCGAACAATCCCCAACTCCTCGGGAAGCCGCTTCAAATCCATCGGACGAAGCCGCAGCTTCGATCTCGTTTCCAATCTCTTCGTGATCCGCCCCAATCGCTCGGGCCGCTCCAGCCGGTGCATCGGGAGATTGAGTCCATGCAGTGTCCGAACCAGAACGAAGCCCCGCCTCTCGATCAACCCGCGATAATACGCCGGATTCCATGTCAGCCCGATGCAGGGCGGAATCTCGAAGTAATCTAACAACAGCCCGCACTCGTCGTTGATGCTCGGATTGTAAGGCCCGCGGACGGACTCCATTCCCGCCTCGCGCAGCACGGCTTCCGCCGCTTGAAAAAGAGCCTGGGCTGTTCGGAGATCGTTTTCGCATTCGAAAAATCCGAAAAATCCCACGCGATCCTTGTGATACTCGTTGTGCGAACGATTGATGATCGCCGCAATCCGCCCAACCGCGCGCCCGTCGCGCACGGCAAGGAACGGATGGATTTCCCCATGCCGCTTGTGAAACGCCGACTTCTCCGAGAGATACTTCGCAATACTCCCCGGGAACGGCGGGACAAACGCCGGATCGTTCCCATGAAGAACCTCCGCAACCCTCTCAAATCTCATCCTCTCCGAGTTCGTCCGGCATGGAAGAATCGACAGAGCACCGGAGGAAGCAAAATTCGAGTTGGCCATCGCAGACCCTCGTTCTTCAACAAATCCCACCCAGATGTCGAGCCCGACATCCCCAACCACCCGGTATTTCTCACAAAAACAATTTGATTCCCTCCCCCAACATTGCTTTACTCCCCTCCCCACGTAATCCGGAGTAGCTCAGTGGTAGAGCGGTCGGCTGTTAACCGATTGGTCGTAGGTTCGAGCCCTACCTCCGGAGCCAATTCTTCAACATTCGGTGTTCTGGGTTTACATACTCCAAAACGCAGTTGGACGTTTTTACATCGGCCAGACGGATAATCTCGATGTCCGAATTGGCAGTCATAACCGAACCGATCAGCTCGCCGGCAAATTCACTCGAAAGAACGGTCCTTGGATCCTTGTCTGGTCGGAGCCTCATCCGAGCCGAGCGGCAGCAATGGCTCGTGAAAAGCAAATCAAATCGTGGAAGTCTGCGAGGACCATTCGCGAGCAACTCCTCAAAGAGGTTGAGTAGCTCAGTGTTAGAGTCCCGGCTCGCCGGGATTAACCGATTGGTCGTAGGTTCGAGCCCTACCTCCGGAGCCATTTTGCGGGCTTCTGGCTTGATCGACGCTCCCGTCGCGATCAAAACTGCTCTCCCGTCCACTAAGGAACCCGACCTCCAGTGACCTGGTTCGCGACAAGTCGGCGTCTTCGCCAGAGTGCCAGTAATCGGCGGACATGATTGGGGAGTTTTGCGACGGTGCCCGATTCTTTGGTCGGAGGACGATACATTCCCTCGGCGTAGGAATGGGCGAATGCCTCGAGCAAGCGACGTTCGTCGGGCCCGGCGCCGGTCGCGGCGATTCGCGTCAGCCACGCGAGGGGAGTTTCTCCAGGACGGCGTCCTCGGTGCAACCGCGCCGCATGGGACTCCAACACGGCCAGATGGCGTGCTGCGGATTCCTGAATTCCGGAGGCGCGGCGAATGGCGAAGTTCCTTACCATCCAGAGAAGCGCAACAACGATGAGACCCCCGAAGAGTGCCATTTGGATCTGCGCCCACGCCTCGCTGGCGGTTATGGCGGCCAGCATTCCAGAGATCCAGAGACTGACCGTCGACGTGACCGCGCTGGAGAAGCTCCACATCCGCCGAAAGATCGACCACTGCGATGCGTCCATTTCGCGGGCAATCCGACCTGCGAGACTTTCATCAACCGCATCGGTCGGATCGAACCGGATCCAATGGCGTGCAGCGCCATCCCAAGCCTCGACCCAGGCATGAGCATTCGAATCCCGCACGGTGATCGTCCTGAGCCATGGATTCCAAACCCCGCCCCGGTAGCCGGTCACGACTCGTGCCGGCACACCAGCCAATCGCAGAAGATTAGCCGCAGCGGCCGCATAGTGCTCGCAAAATCCCCGACGATGCGTTGTGAGAAACTGCTCGAGGTTTCCGAGTCTCCCGGGCCGGGTCGTGTAAATAAATCCGGAGTCGCGAAAGAATTCGGTCACGGCATCGATCTTTCTTGATACTGATCGCCCCTCGCTTGCCACTTGCGCAACAATTTCAAAAACCGCGCGACTCGATGCAATCTCCTTGGGCACGTCCGTGCTCGCGTTGGAAATTGCCGCGACGGGTTCGTCCGCTGATCTCCGCAGTTTGGAGATTATCTCCATCCCGAGTGGCCCGGTGCCGACCGCCGTCAGCACGCCAGCTCCGATTTCCAGAACAGCAACGGGAGTTCCATCCCGCTGGGCGTCCACAAAGACCGCGTGATCCAGCGCGGGAACAATTCCTCCACGAGTCGAAGAAAGTTCCTGCCGGTAGCTCAGGGTGTCCGCGCGGTCCGAAGGAGGGGAGTCTTGCAGAGAGCGATCCCGGGCGACGCGCTTCGAGGCCAGCGACCAGCTCAGCCCGCCGTTGACCTCCAACACCCGGCCACGCCAATAAAGGTCCGCTGGGGATGGCATCGTCTGCCCTTCGCCAAAATGTGCCACGAGTGCGACGCGGTGTGAGGCAGAAAGCTCGGCAATGGCTCCAGGATTCAGGATTCCGTCGACTGAGAACCCGGTCAACCCGACGGGAGTATAATCCGAGAGTTTCGGAAAAAGCCAAAAGATCGTGGTTACCACGATGCCAACCGGCACGACGATCCGGAAAGCCCGCACGACCGAAACCCAGAAGCTTTCCACCGCCTCGGGAGGGCGATGAATTTGCTCGGCCACCAAGAGGAGAGCGATGGTGTCACCGATCACGAACGCCGCCCCAAGGCTCGTAAATGGATTAAGAATCGCCGCGGTAAGCATCACCAGAAGACAGAGCAGGACTTGAAGACCACGCGCCGCGAGTGCCGGGCGTAGCAGCAGCAAAGCACCGACCATGCCCGCCACTTCTCCAACGACGAGGCTGGGACGAAAGCCTTCTTGGCACATGATCACCCCTCCGATCCCAATCAAAATCGCGAGACGCCCGAGCCAATTCGGAACAAAGAGATTTCGCCAGCGCATCGCCGCACCGGCCACAAGAATGGCGAATACGAAAACCTGAAATCCCGGGTTCGCTCCCATCAGCGAAAGATGAAGCATCACGGCAGCAGCAAGCACCCACCCCACCATGCGCTCCTGCTTTTCCTCAGCGCTTCTCATTTCGCACCCCCACTTGCTTCGCGAAATCTCAGAACATCAAAAACTGCCAAGGCCTCATGGCAGGCCGGGATATTGCGATAATGAAGCGCCCCGGCGGCCGGTCCGAGATCGAGGGTGAACTTTCGATCCTCCCGCACACATTCCTGAATCCAATAACTCAGTTGCTCCAAGCGCTTCTCATCGTCATCCCAAAAGTCGGTATCGTGCCACCGCAGGATGATTTCATTGCTTCCGCCATCCTCCAGGGTTCGGATCATCAGCCGGTTTGTGCGCGCATAGATCCGCCAATCGATTCGCGAGAGCAGGTCACCGGATTCATACGGACGGTGCCCCGTGACATCGGCGCTCCCCTCGGAAATCGATGTCCCGGAGAATCGGCCGCCATTCCCGATGTCCTTCAACCCGATACCGCGCGGCGTGGGATAAACAGAGTAGCTTCCCTCTGGCTGGACCACTTTCCATGCAAAGCCCAAGCCATACGGCATCACACTCGAGATCCAAAGCGTCGGAACCTCGAAACGTCCCCGGCGCGAAGTCGGAACCGGCAGTCGCAGAGTGACACTCGTCTCGGACGCAATCAGCGGGACCCAAGCGCGCTGCCGAGGATTCCGTTTCCAAAATCGCCGCCACGGGATCCCCTCACCGACCCAAATTCCCACGTGCTCGGCAGCCGAGTTATTGCGGAGCGTGAGCTCGAGAATGGCATCGTCCTCCGCGGCGACGGGCACGGATCGGCATCCCGCGATCTGAAGCCCGCGGAGGTTCTCATTGCTCTGGATCAATACCACGACGCCAGCAACCATGAGCGTGATTCCCAACGTCTGCGTCAGGCCCCGTGACGCCGGAGAAACATAACCGAGCGCGAAAATGAGAAGCACGACGGCTGCGAGCACCAGGCCGGACCAGCGGGGAATCAGGTAAATCCGCTCGCGTTGATGCCGGAGCATGGTGGCAATCTACTTCGTCCGCGTATGCTCGATGATCGAGCGGGCCATCGATGCGGCCTCCCGTGCATCCCCGGCCACCCGGGCAAACTGCGCGAGCCGATGCGAGGTGACCGGAAGGAAAAGTGCTTGCACATCGTCGGGCAAAACGTGGTCTCTGCCGTGCAGGAATCCCCGTGCCTGACTCGCCCGCTGAAGCCCAAGGCAAGCCCGCGGAGAGAGCGACCATCCTCTCCCTCGCGCTTCCTCAAAAAGATCCAGAATGTATTCCGACACCGCATCCGAAACAAACAACGCCCCGGCCTCGCGCTGCCAGCGGGTCAAATCGTCGGGCGTCGCCAGCGTCGGCAGGCTCTGAAAATCAAAGACCATGCCGCCGGAGTTCACCCGCTGCCTCTCGAGGAGCCGCCGCTGGGTCTCGCGCTCCGGCAGACCGAGCGCGATTCGCATCAGAAAGCGGTCAACCTGCGACTCGGGCAGAAGCGAGGTCCCGACTTGTTCGCCGGGATTTTGTGTGCCGACGAAAAAGAAGGGATCCGGAAGCACATGGGTGTGCCCCTCGATCGTTACCTCATGTTCGTCCATTGCCTGAAGCACGGCGCTCTGGGTCCGGGGCGAGGCCCGGTTGAGTTCATCGCCGAGAACGAGCTGCGCAAAAATCGGTCCGCGGTGGAAGGTGAATGCCTGTCGGGTCGGGTCGAATACCAGACTACCAAGGATATCCGCGGGCAGCAGATCGTTGGTAAATTGCACGCGCTTGAAATCGAGCCCGAGCAACCGCGCCATCGCCTTGACCATCGTTGTCTTGCCGACACCCGGCGTGTCTTCAATGAGAAGGTTCCCTCCTGAGATCAAGCAACACAAGGCCAGCTCCAACTCCCGCTCACGGTCGATCAGCGCCCGCCCGGCTTCGGCTTGGAAACTACGAAGGAACTTGTCGATCATGGCACAACCTTACACGGAAATGACTCGGGGAGAAGTCGGGATCAGCCTGGCCTTCGGCAAAAGAATCCGGAACTGGCAAATCGCATCGGGCCTGCTAGGTTTCCGAAATGACGCCGCTCGTCTTGGTTGTGGGATTTCTGGGATCTGGAAAAACGACGTTTTTGAAAGGTTTGATTCCAGCTTTGGCGGCCCGCGGAATCCAGCCCGGGCTTTTGATCAACGACTACCAAAATGCCAAAGTCGACGCCGAGCAGTTCCGTGAGCTGATCGACGAGGTTCGCGCCCTGAGCGGAGACTGCGTTTGTTGCGGGTCTCGCGAGCAGTTGTTTGACGAGCTGAGAGGGTTTCGACACGGCGCGAATCGCGTGATGATTGTGGAGACCAATGGAACGACCGACGCGGGGGCACTCATCGAAGCCCTCGCACTCGATCCGGCTCTGGAGAAGTTCACCGATCCCATTCAAATCACCGTGATCGACGCCCAGCGGTGGCAGAAGAGATTTTGGCACAATGCCCTCGAGCGCGAACAGGCCATGACGGCATCGCACGTCGTGATCTCCCGCCGCGATACGGTCCCGGAGAAACGTTGGACCGAAGTTCAGCAGTCTCTCGTTGCCAATCAGATTCGTGGACGGCAAACCGACGTCGAGACATTCGCGGGAGAACTTCTGCAAGTCGTCGCCGACGCATCGAGCGTTCCCAGCCGGACGGTCTGTCAGGGCAGATGCGATCATGAACACGGCGGCCATTCCCATGATCACGAGCAGAGCCATTTCGCCTCCTGCGAACTTCCTTTGCCGGCGCGGGTTTCTCGCGTGGCATTCGAAAGGTTCCTCAAAAATCTTCCACGCGAGGTGATCCGCGCCAAGGGCCTTGTCTGCTTCGAGGACAAGGCCGACGAGTTCTTTGTCTTCCAGAGGATCGACGACGACGTGCAGTTCATTCCGGTCGGGAGTAATCCCCGGATCAATACTCCTCTTGCCCTCCTCATCGGCCCCGCCATCGATGCCGCTCAGATCGCATCACGCATTTCAGACCTCACGAAGTGCACCGAGGTGGGTCGGGCTTAGCCAACCCTCGCTCAAATAATTCCCATGCCCTTGAGAATCGAGAGCATGATGGCAGCAGCCATGACCGACCCGATCTGCCCGCCCGTATTGGCGCCCATGGCGTGCATGAGAAGGAAGTTCTGTTTGTTCCAGCGCTGACCCTCGGTTTGCACGAGGCGTGCCGCCATCGGATAGGCCGAGATCCCGGCGGCGCCGATGAGGGGGTTCACTTTTCCGCCTGAGAGCCAATACCAGATTTTGCCCAAAAGAATGCCACCGACGGTATCGATCGTGATGGCGACGAGACCGAGGGCGAAAACCATGAGTGTCTCTCGGGTGAGGAACTGTTGGCCCGCCATCGTTCCTCCAATGGCGAGTCCGAGGAAGAGCGTTGCCACATTTGCAATCTCGTTCTCGCTCGCTTTGACAAGCCTGGGAACGACGCCCGAGACCTTCATGAAATTCCCCAGCATGATCATCCCCATGAGCGGAAGGCCCTTGGGAGCGATGATCCCAGTGACCACCGTTACAACAATCGGAAATGCCATCAGCGCGGCCGGGGAGACCCTTCCCTTTGAGCTCGGCATCTTGACCTCCCGCTCCTTTCGCGTAGTCAGGAGCCGCATAATCGGCGGCTGGATGATGGGAACGAGCGCCATATACGAATAGGCAGCCACAGCCAGCGCACCGACCATTGCCTCGGGGATCCGCCCCATCCCGGCAAACATGTTCGATACGTAGATCACCGTCGGGCCGTCACAGGCTCCGATGGCGGCCACCGAGACCGCCTCTTCTTTTGAGAATCCCAGAGCCAGAGCGAGCAACAACGTGACGAAGATTCCGACCTGACCGGCGGCACCAAAGAGAAGCAGGCGGGGATTTGCCAGGAGCGGAGTGAAATCGGTCATCGAACCGATGCCGACAAAGATCAGAAGAGGAAACAATTCGTTCCCAATGCCGAAAGCGTAGAGAGTATTGAGGACACCACCCGCATCCATCACCTCGCTCAGCGGCAAATTCACCAGCAGGCATCCAAACGCAATCGGCAGGAGCAGGAGCGGCTCGACATCGCGGGCGATGGCCAGCCAAAACATTGCGCACGCCACGGCGATCATGATCACGTTCGGACCGCCGTGCGCCATCAGGAATCGAATACCCTCGAACAACGCTCCGATTCCGCTCAGGATGGCCTCGCTCACTTTTGCTCTTCCTTCTCCCCCTCACGGAGCGGAAAGAAAATCGTCAACAGGTGGATGAGAAAAGAAACCAACGCGAGGGTGACCAGCGTCCCGCCCATTCCGACGATCAACATCGTCAGGCCAAAGGTCGCATTATTCATGACCATTCCCTCCCGGCGGAACAGACGCCATCCGAGTATGCCAGATCGAGAGCACAATCGAAACCAGCAGAACGGTCCCGATGACAACCAGCGAGACAAACGCGTGTTCCTTGAACCACTCCTCAATTGGAGGGTAGATCCCGGCAATCATCTTCGCGCCAATAAAAAAGAGGATGAGGCTCACCCCATGCTTGAGAAATTTAAACATCCCCATCACACCGCGAAGCGCGAAGAAGAGCGAGTTCAGGCCGAGAACGGCGAAAACATTTGATGTCAGGACCACAAACGGATCGCTACTGATCCCCATGATCGCGGGGATCGAGTCCAGCGCGAAGAGGACGTCTGTCGAGCCAATCACGAGGACGACGAGGAACAGCGGGGTGATGGCGAGTTTCCCGGCATGGCGGACAACAAGTCGGCGAGTCTCGGGACCCGGATCGACCACCGGCAGGAACTTCGAGGCAATTTTGAAGAAGATGTTGTTCTTCGGATTCACCTGTTCATCCCCGTCGGCTGTGAGCATTTTCCATGCGGTCCAGATGAGAAGCGCCCCGAAGACGTAGAGCAGCCAATGGAACTTTGCGATGAGCGCGATGCCAAAGAGGATGAAGAGCACTCGCAAAAAAATCGAAAGATAGATCCCGAGCTTGATGAGCTTCGGCTGGGCGATCTCGGGAACTCCCATCAGGGAAAAAATGAGGATGAAGACGAAGAGATTATCGACCGACAGCGAATACTCTGTGAGATAACCGGCAATGTAGAGTGTGGCAATTTCGCCGCCGCCCGGATGCAGGAAAAAAATCGCGACTCCAAACGCGAGTGCCACCGCCACCCATGTGGCCGTCCATCGGAGGGCGGAGGCCACGCCCACCGCTGAATGTCGGTGGGTGATAACAAAAAGATCGAGCGCCGAGACCCCCACGGCGGCGATCCCGAAAATGATCCAGAGGAGAAGCATGGGGTCCATGGCTATCGAGTGTCAGCGATCATCGAATTGAATGCGACCCAAAGATTGTCCGCCGACCTTCCCGCGACCAAAGGGTCTCGGCGGGAGTTACGGAAACAATCTGATGTTGATCCCCGAGCGAAGCGTGGACCGCCGCGACGATCACGGCAAAGATCTCAGGCGTAACCGCTTCATCCGCGGGAGTTGGCATGGAAGCCGGACTGACCACCGGCATCGCAGACGGTTTGGCCTGCGGCGATCCAGAAGCATCTCCCCGCCGAAGGCTCTTCACTTCGGATTTCAAATCAACCACCGCCTTCGCCAGAACTGCGAGTGCGACCACCACGATGAGGAGGATCGCCGTCTCCAAGCGGAGGACATCGCTGGTGGTGGCAAGTAAGAGGTCCATGGTGATCAATCAGGAAAGCGTGACGAGAACCTGTCCCTCCTCCACTGCATCCCCGGCTTGGACCGAGATACTTGCGACGGTGCCATCGGTCGAGGCATAGACAAATGTATTCATTTTCATCGCCTCGACGGTGGCCAACTTGTCACCCGATGCGATCTTCTGGCCGACGGAACAATCCACGGAGACAATCCGTCCAGCCAGCGGACTGACCACATCCCCCGCTCCCCCGGCAGCGGCTGGCGCGGCAGGCTTCGTGGCCGACGAAGAGGCCACCGGTGCCACACTCGACTGCTGAAGAACCGGAACCGATCTTAGGGGTTCATCAAGAGATTCGACGACGACCTCGTAGACCTTTCCATCGACTGTAACACGGAGTTTTTTCATAACGGTTTCGTTGGGATGATTAGTAAATTTCTTCCCGTGGCGTCAAAGCGGGATGTTGCCATGTTTTTTGGGCGGACGGGTTTCGCGTTTCGAAAGTGTGTTTCGCAAGGCCATGGCAACCATCGCGCGGGTCTGTGAAGGACGGATCACATCGGTGATCATCCCCTTCCCGGCCGCCTGATACGGCGAGGCGAACTTTGCGCGATAGTCGGCAATGAGCTGCGCCTCGGAGGCCGGGTCTTTTTCAATCTCGCGCTTGTAGAGAATCTTGACCGCACCCTCGGCACCCATCACGGCGATCTCCGCCGTCGGCCACGCGAAGACGAGATCGGCCCCGAGATCCTGGCTGCACATCGCGAGATAGGCTCCGCCATACGCTTTACGCATGATCACAGTGATCTTTGGCACGGTTGCCGCGCCATACGCAAAAAGCATTTTTGCGCCGTGGCGTATGATTCCCCCTCGCTCTTGAGCGACGCCCGGCAAAAAGCCACCGGTATCAACCAACGTCACGATCGGGATGTTAAAAATATTACAAAACCGGATGAACCGCGCCGCCTTGTCGGACGCATCGATGTCGAGCGCACCGGCCTTGAACGTCGGCTGGTTCGCAATGATCCCAACCACGATCCCCTGGATTCTGGCAAATCCGACAACAATGTTTTTCGCGAAATCCATCTGAACTTCCAGAAAATCCCCCTGATCGACCAGACGCGCGATCACGACCTTCACATCGATCGGGTTTTTCGCGTCTTCGGGAATTAGTTCGTCCATGCCCGGATCCTCGTCCAGTGTCAACGGAACCGTGAGATCATGCGGTGGGTCCATGATGTTGTTGGACGGAATGAACGAGAGCAGCTTCTGAACAATCGCAATCGCCTGCGCATCACTGTCCGCGACAAAGTGGATGTTGCCACTGATCGTTGCGTGGGCCGCCGCGCTACCGACTTCGGCCATTGTGCATTTTTGTCCGGTGGCCGCGAGGATCACGTCCGGGCCACAGATAAACATGTTCGCCTGGTCCTTGACCATGATCTGGAAATCCGTCAGAGCCGGCGAATAGGCCGCTCCCCCGGCGCAGGGACCGGCGATCACGGCAATCTGCGGCACGACGCCCGAGAGATAGACGTTTTTGAAGAAGACCTTGCCATAGCCCGAAAGCGATTCCACACCCTCTTGAATTCGCGCTCCGCCGGAGTCGTTGAAGCAGACAACCGGCATTCCAGACTGCTGCGCGAAATCCATGATGTCGCAAATCTTCTGCGCGTGCATTTCGCCCAGCGATCCTCCCGCGACCGTGAAGTCCTGGCTGTAGGCAGCCACCGGGCGATTGCCGACATACCCGGTGCCCGTCACGACGCCATCCGCGGGCAGGTCTTTCTTTTCCATGCCAAAGTTGTGACACGAATGCTGCACGTGCATGCCAAATTCCATGAACGTTCCCTGCTGGAAAAGGTGATCCAAGCGATCACGCGCTGTCATTAGTCCCTTCTTGCGACGGGCTTCGAGTTTGTCTTTTCCGCCGGCGTCGAGGACCGTCTGGCGGCGGGTTTCCAACTCTTCGAGAAATTGATTTTTGATGGCCATAATGGTGCGGGAGGTTAGTGGGACGGTGTGGCGGCGCTCTTCGGCTGGCAGAACTCGGTGAGGACCCCAAACGAACTTTTGGGATGCAGGAAGGCGACCAGTTTCCCTCCCGCTCCATCGAAAGGAACCTCATGAATCAGGCGGGCGCCCGAATCCTTGGCCTGAGCCAGCTGCTCAGTGATATCGGTCGTGGCGAAAGCAATGTGGTGAATCCCCTCACCCCGGTCGGCAATGAACTTGGCAATCGTGCTCTCCGGATCGGTCGGCTCAAGCAGTTCCAGATGGACTTCGCCACAGGCAAAAAATGCCGTCCGCACTTTCTGGGAAGGCACGTCCTCGAAGTGCTCGCACTTCATTCCCAGAGTCTTCTCGTAGTAGGGCAAGGCGGCTTCGATTGATTTCACTGCGATCCCCAGATGATCAATTTTTTGAATAGTGGCACTCATGTTGGTGTTATTATTAGATATTCTAATATCAACACCACTGGCAAGAACTTTTTTCTAGCCTGGAACGGAGGCCGATGCCTTCTGGAGCGCCGCATGGGCCCGCGCCACGCAGATGTATTTCTCCGCCCACTCCCGAAGTCCGGCGCGCTCCTCGAACGACAGCACACGGACCACTTTAGCGGGCGTGCCCATAACCATCGAACCCGCCGGGATCTTCGTTCGCGGCGTCACGACCGCCCCGGCTGCGACGAGGCACTGCTCCCCGATTTCGGCACCGTCGAGGACCACGGCGCGCATTCCGATAAGGCATTCGTCGCGAACCGTGCAGGCGTGAACAATCGCCCCGTGACCGATCGTGCAATAGGCTCCGACGTTCGCGGACAGATCGTCCGCGAGGTGGATGATCGCGCCATCTTGCACATTCGTTCCCTCGCCGACATGGATCGACTCAATATCGCCCCTCAAGACCGCGCCATAAAAGACGCTGGAATCTTTCCCGAGCCGGACGTCGCCCATGATTTTCGCATCCGTGGCGACAAACGCCGCAGCAGAAAGATCCGGTTTTCGGAGAAGGAATTTTTTGAGGCGTTCGTCGTGTGTCATCGTATTATTTCGTCAGGCGCTGCCGGGTCTCGGGGGGGAGGTTCGAAGTCGAAATCCAAGCGCGGGCCGCGGCGGCATCCTGCCTCATCCAATCCCGGGCAAGATTCTCGACCTGCCGGTCCCTCGCTTTTTGATCGGAAATCGTCGCCGCCCAAGAGAGAGCGGTCTCGGGATCTTCCGAGGCAATCTTTCGCGTGAGCGAGGTGATCGCAGAGTCCTTCGACGTGCCCGGCGGCTGCCGCGAGAGCCAGTTTGCGGCGGCCTCGGCATCTTTCGATGCCCACCGGTCCACGACCGCCTGCATGGCCGGGCCGCGCTCGTTCTCAGTCAAACGCTGGACATATTGAGCGGCAGCCTCTGGCGAGGAGTTGGCCCACTGCGAGACAGCATCGCGAACGACATCGCGGCGCTCGTCGGCGTCGCCGAGCGTCGCCGACCATTGAAGGGCGGCCTCAGGATTTTTCCGACTCCACCCGGACGAAAGCGCACGGATCGCGTTTTTCCGGTCATCGGCCGTCAGCGAGTTGAGTGCTCCGAGGGCTTGCTGCGGATCCTGGGAACTCCATTGAGAGAAGAGGGAATTGAGGGAATTTTGGCGAGCCTCCCCCTCCGGCAGGCGGCGGACCCAGGCGAAAACCTCGGCCTTGTTTCCCGTATGCGCCCACTGGGAAACAACCTGCTGGGCCGCCTGGGACATGATCCGTCCCGGCGGAAGCTGATCCAGTGCGGCTGCCGCCTGGGCTGGGTTTTCTCGTGCCCATGAAGAAAGGATTCCGGAGACGGCTTGCTGGAAGTTGTCTCCGGCCGGCATATGCTCGAGCACGGCATCAAGAAGTTCCTGACGGTTGTTCGAGGGATTCATGCTCATCGCCCGAAAAATGTCCGACCTCATGGTCGAGTCCGACACTCCGATCGCGTATTGAAGCGCCCCCTTGAAATCGCTCCGTGACCAGGCACCCACCGCTGCGGAGATTGCGCCGGAGCGAACGCCCACATCCGGAATGTCGAGAGCCGCCTTGAGGGCCGCCTGCGGATCGGTTTGCGACCACTGCTGGACAACCTGCTGCCGGGCATCCTGGGAATTCTCGCCGCCTGGCGGCAGAGTCAGCGCATACTTCCAAGCCTCCTCCGGATCGCTCTGAGTCAGGGCCATCATGAGTGACATCCGTGCCTGCTCGGCGGAGCGGCCGGTGAGCTTGGCGACGGCGGCTTTCGCTCCCTCCGGATCTTTTCGTGCCCACTGATGGAAGATCATTGAGACAGCATAGTCTTCGCCCGCGGCGCCCTCATTTTTTGTGGCGAGGTCCAGCGCCCGTCGCGGATCCTTTTGCGCAATGCTCATGATCGCCATCGAGCGAATCTGGCGTTTGACTTGTGCGTCCTCGATGGAATCCGCCATGGTCAAAGCGCGGGTCGGATCTTTTGCCGAGACCGATGAGACAACCGCCATCATCGCAGCTTGGCGAGAAGGTCCCGCCTTCATCCCCAAAGCAAAATTCCATGCGGCCTGCGGGTCATTTTCTGCAAACGCCGCCATCACAAAGCTCCACCCCATGCCCGCATTGCCTTGAGCCTGCGGCGAGCCCGCCATTTCGGCGGCAATCTTTGCCGGATCGGAAACCCGGAGCCGGTCACCGATGTCCGCCCATTTGCGCATGGAGTTCATTCCCCCGAATCCAAACTGATCGATCTCGGCGAGTTCTGCCTGGAGCTGTTTGGCCGTGATCGGCTGCGTTCCGGCGCGGGGCTCGAACGACTCACCGGATGACCGCGACGGCTGGTCAGCGACGGAAATGGGTCCCGTCTGCGGTGCCTGGTCTGGCGACGTCGCGGTCGGGCCTTTTGATACCGTCCCCCGGTTGGCGGAAAAAAATCCGACTCCCGATCCGGCAGCAAAGCCGGCGAGAAGGGCGAGAAGGATCGACATTTTCGAGGAGTTCATGGGGGTGTGGGGGTGAAGGAGAGTAGCTTCAGGATTTCCTCGGCCGCCAATGAGGGAGCGAGGATTCCTGACAGAATATCGGATTCGAGCTGCTTGGAAAGCGCGGCGACGGTTGGGTCGTCAAGAAAGCGGATTCGGAGTTCTTGCTCCACGAGTGTGCGCCACCAAGCCAGCGATTGCTCGCGGCGGCGGGCACCAAATTGCCCGTCGGAGCGAATGTGGGAAAAATAACTCTCCACCTCCGCCCACGCCTCAGAGATACCGGTGCGTGAGATCGCGGAAACCGTGAGGGCTGGCGGCTCCCACCCGACCGTTGCCGGACACAGAAAATGGATGACCCTTTCGAAATTCAGACGGGTCGCTTCGGCGCGGATCCGATTTTCTCCGTCGGCCTTATTGATGAGCAAAATATCGGCGATTTCAAAAATCCCCTTCTTCATTCCCTGAAGGTCGTCACCGGCTCCGGCGATGAGCAAAAGCAAGAAACAATCAACCATCGCGCGCACGGCAATCTCACTCTGACCGACGCCGACGGTCTCGATGAGAACTACATCGAAACCGGCGGCCTCGCACACCGCGATCGTCTCGCGGGTTTTCCGGGCGACCCCGCCGAGGGCACCGCCGGAGGGTGATGGCCGAATGAAACAATCCTCCCGCCGGGATAGGGTCTCCATGCGGGTCTTGTCGCCGAGAATGCTGCCACCCGTCAGTGAACTGCTCGGATCGACGGCGAGGACCGCGACCCGATGGCCGCTGTCGCACAGGTGATTCCCGAGTGCCTCGATAAACGTGCTTTTCCCAGCGCCCGGCACGCCGGAGATTCCCACCCTATGCGAAAATCCGGGCCTCTCGCCAAGCCTGCGGAGGACGTCTCTCGCCATCGGTCGGTGCGCCGGGGCGTTGCTCTCGATCAGCGTGATCGCACGAGATAGAATCGCCCGGTCGCCGCCGAAGATGCCTGTGACCAGATCGTCCACGCCAGGCATCCGCCGCGAATGACTAACCGGCGCCGGAGACGGATCGGAGTATTCCAGTCCCGGCATCACCGATGTGGCAAAGGCTCGTGCGCCCTCGTCAGGAACCCACGGTGGACGCTGCGGCACATTCGGCATGTCACCGGAATACATCGCATCACAGGCCAGCGTCAATCGATGGTGCAACTGGGTGGGACATCCGTAAGCATTTTCGTGTTGGCACACTTGACGCCCCGTCCTTGATGTGGAATCGTCCCTTCATGAAGGAACTCGGCTCGCATTCTTCAACTCCGGGCCAGTGCCGCGAAAAATCCGATTCGATTCCCTGCCAGCTCGCGCGGCCCATTCGAGTAACTCTCCTCACCTTGATTGCCGTCCTGCTGGGACACGTCGGGGCCTTCTCTCAAAATCTGACCGTCAAATTCGACACACAGTATTTGGGCACCTTCCCGAGCCCTGGAAACAGCACCTACGGAGTGTGGAGCAACGGTCCGACGGTTTCGGACACGAATATTTATGTCAGCTTCCAAGGGTCGGCAGCCGGGAATTTTACAGCCTCCATCGCCGGCCAAACGCTCGCCTATTCGACCACGACCACGCATTGGACGTATGGAAACACGACGTATACCCACGTCATGAGCCCGAGCTTCACAGTGAGCCAGTTGAACCAAGGAGGGAGTGGCTTCAGCATCTCCGAAATCAACGGTCAAAACATGTATATCGAGTATGGCACGAACACGATCAATGCGACATTTCCTCCAGGACCGACGGCTTCCATCCGCTATACCGACGTCGAGTTCACTTACGTTCCCGGAAGCACCTACAACAATGCCGACCTGACAGCGATCAACAACATCGGATCGGCGCTGAAGTTGCAATATGCCGGGACGACGACCAACAACACGGCCTCAGTGGGATTCACAGGCTACACGAGCGACATGCTCCCCTACCTCGCTTCGCAGCAAGCTCCAGCTAACGTAGTGTCCGCCACGACGGCGACCAGCCCGCCTCCGCCTTCGGCGGGAGGAAACGGGTCCTTCGTTGCGGGCGTCTTGGGGGCCTCGTATATCGCCCAAGGCACCGGATTCTATGAAGAGTATCCCACGGTTATCGCAAACGCGGTGTCGGGAAACCTCTCCACACCGTTGCTGACGAACCGTCCGGGCGGAGAGAACCCAACGTCCCACGATTACGTTCAAAGCCAGGGATTCACTGGAACAATCAGTTCAATCTCAGCCAACGCCACCAACTACTTGGTATCGACATCGTTTAAGCCTTCCTTCAGTTCCTCGGCGAACAACACCTATCAGATCACGTTCACGGGAACGGTCACTGCAGTGACCCCCGGATTCAGCGGGAACTCGACCGATATTCTCACTTATGGCAGCGAGTCGAGTCCGCTCACGATTACCGTTGCCGGTGGCACCGAGAGTTTCTACGGGTATCTCTCCACCGGCAATGTGGGATTGCCGGGCGTGATCGTGACGCTTGGTGGCAATTCGACCGCGTGGGATGCCTTTTCGACAGATTTTTACAACGGGGGATCGAGTGGCGGTGGAGGAAACGGGAGCCAAGGCGGCCCGGACTCAACGATTGCTAGCGGGGGTAATGGATCGCAATCGGCTCCCTACGGGCAAATCGTTCAGCGTGTCTTGGGAGACTTCCAGGAACTCGCGATGGTCGGGGCTTTTGGGAATACCAGCAATGGCACGGGAAACTTCACCACGACCCAGATTGGAGATATCCCGTCCTGGAACATTTTTCAGGATAAGTCCTACGCTTACAACACGACGGCCACGGACGGCTTTAATCCGATTGGAAAATACCTTTGGCTAAACTCTGAGAATGTCACCAACGGCGTTCCCTCGGTTGGGGCCATTTACTCCAACCCTTATGACGACCGCTTCGGAAACAATGGCGTCTCAATCCCGATGGATCAATATGGCGGAGTTCTCACGGTTCAACTTCGGGAAATCACCCCCGTGCCCGAACCATCGACCATCGCTCTCCTGAGCCTTGCCGCCGGAGCGCTGTTCTTTCTTGCGCGCCGACGCAGACGACAAACCTAAAGGCCTTCCACATGAATGATGAAAGCGCCAGCCAATCGGTGCGGCGCTGAAGGTGCAGATTGACACGCGGCCCGGGTCTTCGCATAGTCCGCACCCGCTCTCATTCGGGTCACCTACTATGGATAAAATTCGCAACATCGCAATCATCGCTCACGTCGATCACGGCAAGACCACCCTCGTGGATCAATTGCTCAAACAAGCCGGGACGTTCCGAGCCAACCAAAAAACCGAGATCCGCATGATGGACTCGATGGACCTCGAAAAAGAAAAAGGCATTACCATCCGCGCAAAAAATGCCGCGTTTCGCTGGAACGGATACCATGTGAATATCGTGGACACCCCCGGCCATGCTGATTTCGGCGGGGAAGTCGAACGCATCATGAAGATGGTGGACGGCGTGCTTCTGGTCGTCGACGCTCACGACGGTCCCCAAGCCCAGACGAAATTCGTGCTCCGCAAGGCGATGGAAAACGGACTCAAGCCCATCGTTGTCATCAATAAGATCGACCGGGAAAATGCCCGCCCGCACAAGGTTCTCGACATGGTTTTCGAGCTCTTCATCGAGCTCAATGCCACCGACGAGCAACTGGATTTTCCGCACATCTACGCCAGTGCCCGTGACGGTTACGCCAAGCGCGAACTCGTCGATCCGAGCGACACCATGGTTCCGCTTTACGAGGCGATCGCGTGGCATATCCCGGCCCCGAAGGCGTCCGATGCCGGTTTCTTCCAGATGCTCGTTTCGAACCTCGACTACAGCGACTACCTCGGTCGAATCGCTTACGGTCGCATCATCAGCGGTGCGGTAAAAACCGGACAGAACATCGTTTGTATCCACAAGGACGGACGCAAGGCGAAGGGCAAGGTCACGGCCATCTTCGGGCACGAGGGTCTCGAAAAAGTGCAAATCGAAGAAGCGCTCTCCGGCGACATCGTCGGCATCACCGGCTTCGAGGAAGTTTTCATTGGTGAAACCCTCACCGACTCCGAAGACCGGGAGGCCCTGCCATTTGTCGATATCGATCCTCCGACAATCGCGATGAAGATTTGTGTCAACGACTCCCCGCTCGCCGGACGCGACGGCAAGCTCCTCACCGCCCGCCAGATCCGCGACCGGCTCATCCGTGAAACCCGAACGAACGTCTCGATCATCGTGAACGACACCGAAATCGCAGGACACTTCGAGGTCAAGGCCCGTGGAGAAATGCAGATTGCCGTGCTCGTAGAACAAATGCGCCGCGAGGGATTCGAAATTCTTGTATCCCGTCCGGAAGTCATCTTTCAACGCGACGAAAAGGACGCGATCCTCGAACCGCTCGAGACTCTCTACGTTGACGTCCCGACCGACAATCTCGGCGACATCCTCCAATCTCTCGCCGGCCGCAAGGCGGAGATCACCAACATGGAGCACAAGTCCCACAGCGTGCTTGTCGAAGCGGTCATACCGACCCGCGGACTTATCGGATTCGAGACCGATCTCGTCAACGTGACCAAGGGCCACGGAATCGCAAGCCACCTCTTCAAAGAATACGGCCCGCACAAGGGAGATATCCCGAGCCGGAACAACGGTGTTCTCGTCTCGATGGAAGGCGGAATCAGCATGGCCTACGCCCTCGATACGATCCAAGAGCGCGGACGCCTCTTCATCGGGCCGCAGGAGGAAATCTACGAGGGAATGATCATCGGCGAAAATGCACGCCCAGACGACATGCCCGTCAACCCCTGCAAAGCCAAGAAGCTGACGAACATGCGTAGCCAGGGTGATGGCAAGGGAATCTCACTCCAGACCCCTCTTGTCATGAGCCTCGAGCGTTCCCTCGAATACATCGCCCCCGACGAATACGTCGAGGTCACGCCGAAGTCGCTCCGCCTCCGCAAAAAAATTCTCGACGCGAACATGCGCAAACGCGCTGGGACAAAGATCGGGTAAAGATTCGTCGCGCTCAGGCAAGGGCTTGAGCGACCAGAACGCGTGCCTGCGCGAGGGCTTCGGGGACCTTTTGGGAATCCTTACCCCCACCACGGGCCGCGTCTGGCTTTCCACCGCCTTTCCCACCGACAATCGGCGCAATGGTTTGGATGATTTTTCCTGCAGCGATCTTGATGATCAGGGCGGGAGCGACTGTTGCAACCAACGAGACAGATTCCCCTGAAACGCCCACCAGGACAGCGATGCCCTCAAATCGCCCCTTTAGCGAGTCGGCGACCGATTGGAGTTCGTCCCCGTCAATGGCACCTA
This sequence comes from Terrimicrobiaceae bacterium, assembly GCA_049317665.1. Classification (GTDB taxonomy): domain Bacteria; phylum Verrucomicrobiota; class Verrucomicrobiia; order Chthoniobacterales; family Terrimicrobiaceae; genus JBBRHN01. Next base: position 39,967 of record JBMOHW010000001.1, on the reverse strand, counting down.
GGTTGGCAGCGAGGAAGGGATGCCCGGCAAGGGACTCTTGATTTGCCAAAAGCTCATCCGCCCGGCGGGCCGCCTCGCGGAGTCGGGCCGACTTGAGTGCTTTTTCCAGCTCCTTCTGTTGCAAGAGAAGACCCTCCATTTTTTTCTCCACCTCGCCCACCGGGCAACTGAGTTGGATAGCCAGCGCACTCAGCCGTGCCGAGTCGTGGACGGCTGAGGTGAAGGCCTCGAGTCCTGCCACGGCTTCGATGCGGCGCACACCGGCGGCGATGGCCGCCTCGGACGAAATGCGGAAAAGCCCGATCTCGCCGGTCGCCCGCGTGTGGGTTCCCGCGCAGAGCTCCATCGAATACCCGTTGAAGGCCCGCGGAGCACCACCGATCTGGACGACTCGGACCGAGTCTCCATATTTGTCGCCGAAGAACTGCATCACGTCAGCCCGCCCTCGCACGTCGGCGTAGGCGATCTCGGACCACGACACGGTGGCATTTTCGACGATGCGCTCGTTGACGATCCGCTCGATATCTCGAACCTGCGTGGGCGTGAGAGCGGCGCTGTTGAAATCAAAAGTCAGCTTGTCCGGACCAACAAACGAGCCCTTCTGCGAGGCCTCCCGCGAGACCACTTCGTGCAGAGCCCAGTGGAGAAGATGCGTCACGGTATGGTGGCGTTCAATAGCGCGGCGGCGGGCAAGGTCCACCTCGAGCGTCACCTCTGCACCACTCTCGGGCGCCTCTGTCCCCTCAAGAAGGTGCAACCAAGTGGCTCCCATTTTCTGAGTGCCGACAACCCGCCAGGAATCTGCTCCTCGCGAAACGACGGCGCTATCCCCAACCTGTCCACCCATCTCGGCGTAGCACACGCTGGTATCCAGAACCAACGCGGTCTTGCCCTTTAGCGAAACGACCTCCATGACTCTCGCATCCGTGGCCAAGGCGTCGTATCCGACGAAGCGCGTCGCCTCCTTCGATTCGATTTCGGAGACCTCGATGACCGTCTTTTTTTGAGCTGCCCGGGCCCGACTGCGCTGGGCCTCCATAAGGACTTCAAAACCCGCCGTATCAACCCCGAGCCCACGCTCGCGAGCCATGAGCTCGGTCAGGTCGAGGGGAAATCCCTGCTCGTCATAAAGCCGGAAAGCAAACTCCCCGGAAATCGTTCGTTCCGACGAGGACCCGGCGGAGATCAAGCGGTTCACCTCATTCTCAAACAGGCTGAGCCCGTTATCCAATGTTCGGTTGAAAGCCTCCTCCTCGCGTCGCAAAACCTCCTCGACGTGCTTCTGCTTGGAGCGAATCTCGGGAAAAACGTCGCCCATTGTCCGCGATAGCACCGCCACGAGTTTGTAAAAAAACGGTTCACGGAAACCAAGAACCCGACCGTAACGGACCGCGCGGCGGAGAATCCGGCGGAGCACGTAGTTCCGGTCGGAGTTTCCCGGCTGGATGCCGTCGGCAATCGCAAATGACAAAGTGCGGATGTGATCGCCGATCACCCGAAAGGCCACATCGGTCTTCTCCGGATCACTCGACCCTGAAGAACCCGGTGCCGGCAGCGTGCCGCCATAGGTGAGGCCACTCAGCTTCTCGATCTCGTCGAAAATCGGACGAAAAATATCGGTCTCATAGTTCGAGATCTTGGCGCTCCGAAAGTCCGTGAAGCTTTTTGTCCCCTGGATGATCGACGTGACGCGTTCAAAACCCATCCCGGTATCGACATGCTTCGCCGGCAGCGGGACGAATGTGCCGTCGGCATTGGCGTTGAACTGAATGAAGACGAGATTCCAGATCTCAATGCATTCGGGAGAACCTTGGTTGACCAACCGACCGAGCGTATCGCCGGAGGGAGTCAGATCCACGTGAAGCTCGGAGCAGGGCCCGCACGGCCCGGTCTCACCCATCATCCAAAAATTATCCTTCTTGTTCCCATTAACGATGTGCACGGCAGGATCAAGACCGACCGAGCGAAACTTCTCCGCCCAGATCGACCACGCTTCCTCGTCGCGCTCTGAAGGGTCTCCAGGACCGGGCTGATAGATCGTTGCATAGAGCCGCTCCGGCGGAAACTTCCAACGTTCAATAACGAGTTCCCATGCCCACTCGATGGCTTCTTTTTTGAAATAGTCACCGAACGACCAATTCCCGAGCATCTCGAAAAATGTGTGGTGGTAAGTGTCGAGCCCGACGTCGTCGAGGTCGTTATGTTTGCCTCCCGCGCGAATGCACTTCTGCGTATCGGCGGCCCGCGTGTCCGACCCGGGAATCGCCCCGGCCCAGCGCGAGACGTCGGATTTTTGTTGATCCAGAAAGATCGGGACAAACTGGTTCATCCCGGCATTCGTGAAGAGGAGGTTCGGCGAATCGGGCATCAAACTCGCCGAGGGCACGATGCTATGGTTTTTCTTCTGAAAAAAATCAAGAAACGATTGGCGAATGGCAGCGGACGTCATGGAGTAAGGATCGGTAGGAAAAACGGATCTGTTCGCAATGGCAAATCAATCCCGCGGTCAGGGCGAGACCCATGACGATGCCTCGACAGGGAGCGAGTCGAGGATCGACGGGGGGACAAAGGCGATTTCGGGAGAGTTGGAAATGTGCACGGGAATCATTCCATCGACGGATTTCGATCCGAAGGCGATCGCCAGGATGCTCTGCTCCCCGGCGGGGGACTCCGGAGTATTTTCCGAAACGACCGAGAGAAACTCGACCTCACGCTCCGGGGAGTCCAATCCATACTTGGCAAGACTGGCCACGGTTGTCGGCTCGAAACGCTGCACACGGGCGGCTTGAAGAGCCTCGACCAGACGGTCGACGGCCGCTCCACTCGCGTTCCCGACTTTCGGACCATCCTGGACCTCCCACTCGCCGGCCTTGCGGGAGACGACGAACTTCCGTCCCTTCGAAACGACGCGGATCCTATCGACAAGGTCGAGATTCACACGGGCCAGCGCACGATCGCGCAAAGTCTGCAGATCGGTCGTGACCAGTTTCGACGCCAAATCGGGCAGGAGAACTGTAACATCCCGTGCACTGAAACGGCCCAACACGCCTCCCTCGGGTCTCGGGGTAGCCAGACTCAACACCTCCGGCTCCGCCTCCCCCTCAGCAAACAGGAGCACTTCGGCGAAAGGCTCGGGGAGATCCTGGCTTCCCGACTCGCTCGCTTCGGCATCCAGGAAAGCCTGAATCTTCAGGCCAAGGACTTGATTCAAAAGTTTCGTCACGGCCTCGTCATCCGCCGCTGCGTCCAGAGGGCGCACGATTCGCCATCCGGCGGCTGTCCGACGGATCTCGATTTCGCCACCCGGACGGCGAATGACAAACCGCTCAATCCGCTCAGCCCGCAGGTTGCTCAGTCTTCGGTCGCGGAATTCCTCGATGGGTCGGAAAATGGCGCGGAAGAGCCGGTCATCGACGAGGTAGACATCTTGAGAATTTTGAAATCTCACATAGACCCGAGCCTCGTCCGCCGAGTCTTTCCCGAAGAGGAGCGGATGATCTCCGTCTCCCTTGAAATCGAGCTGGAGGCGGCTTTTGTTGAGTCCATACTTCGCGAGGCTCTCGGGATCCTTGATCTCGCCCGCATCGATCCGATCGAGCACTGGCGTCTCGAGGGCCAGCTTCATCAGGTTCCGAATCGCCTCCGCCGAAGCCCGGTCGATCGGGGCGGGATTGATGCTCCACCCCTTGTCGGTGCGACGAAAATCCAATGCCGCGTCGCCATTTGTGATGACCACATTCCGGATTTCGTCAGGAGCAAAGTCAAACAAAGCCGAGCCGGGTGGCTTGCCGGGCTCTTGGCGCATGGCCGAGCGAATAACGACGAATCCCCCCAAGGCAACCGCCAACGCGACGAGAAATATGGTGAGTCCACGGTTCATGATCGTCGCCTCCACCACGCAATGACTCCGCTCAATGCCGCAAGACCCGGGATGACGATCATCGTAAAGAGGGCGATCATACCGAGTTGGCGATCTGTCAGATTCAGGGCAAAATGCGCGACGTTCTTGGGTGCCAGACCCGCAACCTTGGTGCGATCCAGCAGCGCGTTCACGGAGCCGAGAACGAAGTCGAGGCCGGACGGTTTGATTTCCGAATCAAAAACAAATTGTGCGCTGCCGACCACGATGAGGCGCGATGTCTGAACCTCGACGCGATCGTCCTCGATTCCCCCTCGATCGGCCGATGCCGCGATGGTTAGCGGCTGGCCGTTGTCCCTGCCATCATCGTAACGAACCCCGGCGGGGTTGTTCGGTGCAAAGTCGGTCTCGCCCCAGAACTCCTCGGCGGGCTCGACCAGTTTGCGAAGTTGGATTTTTTCCCGGTTTGCAAATTCCTCATCCAGCGCGAGCGACTGGGTCGCACCCGGGAACAAGATCGTCGCTCCGGCCAGACGTTGCGTCATCTGCGAAGTTGGAAGAACAACGCCCGTCACATCGCGCAGGATCCCGGTCGCAAACGCGAGCTGAATGGTGCGGAGAACGCGATCTTTTCTTGGACGAACGCCCGCATCGCCGAGCACGGAGTGGAGCCGCGGGGTCTCAGCATCAGGATCGAGCAGCACGAGCAGTCGTCCCCGCTTGGCCCACCACGCACGCAGGATCACTGCCTCGCGTTCCTCCAGGTCGAAGCGCGGTGCCACCACCACAACGGCAGCGGCATCACTCGGGATCGCATCCGTCGCCGCAAGGGAAAGAGACGCGATTTTGACGTTCTGTTTCAAAAGGTAGTCAACCAAAACCGAGATCGGAGACCCGCTGGTGATGTCGGGTTCCCCGTGTCCGGTCAAAAAGTAGACCGTCTGGTCTTCGGGCCTGAGCAGCGCGATCATTGCGCCGGTCAACGCCTGCTCGCCGCGAAAAGCCAGCAACCGCGGCGGGTCCCCTTGAGCGACTGGGCGAAAATCAAAGTCGGCCATGTCCGCCATGGACACCAAGCGCGTGCGCCCGTCGTAAGTCAGGATCAACAAGTTGTCCGCCGTGGCAAAGTGATGCCTCTCCTGCAGTTCCCGCATCCGGCTCAGGTCGCGCGTGGGATCGACATAATCGACCCGAATCCGTTCCCGGCCCGAAAACTGGAGCTCGGCGAGCAGGCTGCGCACATCACCGAAGATCTGGCTGACCGGGGACACAAATGTCGGCGAGGCGATCACCGTGATTTCCACCGGCTTCTTCAACTCCCGCAGCACGCGCTTGGTCTGCTCGGCGAGCGCAAATTTTTGCGACCGCGAATAGTCGCGTCGCGCGAAATACTGAAAGCTCAGGTAATTGACCAACACAAAGACGGCGAGGATTGAGATCGTTTGAATCCCCACCCCGATCCGAATGCCGGTCCTCGGAACTCCTGAGGACTTCATGATTTCCACCTCCGAAATTGGAAGACTTGGAACGTCGCGAATAGCATCAGCGCCGACGCACTCAGATAGAGGACGACTGGGCGCGAATCGATCAATCCGCGAGAGAAGTCCATCATGTGCTGGACCGGCGAAAAATAATACGTCAGATCACGCACGAACGGCCCCGCACCCGGCAGGATCAACGAGAGCAGGCCGAGAAAAAACATGAAGAGAATGCCCGCAAACGCGATCACCGCCGCAACGATCTGGTTGTCGGTCAATGCCGAAGCGAGACACCCGATGCCGCAATAAAATAATCCGAGCAACAGCAACATGGCGTAAGCGCCAAGATACGACCCGACCGCACCCGCCGCGTTCACTTCCGACACCGCTTGGAAAACCACGAAATACAAAAGACTCGGCAGCCAGAGGATGATGTAAAAAAGATACGCTCCGACGTATTTTGCCAGGACAACTTGAATGTCGCGCACGGGCGCGGTCATCAACATTTCGATCGTTCCCATCTTCGCCTCTTCAGCAAACACCCGCATCGTAATCAGCGGAAAGATCAGCAGGAACGGAAACCAAAAATACACGGTGTTGAAAAACGCCTCGACCATCGTCGTCGTTCCGGCCGAGCCATTCAGCAGAGATACGCCGGCATGGAAGTTAAAGCCCGTAATCAGGAGAAAAAAGAAAAGGACGATCCACGCCATCGGCTGGTGAAACGCACCGCCGATCTCGCGTCCGACCAATGTGAAAAACTTCCTCATGCCTCCTCCGCGTGGGTGACTTCTGCAAAGACTTGTTCCAGAGAAACGGCCGAACGGCTCAGCTCACGCACGGGCCAAGCCTTACTGGACGCATGGGCAAATAACGCCTCACGCGGATCCGATCCCAGAACCGCGTGGATCGTGAAGATCGTCCACGCCCCGTCTGAGCGGATCGAGACCGACTCGACGCCCTCGATCTTACGAAGTTCACTCGCAGCCGCACGCGGATCGGAGACTCGCGCATCCAGGAAAATGTGGCCGGACGCCCCGAGTTTCGCCCGCAGGTTCTGCGGCGTATCGAGGGCCTCGATTTTGCCTCGGTTAATGATGATCACGCGCGAGCACAACATTTCCACCTCGGGGAGGATGTGGGTCGAGAGAAGGATTGTATGGTGCCGCTTGAGGTTGCGGATGAGATCGCGAACTTGGCGGATCTGGTTTGGATCGAGACCGATCGTGGGCTCGTCGAGAATGAGAAGATCGGGCTCGTGGATCATCGCATCCGCCAGCCCAACCCGCTGCCGATACCCTTTCGACAAACGCCCGATGACCTTTTTGTGAACATCCACCAGCCCGCAGAGTTCGAGCACGTCACTCAACCGCTCGTTCATCCTCCGTCCCGGCACGCCCTTCAACGCCGCACGATAGCGAAGAAACTCACGCACGCGCATGTCTGGATAGAGCGGGACATTCTCAGGCAAATAGCCAATGTGCTCGCGCGCCCGCAACGACTCGCGAAAAATATCATACCCTGCTACCTCCGCGCGACCAGACGTCGGCGGCAGATACCCGGCCAGCATTTTCATCGTTGTCGATTTCCCCGCCCCGTTCGGACCGAGAAACCCCACAATCTCGCCTTTCTTGACATCAAAGTCGATGGAATCGACCGCCAGCGTCGCGCCGTAGGATTTCGAGAGTTGTTCGACCTTGATCATCAGAGGAGCCCTTCTGAATACCCTTAATCCCCGTCTGCCGCAAGGCTCTGGTTTTGGGTGCCCGCGCGGCTTCAGGAGCCGGGGACCGGAGAAGGCTCGGCCTTCAATGCGGCACGAAGGACCTTCACTTGCTGGTCGAGTTCTCCCGGATTTTGCGCCTTTTGCTTCTCGACTTGTGCGACGATGGCTCGCACGGAATTTTTCATCTGATCCATGGCTGGAATTCGGAGGAGTCCGGCCATGCTGGAGCCAGGCGTGACCAGGTTGGTGTAGCAGATGACCGAGCCGCCCTCGGTGGCTTCCGCGCGAAGGCTCCCCTCGCTGGCCTTCGTCTGCAGGGCGCGAAGAAGTGTCCAATCCACCCGGTAGACGCCGTCGTTTTCCTTCAGCGTATTTCGAGCCGTATAAAATTCATCCGGCAGCATCGGAACGTCGACGCCGTAATCCACCTCGAGCACACACGGGGAGACGGTTTTCGAGACATCAGATTTCAGCAGTTTCGGGATGTAGGATTTTGCCTGCCGATAATCGAAGAAAACCGCCATGAATTCCTCGGGAGCCGCCTTGACCTTTTGAAAGACGCGGATCCTTGGCCACGGTTTTCCCTCGATCTCTTCCATCTCGACAACCTGCTCGCCCCGCAGAACCGCCCTGGCCTGGGATGGTGTGAGCTCGTTCAGGATTCCAGCGATCGATGCCAGTGGCAAAAACGACAGCAGCAGGAGGCCAAAACGTCGGAGGGAGCGCATGGATAATGTAAAGAAGAGCATCGCAAACACATCAAGCAAAACGGATCGAGAAAAATCACTTTCGCGGCTCCCACCCGCCGTGTTTAATCGGGTGAACCGAATGAATTTCTCTCAAGCTGTTGCCCCGAACGGATCGAGCCTGCCCATGGAGACCGTATCGCGCATGATCTCGGATGTCTGCGTGAAGGCGGAGTGGGCGGGCAAAAAAGTTCTTCTTATTGTCCCGGATGCGACCCGAACGGCTCCCATCGATATCGTCTTCCACCAACTCCACGCCACAGTCGCGGCGGAATGCGCGGCCTTTGACGTGATGGTCGCCCTTGGCACACATCCGCCGATGAGCGAGGGTGCGATCTGCGAGCGGCTCGGCATTTCTCTCGAGGAGAGATCGGGGAAGTTCGCGAGCGTGAGATTCTTCAACCATGAGTGGGACAACCCCGAGGCTCTCACCGGGCTGGGATCGATCCCAGCAGCCGAGATTGAGGAATTAAGCGGCGGACTTTTCTCAATGGATGTTCCAGTCGCAATCAACAAGCGGCTATTCGATTACGATCGCGTTGTGATTATCGGTCCGGTTTTCCCCCATGAGGTCGTTGGGTGCTCGGGCGGCAACAAGTATCTCTTCCCGGGCGTCGCGGGTCCGGAAATCCTGAACTTTTTCCATTGGCTCGGCGCCGTGATCACCAACCCGATGATCATCGGAAACAAGTGGACTCCCGTCCGCAAAGTCGTCGACCGCGCGGGTGCGATGCTCGATTTGGAAAAACTCTGCTTCTGCCTCGTCGTGAGCGGCAACCATTTTTCCGGGATCTTCGCAGGCAGCCCGGAAGAGGCGTGGGACGCCGCGAGCGACCTCTCGCAGGAACTGCACATTGTCCGCAAACCGGCTCCGTTCCAAACCGTGCTCTCCTGCGCGCCGCTCATGTATGACGAGCTCTGGGTCGGCGGGAAATGCATGTATAAGCTCGAGCCGGTGGTGGCCGATGGCGGAGAATTGATCATCTATGCGCCGCACATTCATGAAGTCTCGGTCGTTCATGGCCGCCTCATCCGAGAGATCGGGTATCACTGCCGCGATTACTTTTTGAAACAATGGGATCGCTTTAAAGATCTCCCGTGGGGCGTGCTCGCTCACTCGACCCACGTTCGCGGCGTCGGAACATTCGAGGACGGAGTGGAAAAATGTCGGGTGCGAGTCACGCTCGCCACCGGAATCCCGGAAGCCGTCTGCCGCGAGATCAACCTCGGCTATCGTGATCCGGCCTCGATCGACGTCGAAGCCTTCGCGAACCGCGAGGACGAGGGCATCCTCCTCGTCCGGAAAGCCGGTGAGATGCTCTACCGGCTCGACGAAGCCTGACGGAGAAACCATGGGCTGGATCCAGACGTATCTGGCGGTAATGGCGGGCGGTGCGCTGGGAGTTGGCGCGAGGATGTTTCTCGCTGAAATCATCACAAATTCCTTCGGCCAGCACTTTCCCTGGGGAACCATTATCGTCAATGTGTCCGGGTGCTTCATTATCGGGCTCTTCACCGGTCTCACGGGACCCGACGGGGCATTCCTTAGCTCGCCACTGGTTCGTCAAGTGGTCGTCATCGGCGTTCTGGGCGGATTTACGACATATTCGTCGTTCAGCCTGCAAACGATCGCGCTCCTCGCAAATGGAGAGGTCGCCTATGGCTTGGCAAACATCGCGCTGACTCTCGTGCTCTGCCTCGGCGGGACATGGGGCGGACTGGTCCTGGCCGAAGCTCTGCAACCGAAATAAAAAAACGCAGCTACAGCAACTCGGCAATCTGCACGGCGTTCAACGCCGCGCCTTTCAGCAGTTGATCGCCGCAAACCCAGAACGCCAACCCGTTCTCCAGCGCACAGTCGAGCCGCATCCGTCCGACGAAACAATCGTCTTTCCCCGCGCAATCGAGCGGCATCGGGTAGCCTTCGCTGAGAAACTTCAACCCAGGTGCGGCCTTGAGAACGTCCGCTGCATCAGCGAGGCCGACCGGACGCTCGAATTCCGCGCTCACCGCGACCGAATGGGCCCGGTAAACCGGCACACGCACACACGTCACCGACGCCTTGAATGTCGGCAGGTGCATGATTCGGCGACCCTCGTTTTGCATCTTCATTTCCTCTTTTGTGTAGCCGGAATCCAGGAATGAATCGACCTGCGGAATGACGTTGAACGCGATCTGATGCGGGAAGATCTCCTTCTCCAATTGCAAGTCTTTCGCAACCGCATCCACCTGCTGGCGAAGCTCATCAATCGCCCGCGCCCCGGCTCCCGATACGGCCTGGTAAGTCGAGGCGAAGATCCGCTTGACCCGGAATTTCTGATGAAGAGGGTGCAGAGCCATCAGGGTGATCGCCGTCGTGCAATTCGGGTTCGCGATAATCCCGTTGTGATTCTTGACGTCCGCTCCGTTGATCTCGGGCACGACCAACGGCACAGTTTCCGACATCCGGAAGGCAGACGAATTATCGACCACCACAGCGCCGGAGTCCACCGCGACCGGCGCAAATTCCGTCGAAATCCCCGAACCGGCACTGAACAACGCCACGTCGATTCCCTCGAAAGAATTCAGGCCCAGCGGCTCAATTGTATGCCCTTCCCCACGGAACTCCAGGGACTTCCCGGCCGAGCGAGGCGAGGCGAGGAGGCGAAGACTGGCCACAGGAAAATTCCGACGCTCCATCACGCGGAGCATTTCAACTCCGACGGCGCCGGATGCGCCGACGATTGCGACTCGATAAGATTTGGACATAATTGGGAGAGATGACAAACGACCAGCCGCCACCGAATCCTTTCGAGATCCACGTCAGCATTTCTGGACAGACCCTCCATCTTCTCCGTAACGGCGAGCGGGTCAAGTCTTGGCCGGTATCGACGTCGAAATTCGGCATCGGCTTCGAGCCCGGAAGCTTCAAGACCCCCACCGGAACATTCCGGATCGCAGAAAAAATCGGTGCCGACGCCCCGCTGTGGTCGGTTTTTAAAAGTCGATTGCCCACGGGGGACATTGCCACGCCGGGCGGCGATCAGGATGGCGTCCTCTCACGGATCCTCTGGCTCGAGGGAACCGACGACGAGAATGCCAACACCTACGAACGATTCATCTACCTCCATGGCACCAATCAGGAAGACCTCGTCGGCACACCCGCCAGTCACGGCTGCGTCCGCCTCCGGAATGCCGACATCGCTGCTCTCTTTGAGATCGTGCCCACCGGCACACCCGTCACCATCGCTTGAATTCTTCTGCAAATAGTGTTGTCAGGCCGATGGAAAATGTCACAGTCGCTCCGGCAACAGGCCAAGAAAGGAGGAGAAAATCATCGTGAAATTCGTCAAAATCGCAGCAGTAGCCGCAATCGCAGCAGCCGCTCTCAGCCTCGGGGCTTGCGCAAGCAAACCAGCACCCGCACCGGCTCCGAGCAGCATCGGAATGTCCAAATAGGACTCCCGGCTCAAGTTTAGGCCGGGCGGGCTCACAAGGCTCGCCCGGCCTTTTCTTTTGTTCTCAGAAAGCTGATCAGAGACCGGTCGGATGGTCGATGAACTGCCAAGGCAGTGCGAATCGACTGGCAACCTTTTCCGCAAGCGCCTTCACGCCGAACGTCTCGGTCGCATAATGCCCGGCGTAGAAAAGATTGACCCCGAGTTCTTCGGCGGCCGTGAACGACCAATGCGGCCCCTCGCCCGTTATAAAAGTATCCACCCCTTCAGCCGCCGCCTTGGCCACATCGGCTCCGGCCCCACCCGTCACGATTCCGATCTTCCGGGCCAGCACGGGCCCGCCGGGCGCCAGATGGACCGGACCGCCGACCGCATTCTCCAAATGTCCCCGCAAGACCTCGCGGCTCACTTCCTCGACAAATCGAAGCCCGATCGTCTGTCCACCCGTGGGAAAAAATGGCTCACCGCCCTCAAGCCCGATCGCTTTTGCCAAAAGCGCGTTGTTGCCAAACTCCGGGTGCCGGTCGAGCGGCAGGTGCGAGCTGTAAACCGCCATGTCGGCCTCGACGAGCATTCGCATTTTGCGATAGGTCGCTCCCGTCCATCGATCCAAACCACCCCAAAACAATCCATGATGCACAAGCAGCAAATCCACCCCCGCTTCCGCCGCTTCGGTGATCACCGCCTCGCACGCATCGACCGCCGCCCCGACGCGAGAGATCCCGCCGGAGTTTCCGCACTGGAGCCCGTTCAAGGCATTCGGGTAATCCGTCACTCCCGAAGGATTCAGGAGCCCATCCATCAATTCGACGGCTTCACTCAAATGCATCCCCGGAGTTCATCGCATTCGCACGAAAAAATGAAGGGATTTCGCGTTATCCCGTATTCCAACGAGCCTTAACGCTTTGCCTTACCCAGTTGTCTTCGCGCCTTTCCGGCTCTCCCGGGTGGATCGAATGACCAGGAACAATAACCCGGCGACCAGCACGCCAAACAGAGTCGAGGGTTCGGGAACCACTGTGATGAAATTCGGCCCGTTCAGCGGACTGCCCGACGCAAACGTCCCCAGCGACGTGCCATTGCTGGAAAAGCGCGTGATTGTGTTTGCCCCGAATTGGGCCACAAGAAACGTGCCGTCCCCCGCAGCTTCGATGCCGACCGGCACGTTCAGACCGCTTGCCCATGTCGCCTGCGACGGAGTTCCGGAGGGAGTCGTAAACCTCTGCACGCTGCCCGCTCCCGAGGAGACGAGCAACGAGCCATCCGGATGAAAGGTCATCCCGAACGCGGAGCTGACCGTCCCGAGGTTCGCGGAAAATGTTCCATTCGAGGAAAAGCGCAGGACGTTATTGCTGAAGCGCCCGGAGACGTAGAGGTTGCCGCTCGCGTCGAACGCGATGCCTGAGGGGCCATCCAGCAAGCCGCTTGAGGCAGACCAGCCCGCATCCCGCACACCCGTCGAAGCGGAAAATCGCAGAACCTCATCGGTCAACTGGCTTGAAACATAAACATACCCGTCCGGCCGGAAAACCATGTCCACAGGGTAATCCAGCCCACCACCCACTCCGATGAATTCCCCGAGGTATGCTCCGCTCGTCGCATGGTATTGCAGGATCCGGTCAGTCCCGGCGCTCGCCACGAGCAGCGTCCCATCAAGCGCAATCCGCGACCGATGCGGCAAGCTGAGCCCTCCCGACCCACTGCTCACCAGCGTGGACAGCAGACTGCCAGCCGACGAATAATCCACAACGCCGCCACCGGTAAACTGGCTCACCAGCACGGTTGCCCGCACAGGCGACATCCCGCAGGCAATCGCCGTCGCAATAATCCAAAAAAGTTTTCCCAACTTCGTCGGAACCATTTGTCCTAATTCTCACTGCCTCCACCGCGAGTCAAACGGATTTTCGCAACAATTCCCGTTGGGGGGCAAATAGCCAACAGGAGTCACACAGGGCTCCATTCCACACACTAACGTCAGGAATCCTACCGCGAAAAATGCACTTTCTTTGCCCGAGACCGAACCTTACCGTCCCTTCGAAATGGGCCAGCGAACAGACGGAATGACGTCGACGAATCTCCCTCGGGATGCCGGAGACGCGGCGTCGCCGGGTGCACTGGCGATCATCTGGCCTTTCGTAAAACCTCATGGCTGGCACCTTCTCGCAGGAATCGGACTCAATGCGATCCATGGATTCGCGATTACGTTTCAAGTCTTTACCGTGGGATGGCTGGTCGACTGGGTCTTGGGGAAAGGCCAAATTCCGCCGGACATGTGGCGCCGGGCACTGGCGTTGGGGATCGGATACTTCTTGGTCTCCATGGTCGGTCGCATGCTGTGCTGGCACTTCAGCTACCGTATATTTACTAGCGTCCGGGAAAAAATCCTCTCCGCACTTCGGGCGCGCTTTTACCGTCAATTGAACGCGCTGTGTCTGCGTTTTCACATGCGGCGAAGTTCCGGCGAGCTTTTCAGCTATTTGTTCGGGTCTCCCCTCAACAACATTGTCCAATTCTATCAACACTGTGCGACGGGACTGGCTGGCGCGGTGACCACGATCGCTTCGTCCGCAGCGCTCCTCCTTTGGATCGACCCGATGCTCACGGCGATCCTGTCATTTACCGTCTGCCTCCAGGTTGTGATGATGGACCGCACCCGCCGGGCGAACCGACGGATTCATCTCGATTATCAGAAGCTGGAAAGCTCCGTGACCGGAACCGTCGCCGACCTCCTCCACGGCAACCGGGCCGTCAAATTGTATGCCATGGAACAAACGGTCGAGCACGAGTTCGGAGCGCAGATGCAACTCATCTCGAAGAAGAGCTACGAGCGCGATGTGCAGGCACATATTCAGTGGATGAAGCTGGAGAGCCTCTCCTACCTCGGCTTCTCCTTTATGTTGATCGCATGCGCCTGGCGTTTCAGCATCGCGGAGATCACGATCGGTGAGGTTTCAATGTTTCTCCTGGCCTTCCAACAACTGGCCACACCGCTCACGATCATTTCCCAAGCGTTCGCGCTCTGGGGATCGGCGCAGGCGTCCATCGAGCGCATCGGTGCCGTCCTCAGTTCCACATCCAGCACACCAGACCCCGCCGGCCAGTCTGCACCTGTGCCGCCCGCGGGCGATATCGAGATGCGAAATGTGCAATTCACCTACGACCAGCAATTGATCCTCGACGGCGTGAATTTCCGCATCCCTTATGGACAAAGCGTCGCTTTGGTGGGTCCATCGGGTTCAGGAAAAAGCACGATCGCCCAACTTTTGCTGCGGCTCTACGATCCGGATCAGGGATCCGTGCACTTCGGCGGACAGGACCTCCGCGAATGCGCAGGATCCGAGGTGAGACGGCGGTTCGGAGTCGTGCCGCAGGATCCGTTTATTTTTCGAACGACGATTCGCCAAAACCTCCGCGTGGCCGATCCCGACGCGACGGATGATCGCATCGAACAGGCCTGCCGCCTCGCGAACGCGTGGGAGTTTATCGAGAAGCTTCCCGAGGGCCTCAACACCAAGGTCGGCGAAGGCGGCTCAAATCTCAGCGGGGGCCAGCGTCAGCGGCTCGCCATTGCCCGCGCCCTCCTACCGAATCCACCGGTCTTCCTCTTCGATGAGGCCACCAGCGCACTCGATACCCTCAGCGAAAAACTCATTCAGGATACCATGACGCGGGCCTGCGCCGGGCGAAGTGCCATCATCATCGCCCACCGGCTCGCGACGGTCCGGGATTGTGACCGAATTCTCGTGGTTCAAAAAGGCCGCATCGTTCAGGACGGAAGCTACGACGACCTCATTGCCCATCCCGGCCTCTTCCGCGAACTCGTCCAAGGCCAGCAGCTCCAAGGCTGAGCGCCGCCGGTCTCAAGTCGCCTTGGCAAAGCAGAAATCAATGCTAGGCTGATGCTCGATTCATGAAGAACGCGGTTTTATTGCTTTTTGCGTTATTGCTCGCGGGGCAAATCCTGCGTCCGTTCGAGGCCGTGGCGAGCGAGGCGGACGCCATTCTCCCGGAAGAGTTCTCCAATCCCCGGCCGCTGAACCTGTCGCCGGAGTCCGAGCGCGCGGCGCAAGCGGCTGCACTTTACCTTCAAGCCCTTCTCGAGGAGGAAAGCGAGGGACCGGACAAGGCCCTCGAGACGAAACGGCAGGTTCTGGAGCTCGATCCGGGGTTTTCCGAACTCGCCGTCGAGAGTGCGCATCAATACCTGCGACGCGGCGAGACAACGGATGCGATCACGGTTCTCAAGGATGCCGCCAAGGCCCAGCCAAAGAACACCGGCCCGGCCCTCGCGTTGGCGACGATTTACCTCCGCCAACTTCAGAAGCCGGACCTGGCGGAAAGATATGCCCTCCAGGCGCTCGCGGCCGCTCCCGACGATGCCGGCGGCTACGAGGCCCTCTGGGAGATCTCCCGCGTGACCGGCGCTCGCGAGAAAGCGGATGGAGTTTTCCAACGCGCGCTCAAGCGGTCTTCCGCACCGCCGGAGTTCTGGCTCCGACTGGCCGATCTCCGACTCCGCGAGGCGGGCGGCAATGGCAAGATGTCTGATGTCGAAACCGCAGCCATTACCGAGTTTCTCGACCGAGCGGTGCGGTCGGGTGCCGATGCTCACATGCTCGCGAGGGCTGGCGATTACTTTGTTGCCTTCAGCCAGATCGAACGTGCTGTCGAACTCTACTCGAGGGCCCTCGCATTAAAGCCCGGGCTCGAGGGCGTCCGCGAGCGCTTGGCCGCCTGTCTCTTGCAGTCCGGAAGCCCCTCGGAAGCGATCACGCTCTTGGAGGAAAACATCAAAACCAACCCGCTCGACCTCAGATCCTACGACCTTCTGGGCAAGATCTACTGGGAATCCGGCGACTTTCCGAAGGCTCTGTCGAAGCTGCGCCAGTCGCTGCTGATCGCGGATCCGGCACCGCGTCGCTACGATGAGTTGATCCGCCTCAGCTTCCTCACAAACGATCCGAAAGCCGCACGGGAATTTGCTCAAGAAGCGGAAAAGTCCTTCCCAGACAGTGTCGAGTTCACACTTTACCGGGCCATCGCGCACAGCGAGCAAAACGAACACGAAGATGCCATGAAAGCGTTCGAGCAGGTCGTCGTCCAAGCAGGAATCTCACGTCCCGACCTACTCGACGCGGAGTTCTACTTCACCTACGGAGTCGCTGCAGAAAAAGCCGGACGCATCGCCAAGGCGGCTCAGATTTTTCTCAAGTCGATCGAACTCGACCCGGAGCGCTCGGCGAAAGCGTGCAATTACCTCGGCTACATGTGGGCCGATCGGAATGAAAACCTTGACGAAGCTGAAAAACTCATTCGTCGCGCCCTTGCATTCGAGCCGAACAATGGAGCCTACCTTGACAGTCTGGGATGGGTGCTTTTCCGCAAAGGCCGGTTCGAGGAGGCACTCACCGAGTTGCTCCGATCAACCGCCGCGCTTGAGCAGCCGGACCCGGTCGTCTTGGACCATCTTGGCGATACTTACGAAAAATTGGGAAGAATTGCAGAGGCCGTCCTCTACTGGCAGAAGGCCCTCCAGATCGACCCCGCCAACCCATCGCTTACCGGCAAGGTCGATAAGAACGCCGCCCGAGTCGCCCGCCAGCCGCAGATCCCTACTCCACAAACTCCAGATCGCTGACCGGCGGGACCAACCCGAGCTGCGCTGCTTCACCGAGGAATTTGCGAATCGCCGCGCGGCCGGTTTCGCCGTAGTCGATCGTAAAGTCGTTCACATACATCCCGATAAATTGATCGGCTAATGGGATGTCCATCCCGCGAGCATGCGCCATGCTGTGCTCGACAGCGGGTCGGCGGTTTTCCAGCCCGTAGCGAATGCTCTCGCGCAGGATATCGGAGAGCTCGGTCCGCACTTCCGGCGGAATATCCCGGCGCACGATGTTGCCGCCCAGCGGAAGCGGTAGTCCGGTCGATTCCTTCCACCAAGCCCCGAGGTCGCGAACCAAGGAAAACCCGTCCCGCGCATACGTGACCTGGCCCTCATGAATAATCAGCCCAACATCGGCCCGGCCCGACTTCACCGCGTCAAAAATCTCATCGAAAGGAACAACGACATGCCGGAAGTCCGCACCCAGGTAAATCTGCGCGGCGAGATAAGCGCTGGTCATTTTTCCGGGCACGGCAATCAGCCGACTGCGCAGCCATTCCCGCCGTTCGTCGTCGGTCGCAAAGGCCGAGCCCGCGGGATCGGTCGTAATAAACATCGGTCCGTAGCCATCGCCCATGCTCGCCCCGCTCGGCAGCGGTAGGTATTTGTCCAAGAGGTGGGCCAACGCATGAATGGAAACTGCCGTGATATGCAATTCCCCGCGAGTCGCCCGCTCGTTCAGCGTTTGGATATCTTGGAGGATATGCTCGAAACGGTATCCTCTCAGATCAATCTTGCCCTCCGCCATCGCATAAAACATGAAGGCATCATCAGGATCAGGCGAGTGCCCAAGGGTCAGTGTCAGGGATTTCCAATCAGTCGTCATCATCTCCCCTACCCTGCCACATCCTGCGCCGCTCGCACCAGAAAATGTCTTGGCGGCAACGCGGAATTACCCGGTCGTTCGAAGTCCGCTGGCAATCGCGTTAATGCTGAGAAGGACTTGCGGAAGCAACCGATCGGCCTCGGGAGAGCCCTCCGCCCGGGCGCCCCGCCAACGGCTCAGAACCTCGGTCTGATGGACATGCAAAGATCGTAGCGCTGCATCCCGCAGACCCAGCGTCTTGAGCATTCGCGGACGGCGCTGCTCAAGGGATCCCCCGAAGACTTCGCTCATCATTGCCTTGGTGCGGTCAAACTCCTCAAAAATAATTCCCAGCATCTCGTCACGCACCGGCTTTTCAACAACGAGACTGGCATAGAGCTCGATCATCTCGCGGTCCGCACTGGCAAGGTTCGTCTCCACGTTGGTCAAAACGTAGTAGAGAAACGGCGAGGCTTTCAGCGAATGGCCCAGCCTCCGGAAACCGGCCGGGTCGGCCGTCGCCAGTTTTTCCAGAGCCGAGCCCACGCCAAACCATCCCGGTAGATAGTGTCGACTCTGGTTCCAGCTAAACACCCAGGGAATTGCACGGAGGTCGGCGAGAGTCCGCTGGCCCGTGCGCCGGGCCGGGCGGGATCCAATCCGGCTCGTCTCCAGAGCATCAATCGGCGTTGCCTGAGCATAATAAGTCATGAAATCCGCGTGATTGATCAACGCCACGTAGGCATCCCGGCTCGCCGTCGAGAGGAACTCGCAGACCGCACGGAATTCGTCATCGATTCCCTCTGATTGATCCAGAAGCGAAACCCCAGCGACACCTGCCTGAAGAAGCTCGAGATTGTAAACGGCAGAGACCAAGTGGGCATACTTCTGCGGAATCGTCTCCCCCTGCTCGGTGAGGCGAAGATCGCCCTGAACAGAACCCGGCGGCAGCGCATCAAGAAAACGGTGCGTCGGCCCCGCCCCGCGGCTGATTGTTCCTCCGCGGCCGTGGAAAAACCGTATCTTCACCCCAGCCTCGTTGCCGGCCTCCGCCAGCGCCGCCTGCGATTGGTGGAGCGCCCACTGGCTCGCAAAGATTCCGCAATCCTTGTTGCTGTCACTGTATCCAATCATGACCTGCTGGACCGGGCGCGCCTGGCGTTTCGATAAAACCTGAATCCGCTCGCTCATCTGGTAGGCCAGACTGCGCACGGTGACCGGGCAGGCAAGGAAGTCCCGGACAATCTGTGGTCCGTGGTCGAGATCGGACAGGGTCTCAAAGAGCGGCACGACCGGGAGTTCGGAAACAAGACCCTCTGAAGTCCACCGGGCGAGCCCGGCCTCGCGAGCCAGAATATAAACGACCAGCAGATCGGAGAGTCGCTTCGTCATACTCACGATGAGCGATCCAACTCCCTCCCGTCCGTGACGCTCCATATGATTGCGCAGCACACGGTAACAGGAAAGCACCGCATCAGCTTCGCTGCCGACAAGCGCCCCACTTCCGAGGAACGGCCGTGGCGACGCGAGTTCTGAGTGTAGAAAGGCGAGCCGCTTTTCCTCACTCCATTCCGAAAACTGGAAATCCTTCGCTCCGCTTGCCTCGAGAAGCTGGTCCACCGCGAGATCGTGAAACCGGCTGTTCTGACGAATATCGAGCGCGGCCAGATGGAACCCAAAGACATCCAATGCCCGCCGCACCGGCAACACGGCGGTGTCGGCGATCCGCCCGGCTCCCACCGCGTGGAGCGATTCGGACAACTGTGCCAGATGCTCATCCAACTCGAGCGGGCTTTTGTAATGAATCCCATTTTCGGTCAGGGCAAAGTCGTTCCCCTGTCCGGCGGCCAGCGGGAGCTTGGCTTGCAGGAGCAAGACAAACTGACGCCATGGCTCATCCGAATGTTGACGCGAGAGGGCCTCGGCGAGCTCGGGATTTTCCGACCAGAGCTCGACCAATGTTCGTTCGAGGTTCGGCGGCGGATCCTGAAAGTTGCTCGAGAGCGGGAGCTTGGCGGCCAGTTCTTCCAACTGGCTTTGCATCACGCGCAATGCATCCAACCGGAGCTCGGTCAATGTTCGGGCAGTCACCTCGGCCGTCACCAGAGGATGTCCGTCCCGGTCCCCTCCGACCCATGTGCCGAAGCGGATCTTCGGCCAGGCCTCGGGATCTTCGAGCAGCCGAGGATCGAATCCCGCCGCCTTCCAAGCTTGATGCAACCGCTCATCCAAACGCGCAAGCGCTGCTGGAAAAACCTGCCGGAGATAAAAAATCACGCCACGCCGCTCGGTGGCGATGTCGGGCTTTTCGAGGAGGATCTCGCCCGTGCGCCAAAGCCGTTCCAGAACGACTTTGATCTCATCCCGGTAGGCCCCGCGCTGGCTCGGCGTCAATTGATCGTCTTCAAGCGCCGTCAGAAGGCGATAGATCGCCCGGTGTTGCTCCAGAACAGCCGAACGTTTCGCTTCGGTCGGATGCGCCGTCAGAACCGGCTCGATCCGGATCTCGTGCAACGAGCCCCCGATCTCCTCGGCCGACTTCCCCGCGTCGCGGAGCTTGGCAAATGTCTGCCCCCAGAGCCCCGGCTCGTCGGCCAACCCGCTGGCAATCTCACGCATCCGGCGGGTGCGGGTCGAGGCACTTTCCTCGACCATATTCAAAAGCTGGAAAGCAATCGAACACGCTTGCTCAAAGCCCTTCGGCCTCCCCTCCCCGGTCCCGATCCATGGAAGCCGTTCGGCGACCTCGTTTTCTCCCAGTTCGCTGAGGACCTCCTGCAAACACAGCATGAGAAATTCCAGATCTCTCCCGATCTTTTCGAACCCCGAAGCGATATAGTCAGCCGTCGTCTTCAACCCGGCGGGGGTTATTTCGAATTTTCGGGGAAATTGCAACCGTTCGCTGCGGATATTTTTCAAGCAACTCGGCTCCGGTCGTGTAGTGTGTCGGCGTTTTCCGACCGACCAACACATGACCCATCGATTCTCCATACGAACTCGACTTTGCTATCAACTGGATCAGGACGGGTGGATCCTGCTGAATGTGGCCGCCTCACGGAGTCCAAGGCAACGCGTGCTCCGAGAAAGACTCGGAAATGCTGCTGGCATCGAGTTCCGAGAGAAGGAAGTGCCGGATGGCACAACCCGCCTCCACGGCCTCGCGATCAGTGCCGGAGAGTGCGAGATCTCGTATGATGCCGAGATCGAGCGCGACATTGCGCCAGAGGTCCACGACACAAACCTGCCCGAGTCTCCACTGATCGATCTGCCTCCTGAGGTCGTGAGGTTCCTCTACCCGAGCCGCTACTGCGAGTCCGACAAACTCGTGCGGCTTGCCGCGAAGGAATTTGGCGAACTCCCGCCGGGTCACGAACGCGTCGCGGGCATTTGCAACTGGATCCATACCCGGATCGATTATTCGCCGGGGATGACCGATGCGCACACCAGCGCTGTGGAATGCCTGATTTTGAGTGCGGGCGTCTGTCGCGACTTCGCACACCTCGGAATCACATTTTGCCGGGCGATGGGGATTCCCGCCCGCTACGTCAGCGCCTACGCCTACGGCCTTTCCACCCCGGATTTTCATGCGATCTTCGAGGTCTGGATCGGGGGCCATTGGTGGTATTACGACGCCACACGGCTCGCTCCGCAACACGGGTTCATCCGCGTGGGTGTCGGCCACGACGCCGCCGACACGTCGGTCGCGACGATGTCAGCATCGGCACGGTTTCTGTCGATGGAGATTCGTATCGAAAACATTTCCGCCGCACCCGTGGACTACGCGACGGGACCCGTGGCGTTTTAGCGCGCAAACTCCCACGCCAGGATCGCCTGCTTGCGAGTGGATCCCCATCGGTATCCCTGAACAACGCCGGTTTCGCGAATGACGCGGTGGCACGGAATGAGAAACGCCACAGGATTGGCTCCACAGGCGGTCCCGACGGCGCGAAACGCTTTCGGTTTCCCAGCAAACCGGGCAACGGTCTGATAGCTCGCCAAGCCGGCCTCGGGAATCTGGAGCAGTGCCTTCCAGACCTTCAGCTGGAACGAGGTTCCTCGGACAAACGCCTGGAGGGGCGGGAGCCGCCCGGAACCCGATACGGGTCGGGTGAAGATCCTCGTCGCGAGGTCGCCAGCCGCGAGATCGTCACGAACCCAATGCGCATGGGGCCAGTGTCCACTCACCTCGGCGACATCCAAAATTCGCTTATCATGGAACGCCAAATGACAAACTCCCCGAGGATTCCACCCGAGACTGCAGAGACCAAATGGACTCTCCGCCTCTCCCCACTCGATGAGTAACCCCCGCCCGCCCGACTTGAACTCGCCAGGCGAAGCGGCTTCGAGGGAGACAAAGTGGTCGTGAAGCCGACCCGGGCCTGACAGACCGACATCGAGCGACGCCTCCAAAACCGCTGCGGATTCCCGAAGGCGAGATTTCGCGGACTCGACGGTCAGGCACTGAAGGAAATCTTTCGGCGTCACCCCGGCCCATCTCCGAAACATTCGGTGAAAATGCGCCGCGCTCAATCCAACGACCCCAGCAAGTTCGTCCAGCGAAGGCTGACCTTCCTGATGGGCCTCGAGATAGTGAATCACTTTCGCAACTCGCTCGTAATCGTTCATCAGATCACCCTAGCTAGCCGATCACATTT
Organism: Terrimicrobiaceae bacterium; assembly: GCA_049317665.1. Lineage (GTDB taxonomy): Bacteria > Verrucomicrobiota > Verrucomicrobiia > Chthoniobacterales > Terrimicrobiaceae > JBBRHN01. The sequence continues at coordinate 17,596 of JBMOHW010000001.1, read as the reverse complement.
CCCCACCCGATTCTTGCGACCGGCGCACTTTCCGTTATCCTCAGGTATGAGAATGTCCCACTACCTGACCGCCGCACTTGCCGTTCTCGCTTTCTCCATCGTGCCTGCAAAATCCGAGAGTCCCATCGCCCCCTCGAAATGGACCGTGACCGAAATCTTCGGCACACCGGTCCTCGCGGGATCGAGCGTCCTTATCGAATTCCCCGGAGACGGAACGGTGGCCGGCACGACCGGAGTGAACCGGTTCGGTGGAATCGCCGAGATCGATGGCCAGAAGATCCGCTTCGACCGGCTCCGATCAACTCGTCGCGCGGCCTCGCCGGAACTGATGGATCAGGAATCCCGATTTAATCGCGCCCTCGCAAACACCGAGCAATTTTCCATCGATTCCGCCGGGATCCTAACGCTGCTAGGCGGGTCACCCACGCCACTCCTCCAAGCGCGCCGAGATACGGGGGAGTAAAGTCGCGAAGATCGCCGTCGCTCACTCGGCGGCGTAGGTCCGAAGGATCCGGTCGACCTCGGCAATGGCTTGGGCATTTTGATGCGCACTATGGTTTGATGGGACGACAAGTTCGCTCACTGCACCCTCCATATGGCTGCTCCAATAGGGAACAACACCGTCGGAACGGACGGGTTTCGTGCGATTCTCGTTACCGCCTTTTCCGCGGTCGCCCATGATCGTGTGATACGGGATGCCAGGAGCCAGCGGGAGCTTGTTGATGGCCACAACAAAACGGTTGTTCGGGGCGAGCGTGTCCACACTGTTTGGCATCCGCTTCAGTTTGAGGGAGTCGCCTTCCGTTTTAATATACTTTAGCACCTCATTGCCCGCTTTCAAAAGAGTGATCGGTGTCTGGATGAGTTCGGCCCCGAAGCGACCGAGCGGATTCACGGCGAGGTCACTCCCGCGAAGCGGTGCAGAGATGAAAATCACCCGCCCGATTTCCGGACGATGGCGGAAGATAAGCATATCCGCCAATAGGGCTTTCGACTCGGCCGATAGGCGCATTTTCTCAGGAGGTTCGCCGAGGAGGTCCATCCAGATCTTGTCGCGTGAGTCGGTCATCAGAACGCGACTGATGCACCCACCCATGCTATGCCCAATGACGACCATCGGCTTACGGAGCGGAAATTTCCTCTCAATTGCATCGAGTTGTCTGCGGAGGATCGCGGCAGACTGCGGATACGGATAGCCGCTCGGGTAGCTGTAGAACCAAAACTGATAGTTTTTCCGGATTCGTTCATCCCCGCGGAGCGCATTCAACATCGGCGCCCACGTAGCTGGCGTATCCATGAGCCCGTGGATGACCAACACGACGGTTTTATTCGGGTCGTAGGGTTGGAGGCGAGCGATGCGGGCCGTCTCGGCGTATTTCTGGGGGTGGAGCATGCGTGAGAGTTCGAGCTTTTTCGGATTCGTGCTGGCCAGCATCACGGCCAGCGGGACAGTAAAATCGGCGGCGAGCGGGAACACGCGTCCGCTGAGTTTCGTCGTTTCCGTGGCGAGCGGATCTTCAAAAGACAGGGTGCAACGCTGCTTCTCAAACCGCGCAACCGCGGTCACTCCGTAATAAGCCCGCGGAATAAAAAAATTCTCCTCGATTCCGGTATTCAACTCCTTGCCCACGGCAACCAGCGGGGCACCGATCCCGTCTTTTTTCGTGTGCTTCGAGACATACTTCCCCTTCACATCAAATTGATCGGCCGGAGTAAACGTGTAAAATGCAGGGTTCCAGGCTTTCCTCGAATCCGGACGGTAGGTCAGAGTCATCTCACCCTGGCCGGAGGGAACAATCAAAGGTTTCGTCCACGGGTCGAGCTTCGCGTCCTGGATGGTCGAAAAGACTCGTGCGAGGGCATAATTGTATGTCTGGCGAGCGACTTCGTTCGTCGGATCTCCAGCAAGGACATCAGCGGACCTCCGTGCCGCCTCCAAGTATTTTCCAATGGCTGACAGCGGATCTCGACGCTCAAGCTTGCGGGCATTCGCAATGCGTTCCGAGACCGACAACTCTTCCGCCGTTCGCGTCATGTGAATCGGAAACGTGGGTCGCTTCTCGTCGACACTCGCATATTGCGCACAACTCGTGAGCAGAACAACGGCGGCAAAAGCGGAAACGAGGGAACGAAGGGGCAGCATCATTTTTTTGGAACGCTAATGCCACCTATGTTGCCAAAAATCCGGGGATTCGCAAGCTGCGAACCTGATCCGACGCAACCGTGCTTAAGCGCTGGAGTTTCCGTCCGTGCAGTGTTAGATTTTTTCCATGAGTGACTCGTTGTCCGTTGCTGAACTTCGCGAACTGGATCGCGCACATCATCTTCATCCGTTCACCCATCACCGCGAGATGCACAGTCCGGGAACGCATATCATCGTCAAGGGCGATGGGTGCTTCCTCATCGATCAGGATGGAAACCGTCTTCTGGATGGCTTGGCGGGACTCTGGTGTGTGAATGTCGGCTACAACTGCGCCAAGATTGTTGAAGCGGTTCACCGACAGATGGAACAGTTGCCTTATTACCCATCGTTCTTCAACAGCACGACCGAGGCTCCGATCCGGGTGGCGGAGTTTCTGGCGCGGCGGGCACCGGATCGACTGAACCGGACGATCTTCTCCAACTCGGGATCGGAAGCCAACGAGACCGCGCTGAAGGCGATACGGGCTTTTCACAAGCTTCGTGGAAAATCCGGGAAGTTCAAAATCCTCTCGCGAACATTCTCCTACCACGGTGTGACCCTCGCGACATCAAGCATGACCGGACTGCCGAACTGCTACGAGCCATTCGATCTTCCGCTGCCGGGATTCCTCCATGTTCCGGGTCCACACCCTTACGGCGTCAAGTCCCCGCTGAATGCCGAAGCCTACGGCCAGTGGTGTCTGGAGGAAACCGAACGGATCATTGCCAGGGAAGGTGCCGATTCGATTGCCGCCATGTTTGTCGAGCCCATCCAAGGGGCAGGCGGGGTGATTCCGCCGCCCCCGGGCTACCTCCGCGCGCTTCGCGAACTCCTGCGAAAAAACGGAATTCTCTTCGTTGCGGATGAAGTCATCACGGCCTTCGGACGCGTGGGCGACTGGTTTGCCAGCACGCTCTGGGATCTCGATCCCGACATCATCACCTTGGCGAAGGGCCTGACCAGTGGCTATCTGCCGCTTGGAGCGACCATGCTAAGCGACGAGATCAGCGAGACTCTCTTTGATGGCGGGTATTTTGCGCACGGCTACACGTATTCCGGTCACCCCAGTTGCGCGGCTGCCGCACTGGCGAATCTCGAAACGATTGACAGCCTCGGTTTGATCCCCGCGGTCCGCGATGACCTCGGACCATATTTCCAAGAAAAACTACGCTCGTTCGCGGGACACCCGGCCGTGGCGGAGATTCGTGGAACCGCTCTCATCGGTGCTCTGGAGCTTGTTCCCCGTCCGGAGGCCTCTCATGTCGCCAATACCCTCGGGGTGCGCGCCTCAAATCTGATCCGCAACGAGGGGGCGATCGTCCGCGGAATCCGTGATCTCATCGCGATGTCGCCGCCGCTGATCATTACTCGCGAGGAGATCGATATTCTCTTTGCCAGCGTCCGACGGGGATTGGATCGCCTCTGGGAGTAACCAGGATTTTTTACCAAGAACGTTCGACTTGCCCCGGGGAACGAGCCATGCTGATCGGAGATGACAACGACTGACGAAATCGCCAGTGACCCGGAACCTGTCGTCCGCGCTGGCGGTCAGCGCCTCGGCTATAGGATCGATGAGGAAGCGGGAAGGCTCGTGCCATGCGAAATCGGGTCGGCCCAAGTCATCGTTTACAATGCGCCGACCATCGACGACGAGGCCGATCTCCTGGAACTTCACAATATCGACTATCATACCCTCCAGTCGTCGCTGGATCCGGATGAGCTTTCGCGTCTCGAATTTGAGAGCGACCACGCTGCGATCATCTTCAAGCGTCCGAAGAGCTTTTGTGCCGATGACAATTTTTTGCTCAAGCTGACATCGACCGGCATTTTCGTTTACGAGGATTATTTGGTCGTGGTGATGCCTGACGACGCACCGCTGTTCGAAGGTCGCGTTCCTTTTCAGGTCCATTCCATCCAAGACGTGATCCTGCGGCTGCTCTACCAGAGCATTTACCACTTCGAAGGCCACCTGAAGGCGATCAACATGCTCTCCGATTCCCTCGAGCGGCGGATCATCACCTCGATGGAAAACCGCTACCTTCTCAACATGTTCGCGCTCGAGAAAAGCCTCGTTTACATTCTCAACTCGATCAGCTCGAACGGCGCTCTCTTTGATAAAATGAAGCTCTGCGCGGGGAAACTCGGACTCGACCACGACCAGGCCGGCATCCTCGACGACTTGACGATTGAAAACCAACAGGGGCTGCGGCGGTCGGAAATTTATGCGCAAGTCGTCGCCGGCCTCATGGATGCCCGGGCGTCGATCGTGAGCAACAACCTCAATATTCTCATCAAGAAATTCACGATTTGGACGATCGCGATCATGTTGGCGAACCTCGTTGTCGGCATCTTCTCAATGAACGTCCGCCTCCCGATGCCCATGGAGAACGAACACTGGCCATTCTACCTGATCAACATCCTCGCCGTGGCATCGGCGATCGGCGTCTTCTGGCTGTCCCGCGTCCGGAAATGGTGAAGGCGGCGGTTGCGTTTGCTATCGTGCTCGCCATTTCGAGCGCATTCGCCTCAGAGGCCCTGCGCGTGGGCGTTGCCGGAGAACCTCCTTTTGTGAAGTGGACCGATCCCGGCCCGCCGCTCGGTGCCGCAGTGGAGATCTGGGAAAAAATCGCAACCGCCAACTCATGGACATTTTCCTACCGCAAGTTCCCCTCGGTGAGCGACGGCTTGGCTGCTGTTGCCGCCGGCGAGATCGACGTGTTGGTTGGAAACACGGGAATCACACGAGCAAGACTCGCTCAGGTGGAATTTTCGCAACCCTTCTTCCGCTCGGGCCTCCAGATTATGATCCCCGAAGCCCGTCCCCACTCGGTCAGCCGGATCTGGTCGGACTTGGCCGGACTCACCCGACTGGAGGCTTTCTGGTATGTCGTCGGCGCCGTGGTCTTGTTAACTATTGCGGTTTTCCTATTCGAACGGCGTCACAATCCGGATTTTCCAAAAACCCGTCGCGAGGGAATCGCGGAGTCGTTCTACTACGTCGTGTCACTCGCGCTGACCGGAAAATCCGTTTATAAGGGCTTCCCGGGCGTGCTCGGCAGATTGGTGATGGTGGTGTGGACGATTCTCGGCCTCCTGACCGTTGCCTATGTGACCTCAAGCATCACCAGTGCAATGACCGTTGAAAAATTGACCTCGCGAGTCTCCGGGCCACAGGACCTCCCGGGCAAGACCGTCGCGGCGATCGCCGGAACCACGGGAGCGGACTACCTGCGCGAAAACGGAGTGACCACTCTTCCGGTGGACAGCCTCGAAGAAGCGGTTTCGTCGATGCTGGGTGGAAAAGCCGCGGCGATTGTTGATGATGCGCCGGTCCTGCAAATGTTTGATTTCGGCCACCCGCAACTTCCCATTACGGAAGTCGGCCCCATTTTCTCTCCCGAGAATTACGGCTTCGCGCTCGCCATCGGGAGCCCGCTCCGCCTGCCCGTGAACGCCGCGCTTTTGGAGCTGATCGAGTCGCAAGACCTATCCGACATCCTGCAGCGCTACATGGGAGATTTCCAGAGGCACTGACCGGCGTTTCAGACCCCACCAAAACGCCTTTGCCGACCGGCGTAGTCCTTCAGGGCCTCGAAGAAATCGGCTTTGTCAAAATCGGGCCAGAGCTTCTTCGTTACATGAATCTCCGTGTAGCTGAGCTGCCACAGGAGAAAATTTGAGATCCGCATCTCTCCGGACGTGCGAATGAGCAGGTCAGGATCGGGGATTCCTGCCGTCGCGAGCCGGTCAGCGAAGAACTCCGGCGTGATGTCCCCCTCGCTCACCGAACCCGAAGCTGCGTCGCGAGCAATCGAGCGAACGGCATCGATGATCTCGACACGCCCGCTATAGCTCAGCGCAAGGATAACTTGGAGCTTCGAATTGGCTGCCGTTGCCAAGCGGACTTCATCGAGTTTCTTCCGACACGGTGCCGGCAATTGCTCGAGCCGTCCAATCGCTCGAAGACGGACCCCTTCCCGCATCATCTCCTCTTTTTTCTCATTCAAAAATCGCTCCAACAAAAGCATCAGGCCGCTGACTTCGGCCGCGGGCCGCTTCCAATTTTCGGACGAAAACGCATAGAGCGTCAGATACTCGACGCCCGACTCCATGCAGGCTTCCACACAGGCGCGGATCGACTTCGAGCCCTGTTCGTGACCGGCCAGCCGGGGCAGCCCTCGTTGCTGCGCCCATCTTCCGTTGCCGTCCATGATGACGGCGACATGCTGGGGGATGACGCTCACGGGTTCAAAGCCGGATCGTCTGGGAACGCCCGGGCCCGACGCTGACAATCGAAAGCTTTGCACCCGTGAGTTCAGAAATCGTCTTCACGTAATCGCGGGCGAGCACCGGAAGCTCCGAAAATTTTGTGGCCTGCTCTGTCGATTTCATCCACCCGGGAAAATCGGTGAAGACGGGCTGGCATCTCGCAAGCTCGGCAGGGTCTGTCGGCAGCGACCCGAGTTTTTTTCCGTCGAGCCGGTAAGCCGTGCACACCCGGATCCTTTCGACTTGATCGAGTCCATCCAGATTGGTGATCGCGAGTTCATCGATTCCGTTGACCATTGCCGCGAACCGCGTGGCCACCGCATCAAACCACCCGCATCGCCGGGGACGCCCTGTGGTCGCGCCAAACTCCCGACCCATCGCATGTAGCGCGTCCGTGATCCCCTTGTCCTCGGATGGGAGCGGCCCCTCCCCGACTCTCGTGGTATAGGCCTTCATCACACCGATCACCCGGTCGATCCGATTCGGAGGAACTCCGCTGCCCGTGCAGGCGCCGCCGGATGTCGTGTTCGAGCTCGTGACGAAGGGATACGTGCCATGGTCGATATCGAGAAACGTTCCTTGTGCTCCCTCGAAAAGGAGGCTCTTCCGGGAGAGCATTTCCTTGTGGAGATAGACAACGGTATTAGTAACAAATGGTCGAAGGATTTCCGCGGCTGCCAACGAATCCTCGAGGATCCTTTTTCCGCTGAGCGGGGATGCTCCGAGGCTCTTGAGAACGGCATTGCTCTCCCGAACGCGCAGGGCGAGTTTTTGTTTGAAGACATCCGGGCGAATCAAATCGCTCATTCGGATCCCCGTCCTCGCCGCCTTGTCTCCATAAGCCGGACCGATTCCACGCTTCGTCGTGCCAATCTTGTTCCGCCCCTTGAGCACCTCACGCTGCTCGTCAAGCGCGCGATGATAGGGCAACACAATATGCGCAGCATCGCTGATGAGCAGGTTTTTATCCACTTTCACCGCGCGCTTGCGAAGCCCCTCGATCTCGGTGACGAGCGCCACCGGATCGAGCACCACACCGTTCCCGATTACGCAAGTCTTCGAACGGCGAAGGATTCCGGACGGAATGAGGTGGAGAACATATTTCTCCCCGCCAATGACAATCGTGTGTCCGGCATTGTTTCCGCCCTGGCTGCGCACCACGATGTCCGCTTCGTCAGTCAGAAAATCGATGATTTTTCCTTTTCCTTCATCACCCCACTGGGCACCTATCAAAATCGTGTTTGGCATATCGGAGAATGTTGAATCTGTTTCCCCGTCGGTTGACTGACAAGCGAAATTGGACGCCGGCATCGCCATCGAGGGCTACGGCTGGGTGGAGAGCTCGTCAAAACGCCATGCAAACGTATTTGATCGTCAGGTATTCCTCGAGTCCATACTTCGAGCCCTCGCGTCCCATGCCCGATTCCTTGATGCCGCCAAATGGCGCCATCGCATTCGAGATCATCCCGGTGTTGATGCCGACCATTCCGCATTCCAGGGCCGAAGCCATCCGCCAGGCCCGTCCCAGATCCCGCGTGTAAAAATAACCCGCGAGACCGACGCTCGAAGAGTTTGCCAACTCGATGACCTCTTCGTCGGTCGAAAACGAAAAGAGCGGGGCGACGGGGCCAAAAATCTCCTCTTCGGCAAGTGCCATCCCCGGTGAGCAATTTCTCAAAACCGTCGGCTCATAAAACGTCCCACCCAAGACATGCCGCTTTCCCCCGCAAGTGACCTGCGCCCCTTTTCGGCAGGCGTCAATGACAAGATCCTCAACCTTCCCGATCGCCGCATCGTCAATCAGCGGCCCCTGTTGGACACCCTCTGTCCTCCCGTCGCCAACAACCAATGCCAAGACGGCGGCGACGAGTTTTTCTGAAAACCGATCCATGACGGTTTCGTGAACAAAGATCCGGTTCGCGCAGACACACGTTTGCCCGGCATTCCGAAACTTCGACACCAGGCATCCCTCGACCGCGGCATCCAGATCGGCATCTTCAAAGACGATGAAGGGCGCATTCCCTCCGAGTTCCATGGTCACTTTCTTAACCGTGTCGGCACATTGGCGGAGAAGGATCTTCCCGGTATTCGTTGAACCCGTGAAGGTCAGTTTTCGCACCAGGGGGTGGCAGCACAACTCGCCTCCCACCACATGCGCATCGCCGGTAACGACGCTCACCAATCCCGCCGGGATTCCGGCCTCTTCCGAGAGGGCCGCGAGGGCCAGCGCCGAGAGCGGCGTCTGCAGTGCTGGCTTGATGACCATGGCGCAACCGGCCGCGAGCGCCGGAGCCAGCTTGCGGGTAATCATCGCATTCGGAAAGTTCCACGGTGTAATCGCAGCGCAAACACCGACCGCTTCCTTCAAGACGACGAGACGACGGTCGGCCGATGGCGCCGGAATCATGTCTCCATTGACACGCTTCGCCTCCTCCGCAAACCACTCAACATACGACGCTCCATAGAGGATCTCGCCTTTCGCCTCGGCCAGGGGCTTACCTTGTTCGGCCGTCAGAATCGCTGCCAGATCGTCGGCATTCTCGAGCATGAGATCAAACCATCGGCGCAAAAGTCGCGAACGCTCCGAGGACGGCCGGGCCTGCCAGGCCTTCATCGCACTTGCCGCAAAATTAATCGCCTCGCGCGTCTCGTCCGCGCTGAGCATCGGGACGCTCCCGATCAACGAGCGATCAAAAGGGTTCACGACCTCGATCGTTTCCCCCGTGGCACTTCCCTGCCAACGCCCGCAGAACAATGCCGTGTTTCGGAGGAGGGACGGATTCTTGAGATTCATGCCGTTAAACTAAAGCGCATCCGAAGGCATTTGGCAGAAGATTTTTCAAATCCACCCGCAGCTTAGCCCGGCATCGGGAACAATTCCCGCGACGGATTCTTCTTCCCCTCGCCGCGCAGACGGGTAAATTCCGGCCCTCATGCAAACGACTCTTATTCTCCTGAAGCCCGACTGCGTGTCGGGACGCAAAACCGGCGAGGTTATCAAGCGCTTCGAAGAGGCGGGATTTCAGATTCGCGGATGCAAGATGTTCCGCGCCGAGGCATCCCTCCTACGCGAACACTACGCTCACATCGCCACGAAGCCCTTCTTTCCGGAGGTCGAAACCTTCATGCAGTCGACTCCGATCATCGCTCTCGCGCTTGCGGGCGAGAATGCCGTGGACCGGGTCCGGGATATCATCGGACCGACAGATTCCAAAAAAGCGGCCAAGGGCACAATCCGCGGCGACTTCGGTGTCGACGTCATGGTGAATATTGCCCATGCTTCCGACAGTCTCGAGAATGCCGGGATCGAGTTGAACCGATTTTTTCAGCCCGGCGAGCTCTTCGAATACGAGATGCGATTTTCGACGAAGGCGTAGAGCGGAAGCGGACCAGCGCCTCTGTGGAAAGTGCTGACATGACTGTCGCAACAGGGGTGGGTGCCGCCGGTTGGCGGCTGTTCCATTACCCGGTCGCGGATTCGACGAACGATGTCGCACGCGGGCTCCATCCATGGGATGCGGTTCGTGCCGATCACCAGCGCGCGGGGCGCGGGCGATTCGGAAGAAAGTTCGTATCGGATCCCGGGGGCCTTTGGATCTCGGCGATCCTTCCGGCCGAGGGGGGACCGAAGAAATGGGCGGGGTTTTCCCTCATGGTCGGGTTACACTTGTTGAAAATGATCGAGGCCATCCCGGTGCCGGGTGCCCGCCTCCGCTGGCCAAACGATCTCATGATCGGCAGGAAAAAGCTGGGCGGTCTCCTGATCGAGCAATCCGCACCCCATTCGATCACGGTGGGATTCGGACTTAATGTCGCCAACACGCCGTGGATCGACGACCCGTCCTTGGCTCCCGTTTCAACCAGTCTCGCCCGCGAAATCTCCCGCCCTCCGGATCTCGAGGAAATGGCGATGCGCACCTTGAACGCTCTCGCCGATGCCCACCTCGAGATGTCTGCGGAGGGAAAAGAATCTGCCATCCGCCAGCTGAATCACCGTTGGTCGGACTCGCCCCTCGTCCGCATCGAGCTTTCGGGTGGAGGGATGGCATTCGGCCGCTTCGCAGGGCTCGATCCTCAGGGGAACCTCCGACTTTTTGATGATTCCAACTACGAAAACCTTGTCGAACATCAAAGCGTTGAGAGGTTGATAGAGGTTTACTGAAAGAGTCTCATTTAACGCAAAAAAGAAAATCACATGACGTTCCAAGAAAAGTTCATCAGTGCCGATAAGGCCGCCGCAATGATCCGGGATCAGGATACCATCGGGTTCAGCGGATTCACCCCCGCAGGAGCCGCCAAGGCCATCCCGATCGCCCTCGCCAAACGAGCGATGGCCGAGCATGAAGCCGGACGCCCCCTTCAAGTCGGAGTCGTCACAGGAGCCTCCACGGGCCAGTCACTGGACGGCGAACTCGCCCTCGCCGACGCCATCTCGTGGCGCACCCCCTACCAGTCGAACAAACACCTCCGCGCAGCAATCAACGCCGGGCGGACGCGTTTCTTCGACATGCACCTCTCCACCCTCCAGCAGCAAATCCGCTACGGATTTCTCGGCCGGTTCGATTGGGCCATTGTCGAGGCTTGTGATGTGACTCCGGACGGGCAGATCATTCCCACCACCTCCGTCGGCGCAGCCCCGACCTTCTGCCAGGTTGCGGACAAAATCCTCATCGAGCTCAATCGCCGCCACCCGGCCGCTCTCTGCGGACTCCACGATATCTACGAACCGGCCGACCCGCCCCACCGAAAGCCGATTCCGCTCTCGGATTGCTCCTCGCGCATCGGACAGCCCTTCATTCAAGTCGATCCGGATAAAATCGTGGGCATTGTGGAAACCGACCTTCCCGATGAAGTCTCTCCCTTCGATCCTTCGGACGAAACCACCCAAAAAATCGGCCAGAACGTTGCGGAGTTCCTCGCGGCCGAGATCCGCGCGGGTCGGATTCCGAAAGAGTTCCTCCCCCTCCAATCCGGCGTCGGCAACATCGCCAATGCCGTCCTCGGCGCCATCGGCGAGAACGACGACATTCCGCCCTTCGAAATGTTTTCAGAAGTTATCCAGGATTCCGTGATCGAGTTGATCAAAAAGGGGAAATGCAAGTTTGTCACCGGCACGTCGCTCACCGTCAGTCCCGCGGTCTTGCAGGAGATTTACGCGGATCTGGAGTTTTTCAAAAAACACATCTGCCTGCGTCCGCAAGAGATCACGAACAACCCGGAACTCGTCCGCCGCCTCGGCATCATCACCATCAATACGGCCATCGAAGTCGATCTCTCGGGCAACGTCAATTCCACGCACGTCATGGGCTCCAGCATGATGAACGGCATCGGGGGCTCAGGGGATTTTACCCGGAATGGCTACATCTCGATTTTCACCTGCCCATCGCTCGCCAAAGGCGGAAAGATCAGCCCCATCGTCCCATGGGTCAGCCACATGGACCATAGCGAACACTCGGTGCAAGTCGTCGTCACAGAGAACGGAGTCGCCGACCTCCGCTGCAAAACCCCGCACGAGCGCGCGCGCTTGATCGTGGACCAATGCGCCCACCCCGACTTTCGCGCCGAGCTCCACGGCTACTTCGACAGCGTCACCAAAGGCCAGACGCCCGCCACCCTCAGCGCCGCCTTCGCGATGCACCAAAAGTTTCTAGATTCCGGCGATATGCGCGGAGTTGACTGGAAGGCGGCGGGGTTGGCTTAGCCGGGGCACCGTGTAGGGCCGGGCTGCCGGCCAGGGTGAAATTGTATTGTTTCTGATCTTGGCGTCTGAGATGACTCGCTCCATGGCGTCCGCCACGGTTTCCCTCGAAGAGGTCTCGCATCTCGCGCTGAACCTTGGGCGCATTCTCTTCGAAAGCAACGCAGATACCGAGGAAGTCGAGAGGTCTGTCCGGCGCTTCGCCGAGGCTTTCGGATGCGAGGCCCATCTCGTTATCACTTGGGAATCTCTGCTCGTCACTCTCTCGTGCCAAGACGAGTTTCGCACAAAAACCGGAAACCGAATCCCGGCGATCGGGGTCAACATGGCTTCGGTCGCGGACGCTAAGACCCTGCTCGCCGAGGTCGAGGCCGGACTGCGGGATCTGGGAGAGATTCGGAGGCGTCTCAACGAGATCGAGAAACAACCGCCGATCTACAAAACGTGGATGGTTGTCGCGGCCCTGAGCCTCACCGCAGCCAGTCTCAGCCGTTTGTTTGGGGGAGATTGGAGCACGTTCGGCGTCGCATTCGGCGCGGCGACCGTGGGCACGTGGCTGCGCTTGGAGATGGGGCGACGAGGTGGAAATGTATTTCTCTCCGCGTTCCTGGGCGCAACCGTGAGCGGAATCATTGCTGGCGTCGCCTCGCTCATGAAATGGAGCGACCAGCCGACGCTTTGCTTCCTCGCAGTGGGAATGATCATCATTCCCGGTGTGCCGCTCGTAAACTGCGTGCAGGACATGATCAAAAACCACATGACGCTTGGCCTTTCGCGTTTGGGTTTTGCAACGCTGCTCACGCTGTCAATCGCCGTCGGGCTTTTCGTGGCCACGTTCCTCACCGGTGTCGCCATACCGGTTCCGGAGGATTCCACTCTCCTCCCGCTGGCCGAGGATGCCGTGTTTTCAGCACTGGCCGCCCTTGGATACCTGTTCCTTTTTAATGTTCCCTGGCGCCTCGCGTGGGTGGGAATTATTTGCGGAGCTGCAAGCCACACCACACGCACGTTCTGCCTCCAGCATGGCATCGATATCGTCACAGGATCCTTAATCGGGGCTCTGGCCGCCGGGTTTCTTTCAGCCATCTTCGCAGGGTGGTTTCGGGCGCCGATCTCGGCATTTGCGTTTCCGGGCGTCGTCGCCATGATCCCGGGTTCCTATGCTTTCCGGGCCGTCATTGGTTTCCTCGAGATCATCAAAGCCGGGCCGGACGCCCCGGTTGCCCTCCTATCCGAAACTCTCGCCCTCAGCGCGACCAGCCTTCTCATGGTGCTGGCGATTGCCATCGGCGTCGCGGCACCGATGATGGTGCACAAGTCGGAAAAGTCGTTTTAAATGCGTTGACCCTCGTGCCCCTCCGATTTACCGCTCGAAGATAAACCCCATGAACACGATCGAAAACCGCAAAGAGTCCGATAGCTTGGGGGAAGTTGAAGTCCCCGCCGACAAGCTATGGGGCGCCCAAACCCAGCGCTCGCTGGAGCACTTCAGCATAGGGAAAGACCTCATCCCCCGCGAGATGATCACGGCTTACGCGACGCTCAAGAAAGGCGCTGCCGCTGCAAACTTCAAAGGCGGACGCATCGATGCCAAGACACACGATCTTCTCGTCAAGGTCTGCGACGAGATTCTGGAAGGCCGACACCACGACATGTTCCCCCTCCACGTCTGGATGACGGGCAGCGGCACGCAGTTCAACATGAACGTGAACGAGGTGATCTCCAATCGGTGTTGCCAACTCGCCGGAACCCCACTCGGCAGCAAGGCCCCGGTTCACCCGAACGACCATGTCAACATGTCGCAGTCGTCGAACGATTCGTTTCCCTCCGCGATGTATATCGCCGCCGCGGTCAACGTGACCGCCCGCCTCCTGCCTTCGCTTACCGAGCTCCGGGATGCCATCTCGGCCAAATCGGAAGAGTGGAAAGCGATCGTCAAAATCGGACGCACCCACATGCAGGACGCCACGCCGATCACACTTGGCCAGGAATGGTCGGGCTACGCGGGCATGCTGACGGACAACATCCAGCGGCTCACGGACGCCCTCCACGACGTCTATCGTCTCGCTCTTGGCGGAACCGCTGTCGGCACCGGCATCAATGCTGCCCCGGGATTTGCAGAGGCGGTCGCTGCGGAGATCGCCATGCTCACCGGACTACCGTTCGTGAGTGCCCCAAACAAATTTACCGTCCAAGGCGCCCACGATGCGCTCGTGCAACTCTCCGGCACATTCCGCACCCTGGCAGTCTCACTCTACAAGATCGGGAACGACATTCGCCTGATGTCTTGCGGTCCCCGCGCGGGGTTCGCCGAACTCATGATTCCCGAGAACGAACCCGGATCGTCGATCATGCCAGGCAAGGTCAACCCCACCCAAGCCGAGGCACTAACAATGATCGCCGTCCAAGTGATGGCCAACGATGTCGCTGTCGGCTTCGGCGGTGCCAGCGGATACCTTGAGATGAACGTCTACAAGCCGTTGATCATTTTTAACATCACCCACTCGATCACGATTCTCACAGATGGCTGCACGAATTTCCGGAAGTTCCTGGTCGAGGGCACGAAACCAAATCTCAAAAAGATTGCAGAATACGTGGACCGTTCGCTCATGCTCGTCACCGCACTCGCCCCTGTGATCGGATACGACAAAGCGTCGAAGATTGCCCATTTCGCGATGGACCACGACCTCACACTGAAAGCCGCAGCACTCCAGCTGGGCTTCGTGACCGAGGAAGAGTTTGATCGCGTCGTCGATCCTTCCAAGATGGTCCACCCCTATGTCGCTACCGCCTGAAATCCCTATGAACACTCCAACCTCCGGAATCAATACCTTGCGGGATCCCCGCGCGAATCGAGGAAGTGCCTTTACCGAGTCCGAGCGGCGGGCTCTGGGAATCGAAGGCTTCCTCCCCCCAGGCGTCGATACGCTGGAACTCCAAATCGGCAGGGTTCACACCCAGATGGAAGACCTCGGGAACGATTTCCAGAAATATCAATTTCTTACCGATCTCCAGACGCGGAACGAGACGTTATTCTACGCCGTGCTGATGTCGGACCCGGCGACATTCATGCCGCTGGTTTACACACCGACCGTCGGTGAGGCCTGTCAAAAGTTCGATCATTTTTTCCGCTCCTCCCGGGGGATGTATTTGCCGATCACCGCGAAAGGCCGCCTGAAGGAAATCCTCTCGCGTTGGCCGGAGAAAGACGTCCGCTTTATCGTCGTGACTGATGGCGAGCGAATCCTCGGGCTCGGCGATCAAGGCGTGGGCGGGATGGGCATTCCTGTCGGCAAGCTCTCGCTCTACACGGCCTGTGCCGGTGTTCCGCCCCGGTTGACTCTGCCCATCACTCTGGACGTCGGCACGAACAACCAGAATCTTCTGGACGATCCCCTCTATCTTGGGCTGCGTCAGCATCGTGTGCGGGGCGCCGAGTATGATGCGTTCATCGAGGAATACGTTCAGGCTGTGCAAGCCTTGTTTCCCAAATGCTGCATCCAGTGGGAGGACTTCGCGAATTTTAATGCGGTCCCGATATTGGATCGCTACCGCAATACGATTTGCACCTACAACGACGATATTCAAGGCACGGCTGCCGTAGCTCTCGCCGGGATTTTTGGCGGCCTGAGGATCTCGAAACAAAAGCTCACCGACCAGCGTTTCCTATTCCTTGGCGGAGGCTCGGCCGCGACGGGGATCGCAGAGCTCATCAGCGAGGCAATGGCGTTGGACGGGATTACGCTCGATGAGGCGCGCCAACACGCGTGGCTATTTGACGTAAACGGCCTCATGGTCGCTTCCCGCACGGATCTCCAAGCGTTCCAGAAGCCTTTCGCTCACGACCACCCGCCTGTCTCTTCATTTGTCGAGGCAATCAAAGCCCTGCGTCCGACCTGCATCATCGGCGTGAGCACGGTCCCGAAACTCTTCAACCAGCAGGTCATCGAAGCGATGTCGGAGATCAACGAGCGCCCGATTATTTTTCCGTATTCGAACCCGACATCGCGCTCGGAGTGCACAGCCGAGGAAGCCTACAAATGGTCCGGTGGCCGCGCGATCTTTGCGAGCGGCAGTCCGTTCGATCCGGTGGAGATCAATGGGAAAAAGTTCATCCCAGGCCAGGGAAACAACGTCTACATTTTCCCGGCAATGGGCATGGCCGTGCTTGCCACCGAGTCATCGCGTGTTCCCGAGGAACTCTTCATTACCGCCGCAAAAGCCGTGGCCGAACAAGTCACGGAGGAAAATCTTGCGGCCGGGTTGATCTACCCGCCCCAGAGCCACATCCTCGAAGCATCGCTGAACACCGCGACAAAAATCGCAGAGGTCATCTTCGAGCGGGGCCTCGCTCGCATTTCAAAACCTGCGGACATCGGTGCCCACATTCGCAGCCTCGCCTACCAACCCGCCTACACCAACTAGTCCCGATGAGTTCAACCATTGGTTCATTCCTGGCATCACGAATCGCCCAAGCGGGCACACGGGATTTTTTCACCGTTCCCGGCGACTTCAACCTCGTCCTGCTCGACGAGCTTCTTAAGCAGCCGGATCTGAGAATGATCGGGTGTTGTAACGAGCTCAACGCGGGCTACGCCGCCGATGGATACGCGCGCTCGACTGGCGGGCTGTCCGTGGTCGTTGTGACTTACATGGTTGGAGGACTGAGCGTCATCAACGCGGCGGCAGGTGCCTATTCCGACGACTTGCCGCTGCTCGTCGTCTCGGGCGGACCAAACACCAACGACGCCCCAGCTGGCCACCTGATCCATCACACGTTGGGAGAGAAGGATTTTTATCAGACAGAGCGATGCTTTGCGCCCGTGGTTGCACAGACCTTCAATATCCGGAACATTCAAGATGCCCCCCATCTCATCGACGCCGCGATTACCACATGCTTGGCCAGACGGAAACCCGTCTATCTCGAGATCGCCTGCAATCTCTCCGGGGCGGCCATCTCCTCCCCCGGGGCGTTGACGCTTCCTCCTTCGCCACCCTCGATAGACTCTGCGGCCCTCGCCGCTGCGGTCGACGCTGCAGCCGCTCG
This sequence comes from Terrimicrobiaceae bacterium, assembly GCA_049317665.1. Lineage (GTDB taxonomy): Bacteria > Verrucomicrobiota > Verrucomicrobiia > Chthoniobacterales > Terrimicrobiaceae > JBBRHN01. Next base: position 400 of record JBMOHW010000001.1, on the reverse strand, counting down.
GATCAACTCTTCGGTGAAACCAGTTCTCGTCGCGGGCTCCAAACTCCGCCGCGCTGGGGCTTGCGAGGCATTCTTGAAATTGGCCGATGCCGTTGGGTGCGCCGTCGCGGTAATGCCTGATGCAAAGGGGCTGATCCCTGAAAATCATCCGGCGTTCATCGGCACCTACTGGGGCATCGTGAGTAGTCCGCGATGCGTGGAAATCGTTGAGTCGAGCGACTGCCAATTTTTTGCTGGCCCGGTCTTTACCGACTACACGACGACTGGTTGGACGACTCTCAATTCACCCGCGAAACTTCTGCAGGCCGGACCGACTTCCTTCCGCATGGCGGGTGCGGATTTCTCCGGCATCCCGCTCGCGGAGTTCCTGCAGGCCTTGGCGGAGAAGGTCACCCGCAAC